>JAQCEB010000001.1 GCA_027729925.1 Actinomycetota bacterium
TATAAAATACTGGGATGGAAATACTTCAAATAGAATATTTGAAGTTTTATTTAAGTAAGTATGAAAAAATTTGAATTCGATTTAGCAGTTTTAGGTTTAGGTTACGTCGGCCTCCCACTTGCTGTAGAAGCTACAAATTCAAAACTCAAAGTGATGGGTTTTGATGTGAATGCAAATTTAGTTGCGAATTTGAGTAATTTTAAATCGCATGTTGAAGACATTAGTAACCAACAATTAGAACATGCAGTTGCTTCTGGTCTCCTTTTTTCAACAAAATCAGAAGTCCTTTCAGAATGCAAACATTTAGTTATCAGTGTTCCAACTCCTTTAACTGATTATCAACCTGACTTAAGCTTCGTTGAAAATGCTTCAAGAGATATTGCAAATAATTTACAATCTGGTCATATAGTAATTTTAGAGTCTACTACATACCCTGGTACTACTCTTGAAGTAGTAAAGCCAATATTAGAAAGTATTTCTGGATTAACTGCTGGAATAGATTTTTTTCTAGGATATTCTCCAGAAAGAATTGATCCAGGAAATCAAGTTTGGAAATTCAAAAATACCCCAAAGATAGTAAGTGGTATTAATCAAGAATCCACAAATGCAATCGCATCTTTTTATAAAAGCATCATTAATGAAGTTGTAGAAGTATCAGGTACGAGAGAAGCTGAAATGGTAAAACTTTTAGAAAACACTTATCGACAAGTAAATATAGCTTTAATTAATGAACTTGCAATTCTTTGTAAAATGCTAGATATTGACATTTGGGAAGTTGTAGATGCTGCTAAAACTAAACCATTTGGCTTCCAATCTTTTCGTCCCGGCCCAGGTGTAGGAGGTCACTGTATACCTATTGATCCAAAATATTTATCTTTTAAAACAAGACAAATTGGACATCCTGTAAGATTTGTCGAACTTGCACAAGAAATCAACAACTCTATGCCACACTACGTAGTTACAAGAATTACAGAAATAATGAATAAGAATGCTGTTCTGATGAAGAATTCAAATGTCTTACTTTTAGGTGTTGCATATAAAAAAGATATTGGAGATACAAGAGAGTCTCCAGCTCTCGACATTATAGAGGAGCTTGTAGCTAAAGAAGTTTCAATCTCTTATTATGACCCATTTGTTGAATCTTTAGTTGTAAATGGTTTAAGTATTAAAAAAGAAAATGAAATTAATAATTTACAAAATTATGATTTAATACTGATTCACACAGCGCATTCTGAGTTCAGTAGTATTGAATTTGATAAAATCAATTGTTTAATTTTTGATACAACTGGAACTTTTAGAAGTAAAAATATTGAAAAAATTTAACAAGTTAAATTTTTTTAATCTTACTTAACCTTCTAAATTTAAAAATACAGCCTAACTATTTGATTTAGAAACGCTGGCAGATAGGTCTCTTAACTCAAAATGCATCTCATCAGGTGAAGTCCATGTTCCACCCCAAGCAAAACCCCAGGAATTAAAAATTTCTACAATTCTCTGCGGATAACCAGACTTTGTGTTGATGTCAATTGCAATGCCCCATGCGTGCCTTGATATACTACCACCAGCATCGAACCTACTTATTCTTCTTGGCGCATAACAGCCACCTGAAGTTTGAAATTCTTCTTTTGAAATGTAATCGCTAAGACCTTCATCAATAATTTGATTCAAAGCTCCTTCTAGAGGTTCCCACATTAGCCTATGACAAACAGTTAATCCCAATAGAGGCATTCTTTTTTGTTGAATATTTTTACTTCTCCATGCTGGTTCTGTTGTAACCCATACACCATCTCTTTCCTTAATTTGAAAATCTCCAAAAAATTCTTTTACCAATGCACTAGGTAAAACCCAATTCTGATTTGGTTCACTTTCTCTAAAGGAAAATTTAACTTTTGAATACTTAATATTTTTATGTAGTTCAATTAAAAAGTTTTCATTAATATTTGTATCCCAAATAATTGCTTGTATGTTTCTAAAAATTCCAAGCTGATAGCCGGTGTCTTTATTAACTACCATTTCAAACCAGCCCATATCACTATCTTTAGAAATTCCACCAACTTCTAATTCAATTATTTTGTTTTCTAAACCTACTAAAAATACTTTATCACCAACTTCTAAGGAGTACCTTTCTGCAGTTAATTCAGAAACTAAAAGCCTGCCACTATTAATTACCGAACTTTCAATTTTATTATAAAAATAACTAGTTACAGATGAATCAATTGTTTTGATCGAAACATTATATAAATAATTATTTAGTGTAGTTACTTTTACTTCACCTGAAGAATTTGTAGTTTTTTCAAGACCTATGTTTGCTCTTCCTATAAAAGTTAAATTTGTATTCAAATTATTAGCACTTTGAATAATTTCATTTGTGACGCTATAAAAAAGACTTCCCGATTGTGAAATAGTGATTACATCATAGTTTTCAATCTTATTTCTATTTAAATTTTCACTACTGTTTTCTATGATTAGACCATTAGGAATCGCTAAATTAATTAATACTCCAGTCAATACTGCAAAAAACATATTTTAATTTTACATATTGTTTTAAGTTACAAAAAAATAGTTTTTATAACTATTACTTAAATTAAGACTTACCTAATCTAATTATTTATGAAACTTTTAACAAACTTTTTTTCATCAGCAGCTACTAAGAGACCAGTAGTTACAATCTTTGTTGTTTTACTTTTAACTGGTTTTTTTGGTTATATGGCAGGTCAAGCCGAAGAATTAAGTACAAGTTTTGGCGGAGAACTTGATACACCAGAAATTCAGGCTCAATCTAAGTTAGGTGAATTTTTTCAAACATCTGGCTCACAATCAGTCTTTCAAATAATTGTTAGTGGAGAAGATGTTTTAACTGTTGATGGTTATCTTGCTTGGCAAGAAATTAATAAAGTAGTTTTACAAAGTGAAATATATCCTTATTTAGTTAAAAATCAAGGCAGTGCTGTACAGGGATTCTTTGCACCAGTTGATTTTGCAAAAGCATTCAATCCTACATTGAATGTGAGCGCAATGTCAGATGAACAATTTAAACAGCTTTATAATCAAGCTAACAGTCAAATGCCCCCTGAGTTTAAAGCTTTTGCAGCTGCTCTTTTGTCGTCAACTTATAACCAAGATGAGACTACTGCATCAGCAGGATTAGCAATTGTGACAATTGACAGTGCCTTAATTGTCCAAGAGTTTGGTGGTTCAGATGTAGCATTTGTTGAACAACCTCGTATGGAAGTAGCTCTTTCTGATGCTCTATCAGAAATTTCAGTAGGAAATATTAAAGTATCGGGCTTTTCTTTCGGGCTTCTACTTGGTAATGAAGGCGATGACTTTCTACAAGAGATAGGTAAATTATTTGGCCAAGCATTTCTTATTATTCTTGTTGTTTTAGCATATATATTTTTCATAAGACCAAGAAAAGGATATGGAATTCTTAAATCTGGAAGAAGAACATTTAGCGACCTACTTTTAAGCCTAGGTGCAATACTTCTTTCTATAGGTTGGATGCAGGGAGCTGGAACAATACTTGGTCCTGGTTACCTTGGTATAATTGGTCCTCCAAATCAAGTATCTCAAATTGCACCAATAATCTTGATTGGTCTTGGTGTAGACTATGCAATTCACTTTACTTCAAGATATAGAGAAGAGATAGGTTCAGGAAATACAATCATTGGTTCTACTTCATCAACACTGAAATCTGTTGGAATTGCGTTAACGCTTGCTACACTTGCTACAATAGTAGGCTTTCTTACAAACATAGTTTCGCCTCTTCCTGAATTGAAAGATTTTGGAATCTTAGTTTCTTCTGGAATATTTTTCGCATTTTTTCTTGTAATGACATTTGTACCTGCGATCAGAACTCTATTAGACAAAAGAGCTGAGGCAAAAGACAGAATTAGTAAAGAAGCTTTTTTATCTTCTGGTGAAAGTTTATTGAACAAAATTGCTGCCTCTAGTGGCATAATTCCTAAAAAACTTAAATTAGTTGCTTTAACGTTGTTAGTTGCAATTTCGGGTTATGGATATTTCAGTTTTTCTAATCTAGAAACTATATTTGAATTTACAGATTTTCTACCTGAAGATAGCCCAGTAGTACAAACTTTAGATTTACTTACTGAAGAATTTGGTGGGGGATTTGGAGAAACAACCTCAGTGTTAATTGAAGGAGAAAATTTAGCTACTCCAGAAATGCATAACGCACTTATTGAATCATTAAATAATCTAAGTGAAAAAGAAAATATCGTTGTTTACGCAGGAAATGTGGCTGCTGAGTCTGTCGTAGGTACACTTGGTCAATTATTAGCTCCAGAAGGAACTGTTCCTAATGCTCCACCAGCTATGCCAGATATGGAACTTTTAGCAACGCTTGGGTCATACGGTGTTGATTTATTGTCTGGATCTCAAGGTATAGACGCATTAAGAGTTAAAGACTCAGGTGACGTTCAAGGACTTTATGAGTATCTTGTGAATTACGATTCGGAAGCATTCTTAGCTTATCTTTATTTCAATCAAGACAATAAAGTAACTGCTCTACAAGTTCGAATTTCTACTTCTGCAGGATCATTGGGTGCTGCTCAATTAAGAGATGATATTTATGATGCATTTACACCATTATCTTCCATAGGAGTTTCGATTGCTGCTACTAATGATGCGATTGTTACTCAAAGTGTAAGTGACTTAATCTCAGAATCACAATTTCAATCGTTAATATTCGCAATTTTAGCTTCGATGTTATTCTTAATAATTTACTATTTAATTGACATAAGAAAACCATTTCTTGGTGTCATTACTATTCTTCCTGTTGTTGCAATAGTTATGGGGACTTATTTAGGAATGTACTTACTTGAGATACCTTTAAATCCAGTCACTTCAACTCTCTCCGGGCTTGCTATTGGAATTGGGGTACCTTTTGTTATTCATGTGACCAATAGATTTAGAGAAGTGCTTTCTTCTTCTGATAATCCTGTTGAGGCTGTAAAAACTACATTGAAAACAACAGGTGGTTCATTGTTTGGTTCAGCATTTACAACTATGGCAGGTTTTGGAATACTAATGACATCTTCATTAAAACCATTTCAGCAAATGGGAATTGTAGTTGTTGTAGCATTAGGTTTTGCATTGGTAGCTTCAATTTTAATTCTTCCAACCTTACTAGTTATTTGGGCTAACTACCATAACAAAAAAAGCGCTAAATCTTTATAACGTTTTAAAGTACTATTAAATTAATGCAAATATTTGAATTAATAAATGTAATTAATGAAATTTCCCCTTTATCTGATGCTTTTTCAGATGATAAAGTAGGACTATTAATAGGAAAACCTGAATCTGAAGTTAATAATTTAATATTTGCACATGATATTGATAGAAAAATATTAAAAATTTGTAATGAAAAAAATATTAATACTGTAATTACCTATCATCCCGCAGTATTTAATAATTTTTCAGATTTAAATTACAATAATTCATACTCATTACCCCTTGAGTTTTTAAAACATGACATAAATGTAATTTCAGTCCATACAGCACTAGATGTCTGTATTGGTGGCAATTCAGATGAGCTTGCAAAATTATTTAAATTACAAAATATTAAAACATTTGGAAATAGTAATGAAAACAATAGTGTTGGAAGATATGGTGAGATAGATTTAATTTCTAAAGAAGATTTTATAAAAATGATAGAAAGAAATTTAAATACTTCAGTTATTAGATATAACAAGTATTTTTCAGAAATTGAAAAAATTAGAACAGTTGCAGTAGTTCCAGGTTCTGGAACCCAATTCTTAAGTGAAGTCCCTAAAAACATTGATGTATTTCTAACAGGTGATATATCACACCACCATTTTTTGTATGCTGATTATAAAAATTTTGGCATAGTTCAGGTAAACCATATTTCTACTGAGATACCTGGTATTAAAAAATTTATAGAAACACTTTCCTCAAAATTAGAAATTAAAATTGAATATTTTTATGAAAGCTATTATGGATAAACCATTTTTACTTAGTGATTTAGTAGATTTACAGGAAATTGATAATTTAATTTATTCAATTAATCAACAAAAAAAAGATAGCAATACAGTAGTGAATTTAAAAAATTTGGAAACTGAATATAAATCTCTCTTAGTAGATAAGAATTTAAAAAAAGATATTCTCACAGATTTTTTTGAAACCAAAAAAGATTTAAATAAAAAATTACAGGAAATCGAAATTAAAAATGACAATATTACATCAAACATAACAAAAAGAAACATTCTCCCATCTGAATTAGAAAATTACCAGAAACAGCTTACTATTAATGAAAAAAATTATGAAGAATTATTATCTAAAATTGATCAACTCCAGTATGAAAATAAAGAGAAGTTAACGGATTATGAGTTAGTTTCAGAAAAGCTGAATATTTTAAAGGATGATTTAGTAGCAAATTCTAAATTATTACAAGAAGAATGGAATAAATTAGATAAAAAAATATCAGATCTTGAAAATCAAAAAAATATTTTTTTAAATAACCTTAATGCAGATTTAAAAATTCTTTATAAAAATTTAAAATCTAATGGTGTAGATGTTGTTGCAGCATATAATCTAGGAGATCAATGTGGATGTTGTGGTGTAGATTTAACTTCAAGTGAGCTTGAGCAGGTACAAGAATCAAAATTCAAACAATGTCCATATTGCAGTGGTGTTATCGTTAATGTATAAAATATACTGCGATGGTGCTTCTAGATCTAATCCAGGTAACGCTTCAATTGGTATATCTATACAAAAAAATAATATAGAAATTGATAATATAAGTAAAAAAATTGGTATAGCTAGTAATAATGTTGCAGAGTATCAATCTCTTATAGAAGCATTAAACTATTGTTTCCAGAATAAAATTGATGTTGTTGAAATATTTTTAGATTCAAAATTAGTTGTTGAGCAAATGAATAAAAATTATAGAGTAAAATCTGAAAACTTAATAAATTTATATAATGATGCACAGAAACTTGTCTCAAAAATTCCAAACGTTAAACTAACGCATATTAAAAGAGAGTTTAATAAAAGAGCTGATCAACTTGCAAATGAAGCTTTAGACAAAAAATGATTATATGGTCTGTAGCAGGTTCATTTTATTTATTTAGATATATTTTTAAAGATTATTCAGCTGATATGAGGTTTCTTTCAATCGGTTCAGTTCTTCCATTAATATTAAATTTTTTATTTAAAATATTAGGTGTAAATTATGAAATTTTGTTAATGAGTCAAAGTTTAATCTCTGTTCTAATTATTTTTTCATTTGTGATGTTATTTACAAAAAGAAGTACCGAATTACGCAAAAAACTTTTATTAATTTGTATAGGTATGTTTTTTAGTTTGTTTTTAAACTTTGTATGGTTGAATCAGACCGTGTTCTTTTATCCTTTATTTAATTACCAATTCAGCGAATTTGATGTTCAAGAAAGTTATATCAATACTAATTTTCAAATATTACTAAATACAATTGGCGCTTTTTACGTATTTTATAAATTTAAAAGTAGAAAGCTAGTTAATTTATTTTTAAAGACCGGAAAAATTATTTAGAAGAGTTTTTAAACATATTAATTGAAACTGCAAAAAGAAAAAGTCCAAAGCTTATATTCAAAACTTCATCAGAGATATTAAATACAATATTCCCTCCTATGAAGGAACCTACGATTCCAGATGATCCTACAATAAGGCCAATATTTCTAGATTTAGTATCATTTCTTAATTTGGTTATGGCTGCTGTTAATGCTGTAGGCACTGTTGTGATCAAGGATATTCCTTGTGCAATTATTTGTTCAAATCCTCCAAATAATACAAGTAAAGGAATTCTTATAATTCCTCCACCTATCCCTAATAAGCCTGAGCCAATTCCAGAAATAAAACCTATTACAAAAAATAAAATCAAAATATCGCCAGTAATACTTTCTACTTGATTTGCAAAAATCATTCGATAACCAGAAAAAATAAGCAACACTGAAAATATTCTTTTTAATAATTTTGTATTAATTTTAAAAGTTAACTTACTACCAAAATAGCTTCCTAATATTCCAGCAATTATCATAATTACGATTTCAGTAATAAAATTCTGCCCTTTACTAAAATCGTTCAATAAGTAAGCTGTTGCACTTGCAGTTCCTACTAGAACTACAGCCATAGATGAAATTCCAGTATTAGTTTTAAAATTAGTTGTTGAAAGGTAAGTTAATAGTGGGACAAAGAGAACTCCACCACCTATTCCAAGTAAACCAGAAAGAATTCCTCCTAGCAATCCAATGATTAAATAAATTAACAATTTATTTTTTTAATCTTGGAAGTAATTCTTTTCCAAGAAGTTGTATAGTTTCTTCTTGATTAATTGAAGATATTTGAATGGTTATAATTTCAGAATTAAATTCTTTTACAAGTGGTTTGTAAATATTTACAAGTTCATCTACAGAAGATGCTCTTGAAAACTTAGACATTATCTCTTCTTTAGGAAAACTATCAGCTTCGATTCTTAGTGCTTCAGGGTCAAGTTCATTTAGCCTATTTGGCGCTCTTAAGCCTCTCCAGGATCTTAGTGCAGTCCAAGCATCCTCATCACTCTCAGCAAACATTGTCCACCTATATGTATGAACTGACATTTCATCTTTCTTTAATTCTTTAGTTTTAAACCTTGCTGGATCAATGACATTTTCGTAAGCAATCTTTGGGTCTTTAACACTAATCATTAAACCATCCGCATACTCAGCTGCTACTTGTGCAGATTTAGGACCACCAGCAGCTAACCATATAGGTATTTTTTTTAGAGGAGGAGTGTAAAGTTTTGCTTTGTTTGTTTGATAATACTTCCCATCAAAAGTTAATTTTTCACCACTAAAAAGAGACTTTATAATTTTTAAAGCTTCAATTAATCTGTCTTTTCTTTCTTCGTAATTAGGAAATGAAAATCCTAGTGGACCTTCATTTATATTTTCGCCAGTTCCAACTCCAAGATGGAAAGTCTTTGGAGTCAATCTATCTATCGTAGCAGCAGCTTGTGCAATAACACCAGGGTGAATTCTCCAAAGTGGAGTTGTTACACCAGTTCCCAAATCTAGTTGGGGGAGTGAGCTTGCTAAAGCTCCCAATGTAGACCAAGTAAAATTTGAAGCTGAGAAGTCATCTACCCATGGGTGAAAATGTTCAGATATAGTTAACATATCAAAACCTGCATCTTTTGCTAATACCGCATGTTTAAGTAAATCTTCAGGCTGCCACTGTTCTGATCCTAAGAAATATGAAAACTTTGTCATTAGTCAATAATAGCTTTTGATTATTTTTAGGTGGGTGCCTCGCAAGGAGGCACCCTTGTTAAGTGAAAATATAAGCCGGATTCTGTTTGTGTTAAACACAAGATAATCATCCATCTTGCATATTTGTTACCAAATATGTCTAGCTACCTACCCGCAATCTTAAGTCGAGCAGACTAATTGCTTTTTGGTATTGCTCCAAGAGGGGTTTACAAGCTAACTTAATCACTTAAGTTACTGGTAGTCTCTTACACTACCTTTTCACCCTTACTTACAATGTAAGCGGTATATTTTCTGTTGCACTTTCCGTCAATTTCTTGCCTGGGAGTTACCCAGCTCTTTGCTCTTTGGAGTCCGGACTTTCCTCGATAAATCGCGATTATCCTTTTCACTTAATTGAATATTAGTAAATTAGTAACTATTTAGAAAAAATAATTAGAATTTCTTCCACGTCATTAAAAGTTAAAGGACCAATAAATTTTTTAATTATTTTACCCTCTTTTATTATGTGTGTTTCGGGAACTCCAAATACTCCAGAATTTATTGCTAAAGCACTTTTTTTGTCAATACCATATTTGATATTTCCTTTTCCGTAAACTTCTAGAAAATTTATTGCATCAGGTTTTGAATCTTGAAAAGAAATTGCATAAATACTATTTTTTATACTTTCAATTTCTGATAGTTGAATTAACAACTGATGCTCTTGGATACACTCTAAACACCAAGAAGCCCAATAATTAATTATTGTTGTTTCATTTAAATCTATTTCAAGTTTTGAATTGTTTTCTAATTCAGTGATATTTTGAACTATTTCTGGACTTATGACAATAGGATTTGAAAATTCTGGATTTGTACAATTTGCAAAAATTAAAATTAATATAAGTAATTTATTTTTCATAAGAGTTAAGAATTTCTTCGATTACTTTTTTATCATCTAAAGCAATATCAGAATTTAATAGTAATTCAGTTAAAATTTGCTTACCTTCAAAGCGTGTTGTTTCATCTTGAATAAAAATAATACCTTTATATGTTTTAGCAATAGAAGATGTAGGTAATGTTTTAATAGACTCTTCTATATATCTTAAAGCAGTATTTTTATCTCCTGATTCATAAACCATCCACCCTATTTGTGCTAACGAAAAACTTACGTAACTAGTATCATTTGAATTTTGTACGATATACATAAAATGACCTAAAGCAGAAGAATAATCAAATTCTTCAAAATATCGATTTGCTAAAGCTATTCTCATTGGGAAAATATTTGGATTTTGAGTTATAACAATTTCCATCTCTTCATTAGTTACATTTTCTAGATTTGTATTTGTTTCATCTTGAATTAAAGAGTTATTCTCTAAATTTATATATAAAAATATTGAAAGCAATATAACTACTATAGAGCTTAAAGTCCATTTATTTTTTAGCATTTATTTTCCTTAAAAAAATAATTATAAAAATAGAAATAATAGCTATTGGAATCAAAATTATTTCAAAATTTCTTGCTATATTGTCGGTTACTATTCTTTCGCCATATCTTGTTACCCAAAAGTTATAAATTTGTTCATCTGTATATCCTGTTTTTATTTGCTCTTGAAGAATATCTTTCATATCTGAAGCATATTCTGATGGAGAATCATAAATAACTTCACCCTGGCATACTGGGCATAGCAATATTTTGCTCCATTTTTCGAATCTTGATTCATTACTAATTTTGTAGAATGATAAAAATATTAAAATAATAATTAAAATCAAACTAAATTTTTTTGACTTCATTTTCGTAATTTCAATTTAGGTAAAAAAGAAGTTGATGTAATAAATAGCCCAATCCAAATAATTGAAATTCCAAAGTTTTCTCTTACAATCAACTTAAAAGTGTTGTTGTTGATTGATTTAATACTTATATAAGAATCTTTTATCAGATTTCTAAAAATTGCAGGAGAGCTAATCGCTTGTTGGGAAGAATTATTAAATATATTTAATGAAGTAAATTTAGTAATTTTTCCATTAGAAATGGGCAATTTTAGTTCAGTTTTTTCAGGTAAATTTTCTTGCACGATGTCATAAATTTGATAGTTATTTTCTGAAAATATAAAATTATCAAAAGAGTTTATTTCTATTTCTTGAGAAAAACTTTGAGTAAAGTTAAGAATAATTCCAATAGCTAAAACACCTAGACCAAGATGAGCTATCTGGCCAGCCCAGTATGAACTATTTCCTTTCTTATTAAAGTTCTTAATAATGTTTAAAGTGATTAAAGAAATTAATATAAATGAAATAGAGATAGTTACGACGAGATTAAATGATCTATTAAATAACATTAAGAAAATAATGCTAATTAAAAGACTTGAATTTATAAAAATTATATTATCTTCATAGAGTTTTTTTAAGTTGATATTTTTTATTGATAATTTTATCGAAAAAATCATTAAAAATATTAAAAGTAATAATATTGGCCCAACTAAAACATCAAAATAGTTTCTACCGATTGTTATTTGCCTACTGAATATAGTTTCATAAAAAAGTGGATAAATAGTGCCAATGAAAACAACAATTGCAGATGAAAAAAGCAGTATATTATTTGCTATAAAAAAACCAGATCTACCAAATTTATTTTTTAATTTTTCTGACGAAATAAAGTATCTACGATTAATAGAACCTATGTATAGAAATAGCAAACTAAATATCAACATACCTATTAATAAGTAAGTTCCGATAGTTCCATTTGAAAATGCATGAACAGAAATTAAAACACCTGATCGAGTAATAAAAGTACCAAATAGTGTTGAAAGAAACATTAAACCAACTAGAACATAGTTCCAATTCAGTAAAGAGTTATTATGTTTAGTTACTTTTGCAGAATGAAGAAAAGCTGTTGAAAGCAACCAAGGTATAAATGAAACGTTTTCCACTGGATCCCAAGCCCAGTAACCGCCCCACCCTAAAACTTCATATGACCAAACTGCTCCTAATGAAATTCCGATTGTTAAAAATAACCAAGGAATAAAAGTTAATTTTTGAGCTACATTAACCCATTCGGATGATGTTTCTTTTAGTACCAATCTACTAACAGAAGCTACAAAAGGTGCAGACATTCCAACATATCCAATATATAAAAATGGAGGATGGATAGCCATAAGTGGATGATTTTGTAATAATGGATTTGGACCTCTACCTATTTGACTTGACACTAAATCCTGAAATGGGAGTAGAGTTGATAGGTTGCAACCAATTTCATTCGCTTCTATACAACCTGCAAAAGGAGAAGAGCTAAAAATGGTATAACCAACGAAAAAAAATAATATCGAAGAGTAAATTTTTATATCAACGTTACTGGTATTGATCTTAAAATTTTTCAAATAAAAATACATAAAAAGACTTAGTGTTAGATTCCAAAGCAATATTGATCCATCTAAAGCACCCCAGAGAGAGGCGAATTTATAAAGAGGAGGTGTAGTTGAAGCTGAATAATTAGAAATATAAGAAACTGTAAAGTCATCAAAAAACAATCCAATTTCGAGTAATAAAAATAAACATACATTTAAAAAAACAATTAAACGTACATAAATATTAATTTTTAACAGATTATTTGTAATAAAAACTAGCGCAAGTAGTAAAAAAAGCAACCAAGAAGTTAAAATGCCTATCGAAGAAATCATTTTGAATAATCTTTAGCGTTATATACTTCACCATCTTCAGAAATATATTCGTTATCATGTTTTACCAACATATTATCTGCTAAGAATAACTCATCTTCAAATACACCATCTAAAATTACTCCCATATTGTCTTGAAATAGTTCTGGTACATAGCCATCGTATATAATTGAAATTTCAGTGTTTCCGTCTGTAATGCTAAACAAAGTTTTAGTATTGATCTTGGTAATTGAATCTTTAATAACAAATCCACCTAATTTAACTCTTTCATTCATATTTTCAATTTCTTCCAAAGCTTCGCTTGTTGTAAAATAATAAACAGTATTATTGTTTGCCAAATTAATACTTCCAAAAATTACCAATATTAAACCTAAGAAAATAAATAATATGTTTTTTTTCACTTTTTTTAAATTTTAGCTCTATTTGATGGGTTTAAATAGTTTTCCCATTCAATATCTGAAATTTTACGAAATAAAGTAACAAATAAAAGGTGTAATAAAGTAGTTAAAACAAGACCTAAACCTAAAATAAGTAAAATATCTGTCGATATAGGTGGATTTCCAGAAGCTAGTGTTTCTTGACTTAATATTGAAGCTTGTTGGTGAATTGATCTCCACCAGATTACACTAAAGTGAATTATTGGAATTTGTATTATTCCAAATACACCAATGTAAGATGAATTTTTTGCTGTTCTAAGTAGATCTGGGTTGAAACTTCGAGAAGAAATATAACCTAGGTAAACCAAAAAAAGAATTGCAGTAAGATTTAGTCTCGCATCTCCCCAAACCCACCAAGAACCCCAAGTAAGTTTTCCCCAAATTGAACCTGAAATTAGAGTAATTGCAGTAAATACTAAACCTGATTTTGCATTAGCAACAGCCATTGAGTCGAATTTAGGATCTTCATTTAAAATGTATTTAATAGAGTATGCAAATGTAATTGAATATGCAAAATATGCAATCCAAACAGAAGGAACATGGATGTAGAGAATTTTAGAGCTTAAACCCTGAGTAGTATCATATGGTCCAAAATAAACGATTATTGACCAAAAAAAAACTAATACAGATATTTTTTTCATGATTTTAAAACAAAATAATTAACAAACGAATAATTTAAAAAGGTTGTTCCAGTAAGTAACATAAAATAAATCATAGTAAGTTGAGGGGCAACACCTAACCAAATAGGGCTTATAATCATTATAAAACCAATATAAATTGGCAGTATTAAAACCATTTGTACAAAACTGTTAGAAAAATTTGTAAATATTTGAAAGTATAAGTTTGAAATAACAATATTAAATATATATAGAAAAACTGTAATAAAGATAATGAATATATTTGTATTTATAGTGCTATTGGTAAGAGCACTAAATATTATTAAAAAGATTAGAACCTGAGGGAAAAAAATAATAATTTCTGAAAATAATTTGCTATAAAAATAATTTTTAAAACTAATTTGAGCAAAATTTAATTCTCTTTTAATTTTTTTTATTTCAAACTTTCTTCTAATTGAGAATAAAGTTGAAAAAATTAGTAAAAATAAAAGTTCTAGAATAAGAAATAATTCATTATCTATAAAAAATTTATTTTGTGAAAGCAAAGGTAACAGAATTATTAATGAAATTACTGTTGGAGTTATTAAGTAGAGCGAAATATTATTCCTAAGTTCAATTTTTAGTTCTTTTTGAAAAATATATTTATTGAATTTCATCTAAATTTATTACCTTGAAATCATCATTAAAAATATCTAAAAGTTGTTGTGATGCAATTAAGTTTCCTTTCTTGTTGTTAGTTCTTTTTATAAGAAGTTCTTTTAATAGCTTTACACCTTCTGTATCTAAAAAATTTAAAGGTTCATCAATGCATAAAAAATCTGGTTCATTAATCTCAATTAAAACTAACTCACTTCTTTTTTTCATTCCACTTGAAAAAATTGAATATCTATCATTTAAAAAATGATTTAATTTGTATTTTTCAACAATGTTATTGTGAATATTTAAATTGAAAATTCCATTAGTAAAAAATTCAAAATTCTCTTTTAAAGTTAGTTCATTAATTAAATTTTGTTCAACGCCTGTTTCTAAAATAGATACCTTTGAATTCAATTCAAAATTAGAGTTGAATATATTTCCTTCAAAATTATTACTTAAAAAGTTTAATAATGTTGACTTTCCAGCCCCATTTTTACCTATAACAAAATAATTTTTAGCTATATCAATTTCTAAATTTAAATTAGTAATAACTATTTGATTGCCATAACCTAAATTTAATTGTTTTGATGAAATTAAATGATTCACAACTATATTCTATTAGTTTGAGACGCTAAAAAATGCATAATTAAGTTCAATTCTTGTATGTATTGCTGATAAGTGGTGCTAAATACTTGATAGTTAATAAATTCATTTAATGTTTTTTTATTTTTTATTTTTATTTCATCATTTTCGATTTCTAATCCAAAATTTTTAACTAAATTTTTAGTTTTTTGATTTTTATTATTTTTTATTAGATCATAGAAAATAATAAATTCATTTACTTTTTTCAATGTATCGAGATCTTTTTTTTCATTGTATGCAGCTTCATACATTAGTTTTGAAGAGTATTCTTTAATATTTTTATTAAATTCTAAAAAATTATTTTCAAAATTTATAAAATATGAATCTAATTTTAATTTTGTATTCTCAACATAATTATCTAAGTCAAAGCTGAATATACAAGAACATGCTGAATTATAAATTCTAGAAATATCACAAGGAGATTTTCTAGAGTTATTTTTTTTACAATTTATTAAATTTAATTTTAAGTTCAATATTTCTCTTACTTTTTGAGCTTGGTTCATGCCAACTATTGGACCGTATTGAAATAACGTATTATTTGATTCTTCTAATTTGGAAATTTCTAAGTTTGGTTTGTTACTTTTTAATTTTAACCAATAGACAGTTGAAAGCTTCTTACCTATTCTATTAAATTTAGGTTGAAGTAAGTTAATTAATCTTTTTTCAATTATCAATGCTTCTAGTTCATTATTACAAGTATGAACGTCAAGAATATTTGAATTTAACACTATCTTATTTGATTTATAGCTCCTAGAGTAACTTAGATGTGATTGAATACGCTTTTTTAAGTTAGATGATTTACCAATATAAACATAGTTTTCATTGTTTTTAAAGAGATAAACACCCGCACAGCTTGGCAAATCTGTAATTTTAAATTTTTTCTTAACTGTTGTTTCTGGAGAGTTTAAAAAATTATTTAGTTGGGTATAGTTTGAAATTCCTTTCAATTTTTTGTCATCTAGTAGTTTCTGAAATATTTCATATGTTGTAAAAACATCATCTTTAGCATTATGTTTATTTTCGTTTTTAGTTTTAAAATAATGACTTAAAGTTGATAGCTTATGGTTTTTAATTTTATTTCTTAGAAGAGCTCGAGATAGTTTTAAAGTATCAATTTTTTCATTAAATTTAATATCTATATTATTTTTTTCAAAAGTATATGATAAAAAACTTAAATCAAAATTTAAATTATGGCCAACAGTAATAGTGTTTTCTAAAAAAGATTTTATATTTTTTAGCTCACTTTGAATTCTAGGAGAGTTTTTTAGATGCCAATCATATATCCCTGTTAATTCAGATATAAAAAATGGAATATTTGTGTCGATTTTAAACTTAGAGTGATATTCGTCAATCTGGTTATTATCAAAAATTTTCATCATATATAGTTCAATAATGTTGTCTTTTTTTGGGTTTATCCCTGTAGTCTCAATATCAAGAACAACTAATGGTTTTATGAAATCAAAACTCAATCTATTTCGTTAATTCCCACATACCTATTGCCGCAGCAGTTGATGCATTTAAAGAATCAACATCATTTGTTGATCTAATACTTAATTTTATTGTCTCTGGTATAAACCACTCTTTGCTTACACCATACTGTTCAGATCCAACAATTAATGCAAAATTGATGCTTGGTTTATAATCAGTCAAATCTTTATCACCTTCAGGATCCAAAAGTAAAATTTCATATTTTTTTTCTATAAGAAGTGAAATAATTTCTTTTTGACTTCCACTTGAAATATTCATATTAAAAACATGTCCTATTGAAGATCTAATTACATTTGGATTGTAGATATCAGTTATTTTGTCAGATAAAATAACATTATTGATTCCAAACGATTTAGCAGTGCGAATCATTGTTCCCAGATTCCCAGGTTTTTCAATCCTGTCAGGTATTAGTATCGGGCCGATAATATTTTTAGTTAAAGGTTTGGATTCATATTCAACAAGACTCATTAATCCGTCTGGCCTATCTCTATAACTAATGTTATTAAAGACATTTTTGGATACATATACAGTTCTAACTTTTGATTTTTGAAATTTTTTAATTAAATGTAAATTGTTTTCACCTATTAACAACTCTTCACAGATATACAACGTATCAATTTTGCATTCAGAATTTATTAACTGGGTATTTTCCCGGTAGCCTTCACATAAAGTTTTATTTGAAATTTTTCTATTTCTGTTTTTTTTCAAAGAGATTAAATATTTATACTCTGGATTGTTTAACGATTCGATTTTTTTATTTTGAGAATGATTCATAATGGGTTAGTTTCTTTTTAATTCCTTTATTAATTATATCCCGATTGTCTTTATCTGAAATACCTGCTGTTATCAATCCTGCAATAATGTAAAAGTGAGGAATTTGAAATAACTCATGTATGTCTTTTCGATTTATATTATGTAATCCCATAAATCCACTCGAAAAATTTGATTCTTCAATTAATAACATACAGTTCATCATTGCAGCACCAGCATCGAGAAACCAATAAGGAACATCCCAATCCAAAGAATTTACTGCTTTATATTTATCTTTTTTTTTATATCTATTATGATATGCATTTTCATTTACAAGGATTAAATAGATTGCTTTAGAATTTGAAATCCATGGTTTGCGACCTTTTAAGATATATTCCTCTTCACCAAATATTTTTGCAACTTCAATTAATTTTTTCTTATCTATAGACATCAAAATTTCTATGCCACGTGAAAATCCAGCCGTCGGTATTTTTACTGCATTTTTTGGAATCTCTACTAGTTGCTCAACAGAACATTCTACATCAATATATTCTCTTACAACTTTTCGTTGATTTAATAATTTAACTAGGGGAGAGATTCCTTGCTCCATTAAATGTTTAATAAGTGATTTAAAACAGTATCGCCAACTTCTGTTGTAGACATTCCCATTTTTCCTGCAGAGAGGGAATTAAGTTTTTGAGCTGTTGCGATAATTGCACTCTCAATATCATTAGCATAATTTTCTTCCCCTAGTTCTGAGGCCATCATTCCCGCAGCTGCTATACAAGCTAAGGGATTAATAACATTTTTGTTTGTGTATTTTGGTGCAGAACCACCAATTGGCTCAAACATTGAGATGCCATTTGGATTAATGTTACCACCAGCAGCGATGCCCATACCACCTTGTATCATTGCCCCTAAGTCAGTAATGATGTCTCCAAACATATTATCTGTAACTATAACATCAAACCACTCAGGGTTTTTAACCATCCACATACAAACAGCATCAACATGTCCATAGTCGGTTTCAATGTTTGGATAATCTTTAGCAACATCATAGAATATTCGTTCCCACAAATCATGAGCAAATGTTAATACATTAGTTTTAGCGCAAAGAGTAACTTTTTTTCTGTTGAATTTTGTTGCATAATCAAAAGCATATTTTATACACCTATGAATCGCATAATAAGTATTGATTGATTCTTGAGTTGCTACCTCTTGTTTAGTGCCATAATGTATATACCCACCTGCTCCAGCGTATAATCCTTCTGTATTTTCCCTCACTACAGTGAAATTAATGTCTTCTGGTGATTTTCCACTTAATGGAGTTTCAATACCTGGATAAAGTACAACAGGTCTTAAGTTAATGTATTGGTCAAACTCTTTTCTTAATTTAAGCAAAATACCTTGTTCTAAGATTCCAGGTTTTACATCGGGATGTCCAATAGCGCCTAATAAAATTGCATCAGAATTTTGAAGTTCATCAATATCTTTTTTAGTTACAAGTTCATTTGTTTTTAAAAATCTTTCTCCACCAAGGTCGTTATCAGAAAATTTGAAGACGATATTATATTTACTTGAACTTTTTTCTAAAACTTTAACAGCTTCTGCAACTACTTCAGGTCCTGTACCATCACCAGGTAGTAACGAAATTTTATATTCTTTTTTCATTTATTTAATGCTTTTAAAAATGATTCAACCGAACCATGAACTACATCAGTAGAAATTGCTCTACCTTGTTTCATCAAATTTTTATCATTGATTATGGTAACAATTTCTGCAGTTGCATCTGCACCTTTTGTTATACTTTCAACCCTATAGTCAATAAGTACAGCATCTGAGTTTAGTATATTTTTTACTGCAGTAAATGCAGCATGTATCATTCCATCACCGGTTGATTCTTTTGTAATTTCCTTTCCATTTACGTTGAGTGTTACTTTAGCTGAAGCAAAATCATCTTTGCTATTTACTGATACTGAAACTAACTTAGTTTTATCTAAAGAGTTTTCTATTTGGCCAATAATAGCTAGTAATTCACTCTCTACTATTTCACCTTTTCTATCAGCTATTTTTTTGAAGGTTTCAAAGCTACTATTAAAAGCAACTTCATCAAGATCAATATTTAATTTTTTTAAAGCATCTTTAAAACCAGCTCTTCCTGAATGTTTACCAAGAACTATTTTTGCTTCTTGACCTACTGAGTCAGGAGACATAATTTCATAAGTAGTTCTATTTCTTAAAAACCCATGTTGGTGAATTCCAGATTCGTGACTAAAAGCATTTTTACCAACAACTGCTTTATTGTACTGTACAGGATAGCCAGTAAGTTTTGAGACCAACCTTGAAGTTTCAAATATTTCTTTTGTTTCTGCATTTATTTCAACACCATATTGATCTTGTCTTGTTTTAATGGCCATTATGATTTCTTCTGTTGAAGTATTACCTGCTCTCTCACCTATACCGTTAATTGCACCTTCAATTTGCCTGGCACCTGCAGTGATGGCAGTTAAAGAGTTTGCAACAGCAAGACCAAGGTCGTTATGACAGTGAGTAGATATAATAACATCTTCATTACCACCTTTAACTTCATCATATACTGATGTAAGCAATTCCAAATAGTCTTTAGGCGTGGCATAACCAACAGTGTCTGGAACGTTAATAGTCGTAGCACCTTCTTCTACTGCAGTTTTTAAAACCTCAATTAAGAAATCTTTATCAGTCCTTGTTGCGTCTTGAGCAGAAAATTCGATATTATCACAAAGTTTTTTTGCATACTTTACAGATTCTCTTGCATCTTTTAAGACTTCCTCTTTAGTTTTTCTAAGCATATGCTCCATATGTATTTGTGAAGTTGAAGTAAAAACATGGATTCTAGAATTATTTGCAACTTTTATTGCTTCCCATGCTTGCTCTATATCGTCTGGATGACACCTAGCTAGAGAAGCAATTGTTGAATTCTTAATATTTTTAGCAATTAAATTTACTCCTTCCCAATCTCCAGGAGATGATGCTGCAAATCCAGCTTCGATGACATCTACTTTAAGTTTTTCTAGTTGTTGTGCAATTAAAAGCTTTTCGTTTGGAGTAAGTGCAATTCCAGGGCTTTGTTCTCCATCTCTTAAAGTGGTATCAAAAATAATAAGTCTATCGTTTTTCATACATCTTTCTTAATGTCCTTTGCATCCAAAAATGGCATCATCTTTCTTAATTCTTTACCAATTTCTTCTATTTGATGTTTAGAAGATTCAGCTCTTTTTTGATTTAAAAATGGAGCTCCTTCTCGAGCTTGGGACATCCACTCTTTAGCAAATGCACCAGATTGTATTTCTTCCAGAATCTTTTTCATTTCAACTTTAGTTTGATCAGTAATGATTCTGGAACCTCTAGAAAAATCACCGTATTCTGCAGTATCAGAAATTGAATGCCTCATCCATTCAAAACCGCCTTCGTATAATAAATCTACTATTAACTTTACCTCATGCAATGTTTCGAAATAAGCACTTTCAGGTTGATAGCCTGCCTCAACTAGAGTTTCAAATCCGTTTCTAATTAGCTCTGTTAAACCTCCACATAGAACAACTTGTTCACCAAATAAGTCAGTCTCTGTTTCTTCTTTGAATGTAGTTTTTAAAATTCCAGCTCGACCACCACCTATTGCAGAAGCATACGATAGTGCTAAGTTTTCAGTATTTCCATTTGTATCTTTTTCAACTGCAATAAGACAAGGCATGCCACTTCCTTCAGAATAAGTTCTTCTGAGCAAATGACCTGGACCTTTTGGCGCAATCATCGCAACTGACAAATCCTCTCTTGGTGTTATTTCGTTAAAATGTATATTAAAACCATGTGCAAAAAGTAAAGTAGCCCCTTCTTTAATGTTTTTAGCAATCTCACTATTGTAGATATCTGCCATAACTTGGTCAGGAAGTAACATCATGACAACATCAGCATCAACTACGGAATTTTCTAAATTTTCTACTTTTAATCCAAAATTTTTAGCACGCATCCAAGATTTAGAATCCTCTCTCAAACCGACAGTAACATTTACTCCAGATTCAAATAAATTAAGAGCGTGTGCGTGTCCTTGACTTCCAAAACCAACAATTGTAACTTTTAAATTTTTTATTAACTCTTTATCAATTGATTCGTCATAAATAATTTTTGTATTCATATTTCTCCTTATACGGTTGTTTGCAATGCTATTCTTCCGCCTCTTACCATTTCTATAATTCCATATGGTTTCATAAGTTTTTCAAATTTATCTAAATCTTTAGATGTACCTGTTAATTCAAAAATTGCATAATCTTGTCCTACATCAACTGATTTAGCATTTGATAAATTTGCTTTTTCAATAACAGAGGTTTGGGACTCTTTATTAATCGAGACTTTCAACAGAAGAACTTCTGTTTCAATTGTCAATTCAGGATCTAATTCAACAATTTTTATTACATTAATTAATTTATTTAGCTGCTTTTTTACTTGTTCTACAGCATCTAGTTCAGTCACTATTGTCATTTTCGATCTTCCTTCTATATTTGTAGGACCGACTGATAGTGAAGATATATTGAATCCTCTTCTTGAAATAGTTGATGATACCCTTGCTAACACACCTGGTTTATCTTCCACTAATACTGATAAGATTCTTTCTGTCATAAATTTTCCAAATCTTTTTCAGAAAGTAAGATTTTATCGTTACTTCCACCTGATGGAACCATAGGAAAGACCATATCTTCAGGATCTACAACACAATCTACCAATACTGGTTTGTCATTAATTTCCAACATTTGTTCAAAAACATTTTTAACTTCAGACTTTTGACTTACTCTTAATCCAACAGCGCCCATCGATTCTGCTAATTTAACATAATCTGGTGTATGATGAGTTAATTCTGAAGCTGAGAACCTGTTATTATAAAATATTTTTTGCCATTGCCTTACCATTCCATGATTACCATTATTAAAAACTACAATTTTAAGGGGGATATTTTCAGTTGAAGCAGTAATTAATTCTTGGCAAGTCATTTGAAAACAACCATCACCATCAAGTGCTAAAACTAATCTATCTGGATAAGCTGCTTTCGCACCTATTGCTGCAGGAAGAGCATAACCCATTGTTCCAAGACCTCCAGAGTTCAACCATGTATTAGGCTTTTCAAATTTCCAGTGTTGAGAAATCCACATTTGATGTTGTCCAACTCCTGATACTACAATTGCTTCATCTTTGGTAAGTTTTTGTATTTCTTCTAAAACGAAAGGAACTTTTAATGGTCCATCATCTTTTTGAGTGTAAGTTAAAGGGAAATCATTTTTCATTTTTGAAATAACTTCTAACCAGTCATTAACATCAAGAACAGTTTCACCTAACATTTCGATTAATCCAATCACTACACTTTTTGCATCGCCAACAATTGGTACTTCAGCTTCTCGAACTTTTCCAATTTCTGCAGGATCAATATCAGCATGAATGACTTTTGCATTTTGAGCAAAATAATCAGGGTTAGCAGTGACCCTATCATCAAATCTCACACCTATAGCAATTAATAAATCAGATTGTTGTATTGATGTTGTAGAAGTATAGTTCCCATGCATACCAGGCATGCCTAAGCAAAGACTATTACCATCAGGAAATCCACCACGTCCCATTAATGTTGTTACAACTGGTATATTATATTTAGTTGAGAGTTCAAAAATTTCTTTATGAGCTCTTGCGTGAATTACTCCACCCCCAATATATAAGATTGGTTTTTTAGACTTTTTAATTAACTCAACAGCTTGCTGTATCATTTTTGGATTTGGTTCTAGTGTAGGTTTATAACCCGGTAAATTTATAGGTCCAGGTTCTACCCACTTCGAAACTTCATTTAGAACATCTTTTGGTATGTCAACTAAAACCGGACCCGGTCTACCTGTCGTTGCTATATACTTTGCTTCCTTTAAAACTTGTGGTATTTCAGATGCTTTTGTAACTAAATAGTTATGTTTAGTAGCAGCCATTGATAATCCAACTGTATAAGCTTCTTGAAAAGCATCGTTACCAATAGAAGTAGTTGCCACCTGACCTGTAATTGCTAATAGGGGAGTTGAATCCATAAGTGCGTTAGCTAGAGATGTAATTAAATTTGTAGCACCAGGACCGGATGTTGCAATTACTACGCCTATTTCGCCTGTAGCTTGAGCATAGCCTTCGGCCATATGTCCAGCACCTTGTTCGTGTCTAGCTAACACATGTCTAACTGGGCTATCATACAATGGATCATAAGCAGGTAGTATTGCTCCACCTGGAACGCCAAATACCGTTGATATATTCAAATATTCAAGGCTTCTAACTACTAACTCAGCACCACTTAAATTTTCTTTATTCATAACAAGCTTTCCAAAAAAAAACCTCCCATCTTGGGAGGCGCTCAATCTATTACAATGAGCGCTATTTAAGTAATAGCACTAACACAGAAATGAGAATGTCTAAATTTTTCATTAGAACTACTATAGTAATCACTACAAAAAATGAAAGAAATAATTCTTAAAAATTTTTTAAAAAATAATGGGATAAAAATTCCAAATAATTTTGAAGTTAAAGTTGTTGAATTACCTTCAAAACTAGATTTCTCGCAAAAAATTAAGACGGCAATAGCAGACAATTTACATGCTGGAATGAAATTTACTTTTCGTGATCCAAACTTTTCTGGTTTAACTAATAAATTTGAATGGGCTAATTCTGCATTGATTATAACTTTCAATTACAAAGATAAAAATGAAATTTCATTAACTCCAAAAACAGGATATGGCAAAGTTGCTAAATTTGCAGAAGAGGATTTTTATAAGCCATTATTTGAGTTTTCTAAAACAATTGAAAAAGCACTACTAAAAGATCAAGTAAAATTCCAAACATTTATAGATAATCCCAACCATTATGATCGTATGTTTTTTGAGTCAGCAGGATTGGGTTGGCAAGGTAAAAGCACTATGATGTTATCTCCAGGTGTTGGGCCTTGGTTATTAATCGCAACGATTTATGTTAGTAATAAGTTTAAACCTAATCAAAGAAGAAAATTCAGTTGTGGAAGTTGCAATCTTTGTCAAATATCTTGTCCTACGGGTGCTCTTAATAATGAATATAAGCTTGATGCCAAGAAATGTATTTCGTACTGGTTACAATCTCCCAATACTATCCCTTACAATATGAGAATTGCTATTGGAAATAGATTTTATGGTTGTGATGATTGCTTAACCTCTTGTCCACCTGGTCAAGAAGTTTCAAAGATTAACATAAAAGCAAGTAAAGCAAATGTAGATTTAATTAAAATTTTAGATATGAATGATAATGAATTATTAGAAAAATTCTATTGGTTTTATATTCCTAAAAGAGATCCAGATTTTTTAAGAAGAAATGCAATAATAGCTGCAGCCAACAATATAAATAATGAATTAGAAGACAAATTATTTGAAAAATTTAGTCATTTTTCCAGTTTTCTTAAGTTGTATATAATTTGGGCTTTCTGGAGAATTGGTAGATTGCATCGCATTGAAGAACTAATATTTAGCTCAAATGATGAAATTTTCTTAAATGAAATTCAAAAACTTAAAATGATGAAAGAAGAAGTTTTATAATCTATGCTTGAACTATGAAAAAAATTTCAGATGATGTAACAAAAGGTATAAATAAGTCAGCAGCAAGAGCAATGCTTCGTGCAGTAGGATTACAAGACGAAGATTTTCAAAAATTTCAAGTAGGTATTGTATCAGCTGGTAATGAGGTAACACCTTGTAACTTAACTGGACCTGAGCTTTCCAAACATGCAAAGTTAGGTGTAAATGGTAAAGACTCTGCAGGTTTAATATTCTCAACAATAGCTGTTTCAGATGGTATTTCGATGGGTCATGAAGGTATGAGAGCATCATTAGTTTCACGAGAAGTAATAGCTGATTCAGTTGAGCTAGTCATGCATGCTGAGAGATTTGATGGAATGGTAACAATAGCAGGATGTGATAAATCTTTGCCTGGAATGTTAATGGCCGCAGCAAGAGTTAATTTACCTTCTATTTTTTTGTATGGAGGCAGTAGCTTACCTGGAACTTACAAAGGAAAAGATATCTCAATTGTTGATGTTTTCGAAGGTATTGGAGCTTATGAAAAAGGCAATATTTCAGAACAGGAATTATATGATATTGAATGTGCTGCTTGTCCAGGGGTAGGTTCGTGTGCTGGAATGTTTACTGCTAATACAATGGCATCAGTTGGAGAAGCTATTGGAATGAGTTTGCCAGGTACAGCATCAATACCTGCGGAAGATATAAAACTAAGGGATGCTGCTAAAGCATCAGGACTTCAGTTAAATTATTTATTAAAAAATGATTTAAAACCCAGAGATATTATGACTTTAGATGCATTTAGAAATGCAATTACAACAGTTTTAGCTCTTGGTGGTAGTACAAACGCAGTATTGCATTTATTAGCAATAGCTTATGAAGCAAAAGTAAATTTGAACTTAGAAGATTTCGACAGTTTAAGTAGAAATGTACCTCATCTTGCTGATATGAAACCATTTGGAAAGTATCACATGGTAGATCTAAATAAAATTGGAGGAGTGCCAATAGTTTCAAAAATTTTGCTAGAAAATAATTTAATAAACGGTAATTGTCTAACCGTTACTGGTAAAACTGTTGGAGAAAATCTTGAAGAGGTAAAAATCCCTAAAAATCAAGATGTTATTTCTTTTCCTAATAATCCAATTTCTAAAGAAGGGGGGATATCTATTTTAAAAGGAAGCCTTTCTCCCAAAGGATCAGTAGTCAAAACTGCTGGAATAGATATAAATGAGTTTGAAGGACCAGCTAAAGTATTTGAAAGTGAACAAGATGCAATTTCTGCATTATTTAATGACGAAATTATCAAAGGTGATGTTGTCATTATTAGAAATGAAGGTCCAAAAGGAGGACCAGGCATGAGAGAGATGTTACAAATCACTGCTGCAATAAAAGGTGCTGGTTTAGGAAAAGATGTTCTTTTAATTACGGACGGAAGATTTTCAGGAGGTACAACTGGATTGTGTATAGGCCATGTTGCACCTGAAAGTTTCGACTTAGGTCCAATAGCTTTGTGCAAAAATGGTGATTTAATAAAGTTAAATTTATTTGAACGTTCTTTAACTATTAATGTATCAGAAGAGGAACTTGAGAAAAGAAAAAAAGTGTACACTCAACCTGAACCAAGATATAAATCTGGTGTTTTATTTAAATATTCTAAACTAGTTTCAGGGTCTGATATTGGCGCTGTTACAAATAAATGATATTTATTTCCGATGTTCATCATAATGTTAAGTTTTTAGAAAAATTACCAAAAGATTTGGGTCCAGTAATAATATTAGGTGATTTGATCAATTGGATTGATTATAGAAATGGTGAAGGCATAGCAAAAGATGTTTTTGGATATGAAAATGTTATGAAGTTAATTGAGCTTCGAAAAAATCACCTTTTTGAAAAAAGAAAATTGCTATGGAAGGAATTGTATTTTAGTAATCCTGAACAAACACAAAAAAAAATGCAAGCAGCAATTGAAAAGCAATATATTGAAGTATTTGAATCTTTAAAAACTTTAGAAGTTTGGTTTATTCCTGGAAATGTTGATGATTTAGAAATTCTAAATAGTTTTGAATCTAATAAAATAAAAAACGTAGATAATACAATAGTTGAAACAAATTTTGGAAGAATTGGTTTTGCTGGAGGTGGGGTACCAACATTAATAAATGCAAGGGGGGAAATTTCTGTTAAAGATTTTCAACTAAAGTTAGATAAATTAAGTGGTGTCGATATTATTTGTACCCATGCTCCACCAAAAGTTATACCACTTATGACCGATGTTGTTACAAACAAAATTGAACAAGGTTGGCAACCACTAGTTGAGTTTATCCTAGAAAATAGTCCAAAACTCTCATTATTTGGCGATGTTCATCAACCAAAAGCATCTAATTGGTATATCAATAAAACTAGATGCATTAACGTAGGCTACTTTAGGGCAACTAATCGATATTTAGAATTATCATCATTGTATATATGAATTGTTTAGCTATTGATGTTGGCGGTACCTCAGTTAAATATGGAATTGTAGATAAAGATTATAAAATTTTACAAAGTGGAAGTTTTCCTACTCCATCAAATGAAGCGGAATTTTTAGAAAGCATAAATAACCTAGTATATGAAATTAAGTTAGAATTTTCAGCAATATCAGTTGCTATGCCGGGATTTGTAAATCAAGCTAATTCGGAATATTTATTTGGAACAAATATTCCTTTCTCAATTGATTTCAAAAAACTTAAAAATTTTGACAAATATAAATTTTTTTTAGATAACGATGGTAATGTTGCTGCTTTTTATGAGTACAAAAATTATTTTTATACAGAATTTAAACATTTAATAATGCTTACATTTGGTACAGGTATTGGTGGCGGGATTATCTCGGATGGTAAGTTACTTCGAGGGCAAGGTAGTGCGGGTGAGCTTGGACATATACTTACCTCTATACAAAAAGATGTAAAATGTAATTGTGGTAAAAGTGGCTGTCTAGAGGCAACAACTTCTGCTTCGAAGTGGACAGAAATCTGTGAGTCACTTAGTATTTCTGAACCTAATTCTGAGCTAGCAAATAGATTTAAAAAATTAAAAGTAGGATCAGTTCTATTTGATAATAAAATTAATTTTTCAGTTAGTCAAAAATTAGCTCAAAACGAAATAATTGAAAATATATCAAATGGATTAGTTAGTTTATTTGAAATATTTAATAACGAAATATTTGTTTTGGGAGGCTCTATGGCTTCACAGCCATTCGATTTGATTAATTTTATTGAGAATGATTTGGCGAAAAGATTTAAGTTTCCTTCAAGAAAATTTCCAAGAATACAAATTTCTACCCAGAAAGGTTATTCAGGAATATTGGGTGCAGCTTCTCTTTACTTTAATGAATAGTAATAAATCAATATTAATTCCAAGCAATTTCTTTAATCAGGATTACAAAGTTAAAATTGATAAATTAAATAATTCAAATGTAGAAACTTTATATTTATTTGATCACACAATTAACCCAATAACTGGATTAAAGGATGTTTATAACTTTTTAGATGGATTTGAAATTTTAAACAATTTTATAAGTAGTAGTAAATATGTAGGTTCTTGTGTCCTAAATATTAATTCAAGAAGTATTTTAGATTTTAAAAAACATTATTTAAAGAAATTAAGTAATGTAAAAAATTTTAAGTTAGGACTTGGCATTGGAGATTCATTATTTGAAAATAATAATAAATTTCATAACGAATTAAACGAAATAATTGAAGAAATAATCAATATAAAAAGTAAATCATTTGCTTCTATTTTTTTAGGTGGTAATTCTAAAATTATACTTGAAACATCAATGAAATATTCATTAGGTTTAAATCAATGGTTAGGTACTAATGAACATTTCGAAAAAAAAATAAAATTATTTAAAAATTTAAAAAATCCAAAAGGTAACTTGAGTAGGTGCGTAGGTTTAAATTTTCCAAAAAATCAGGATGAAAAAGAAGATTTTGAAAGAATATATATTTTCAAAGATACAAACACTGAGATTTTTCTCCAAACAGTGGATAATATTTTTAAATGATTGAATTTAAAAATCAATTAATTAATGATTTTCCAGAATATTTGTTTAATGAAATAAATCACTTGAAATTAAATGCACGACAAAATGGTAGAGATATTATTGACCTTGGCTATGGTAATCCTGATTTACCAAGTCACCCACTCGTTGTTGAAAAACTAATCGAAGCTGCACAAATTAAGAAAAATCATAAGTATTCAGTTTCAAAAGGTATTTTTGGATTAAGAAAAGCTGTTGCTGAAAAATACATGAGAAATTATAACTTAGCAATAGACCCTAATAAAAATATTGTTAATACTATTGGAAGTAAGGAAGGTTTAACTCACTTATTATTATCTGTATTAAATATAGGAGATAATATAGTTGTTCAAGATCCTAGTTATCCAATACATCATTATGCACCATTGGTAGCCAGAGCAAATACTATTAAAATTGATTCATTAATCGCGGATGACTTTCTTAATGAATTAGAAAATGAATTAAAACGTTCGGTCATTAAAGCAGTTTTGGTTTCTTTCCCGCATAACCCTACAACCCAGACTGTGAATCAAGAGTTTTTTGATAGATTAGTAAATTTAGCCAAATTGTACAAATTTTTGATCATAAATGATTTCGCTTATTCTGACATCTTCTTTGAAAATGAACTACCGCCTTCTCTATTAACATCTGATCCTAAGCTAGAGTATTCAGTAGAACTTTATTCTTTAACAAAAGGTTATTCTATGGCTGGGTGGCGTGTTGGGTTTGCAATTGGTAATGAAAGTGCAATTTCTTCATTAACCAAACTTAAGTCTTATATTGATTATGGGACTTTCCAGCCGATACAAATAGCTTCAGCTGTGGCATTGAACGAGTTGGATAATTATCCAACAGAATTATCTTTAATTTATAAAGAGAGAAGAGAAATAGTAACTACGACACTAACGGGATTAAACTTTTCAGTTCAAGAATCAAATGCAACTATGTTTGTGTGGGCTAGATTACCTAAAAATTTTTCTGATTCTTATAATTTTTCAAAAGAACTTTTGAATGAAGCTAATGTAGCTGTTTCTCCAGGAGTTGGTTTTGGAGAGAGAGGAGAAGGTTTCATTAGGCTTGCATTAGTTGAAAATAAGAACAGAATCAGACAAGCCATGAAAAATTTGATAAAGTTTTTTGATAATTATGTTTGACTTAAGATCTGATACTGTAACAAAACCGAGCAAAGATATAATATCTTCAGCATTGACAGCAGAATTAGGGGATGATGAATATTCAGAAGATAAAACAGTAAACGACTTACAAGAGTATTGTGCAGCATTACTTGGGTTCGAAGCTGGATTGTTTGTATCTTCGGGATTACAAGGAAACCAAATTTCATTACTTATACATAACGAACCAGGAAACGAAGTTATTACTTTGCATGATTCTCATATTAAAAATTATGAACATGGAGCCGCTAGTTTTTTGTCAAGAATTCAATTTAGAGATGTTGAACATAAAGATGGTGTCCCAGACCTCAATAATTTAGAACTAATTTTAAAAAAATCTAAAGTTCACAAACCTCTGATTAAATGTCTAACGTTAGAAAATACTCATCTTTCTTCAGGGGGATCAATAGTTCCTTATTTCGAAATTGATAAAATTAATCAATTTGCAAAAGAAAATAATTTATATGTTCACATTGATGGTGCTAGAATTTGGCATGCAATTATCGAAGATCCAGCCAATCAAAATTATGGAGAAGTATGTGATAGTCTAACATTTTGTTTTTCAAAAGGATTAGGTGCTCCAATAGGATCAATGCTGTTAGGAAACAAAGAATTTATTTCAAAAGCAAGAGAGTACCGAAAAATACTTGGTGGAGGTATGAGACAAGTTGGAGTTATTGCAGCTATGGCGAGAAAGGCATTAGACGGTAGGGAAGAGCTGCTTAATGATCACACCAAGGCCAGTAATGTATATCTTTCACTCGAGAGTGAGCTTTCGAAAAGCCACTTAATTTCAAAAATTACTTATAAAGGCACTAATATGATTTTCTTAGAAATTAATACTGATTTTAATCCATTAATTTTCATTAATGAACTCTACAATAATTCAATTCATGCTGGCTTAATAAATGAAAAAACAGTCAGGTTAGTTTTTCATAAAGATATAAGTATTGAAGATTTAGAAGAAATTAAAAAGCAGATAGTTCATTCTTCTTCAAAATTTTGATTCCACTCAGTAATAGATTTTTCTGACAAGTTTATTAAGACTATTGTTCCAATTATTCCAACAGAAATTGTAAATAAAATGTTTAAAATTACAGTTAAATTACAATTTTCATCTAAATTAAGTTTGCAAAATGTATCACCAAGTAAATAACCAATATAACCCGAAAACATAAGAACAATTAAAAGAATTACTGCCCTTACTTTGTTGCTAAATCTCATAACTATATTAACTTTACCTTATTATGTATTTTCCTAATCCATGGATTACAATTTTAAGTTTTGTTTATATATTTTTGGCTGTAATATTTGGCTTTAAATTTAGCAAAAAAATCGTTGATATATATTTAGAAAATATAAATCAAAATGCATTTTTAAAAAGTCTCGAGCCGGTTATTGGAAGCTTAGGTTTTATACTTGGTTTCGGAGTAAATCTATTACTTTTATATTTTTTTATAATTTATATTTCTTAAGTACTAACAATGACGTAGTTAGTATGTAAATATTTTATTTTCTTTTATTTCCTGTATTTCACAATGATTTGGACGAAATTCCTCAAATACTTGTTGTTTTAAAAAGTAATATGTAAAAGCTCTAATAGTATCCTGATGTGAAACAAATAGAGTATTTTTATTAAGTTGGTATAAATGGTTTACTCTTATAAAAACATCAAACAGTTTTTCATTTACATCAGTTAATTTAAGTTTTTCAATTGCAAAATTACTTTTTTTACTGATTTCATTAAATGTTAAACCTATCCAATCAATTTGTCCTTTCCATTCTGTCATATTATGTGAGTATTTCACATCTACATTTAGAACTTTATTTATAATATATGTTGTTTCTCTTGCTCTTAGTAATGGAGAAGATACAATTTTTTCTATATGGAAATTCTTTTTTATTTTTAAAGCAGCTTTTTCAGCTTGATGACAACCAACTTTACTTAAATGAAAACCAGGTATGTTAGCGTATTGAATATTTTTAATATTTTCGACTTCACCATGACGGATAAATAAATTTGCCATTAATTTAGACTAACTCACTTATAATGTAATATTTAAATTATGGGTTTAAACAAAGAAGAAGAAGAAATACTAAAGCAAATAGAAAAAGAATTAATGAAAGATGATCCTAGTCTTGCTAAAACAGTCGAGGATTCAACTCTATCTAAATTTACAAGAACACGAGCTCTATTTTCTTCTGTTGTTTTTATTTTTGGATTATTGACAATGTTTGGTACTTATATAATTGAACCTGCAATTGCAGTTATTGGTTTCTCGGTAATGGCTTTATCAGCTTATGTATTTGTCTACAATACAAGAGCATTACTTAGAGCTGAAAATATTAGTGAATGGAATTTTAAAAAAGTATTAACAATTTTAAGAAACAAAGATACCTCTAGACAAAAATAAAAATTTAAATTAAATTTAAATTACATCATTTTTTTTGGGAGTAAGGTTTGAAAAAAAATGCTTTTACATCAAAGCAAGCTTGTTATCTTTCTGGTTGTACTTCGCATCAATTAAGGTACTGGGACAAAGTTGGTTTAGTAAGTCCTTCAGTTCAGTCATCCGAAGGTAAGCCAGGGGTTCCTAAGTTTTATTCATTTAGAGATATAGTTGCTTTAAGAGTAATTAAAACTCTATTAGATAATGGTATGAGTATTCAAAGAGTAAGAAGGGCATGGAAGTACTTATCTAAAAATGGAGATTTAATTAAACACTTGTCTGAAGTAAAACTTATGTCTGATGGAAATACAATATATTCTGTTCAAGATAACGAAGTCTTTGATGCATTAAAATATGGACAACTTACTTTTTTTGAAACCATAGATAACATCACACAAGATGTCAAAGAAGATGTTTCTAAATTCGAACTTGATAAAGATCGTTTTCTAAATTTGTTAACAAGAGTCGAAGAAGATGTGCTTAATCAACAACTTGAAGCTTAATCCAAAGATTAAGGATTGAGGTAAATAATTTCAGAGAATAGAACTTTAATTTTAAATTCTACTTTTCAACCACTTGCAGTTGTAAGCTATCAAAGAGCTGTCACACTCCTTTTCAATAATAAAATTAATTCATTAAAAGATTCTGATATTTATCTTTCTTCGGTTAGTAAAAAAATTTATATCCCAAAAGTAGCTGTGCTAAAATATTTTGTTAAGGCTCCTTACATTAGAAGAGTTGCACTTACAAAAGAAAATGTTTTCATAAGAGATAATTATGAATGTCAATATTGTGGTGCTATTGCAGAGTCGTTAGATCACGTAACCCCAAAATCGAAAGGTGGTTCTCACGAATGGTCCAATGTTGTAGCATGTTGTAAAAAGTGCAACTTAGTAAAAGCTGATAAATTTATTAATCAAACAAATTTAAAATTAAAAATCTCACCTTTCCCACCAAAAGGTAATTTTTGGGTTAGAACTATTATTGGAAATAATCCCGACCCAGCATGGGAGGTCTATTTAGAAACCGCTTAAATTTTTTTTATTTTGTGTTGCATTGTGGGATATTATGTCATATAATGTCAGAAAGTGGTTCAAGGCACGAAAGGCGGATAAAGTGTTCCTTGGTGAGTTTCAACACACAATGGATTCTAAGGGAAGAGTGGTTATACCTTCTAAGTTTAGAGACGAGCTTCAACAGGGCTGTGTAGTCACCAAGGGACAAGATAACTGTCTTCAAATACTGACTAAAAAAAATTGGAACATTGAAGCTGAAAGGATGGCTTCGTTACCATCTACTGATAAAACATCTAGACAACTAAGAAGAGCACTATTTAGTGGTGCAATTGATGTGAAGATTGACACAGCTGGAAGAGTTCAGATTCCTGAAAATCTTAGAATATATAGTGGTTTAGAGATAAACGATGAAGTTACCGTAACTGGCTCTGGTCCAGTAGTAGAAGTATGGTCAACAAGAAATTGGAAAAAAATTCAAACTGAAGCTGATCAAGCTTTTGCAAATATTAATGAAGTGAAAGGATAGTTCATAGCCAGCTCTCTAGACAACTAAATTGGAATACCCTTACTCCGCCCAACTTTCCAATTGGTGCCAGTTCTAGAGAGCTGGGTATGAACAACAGGGTAGAGTACAAAGAGCATATTGGAGTAATGAAAGAAGAAGTTATTAATATTTTAACTTCTTTACCTAAAGGAATATTCATAGATGCAACTTATGGATATGGCTCACATTTTGATTACTTTTTAAATAATTGTCATCATCTTTCTTTTATAGGATTTGATAGAGATGCTGACGCTGTAATTAATTCAAAACCTGAACATAAAGTATTTAAATTAAACTTTTCTAATATCCCAGATTTTCTAATAAAAAATAAAATATCTAATTTAAGTGGAATTTTATATGATTTTGGCGTTTCCTCACATCAAATAGATTCTGAAAAAAGAGGATTCTCTTTTCAGCACAATTCTGATTTAGATATGAGAATGGATCAATCACAATATAAATCTGCTCTAAATGTTTTAAATGAGTATCTTTTAACAGATTTAATTTATATTTTTAAAAACTATGGCGAGTTAAAAAATTCTAAACAATTAGCAAATGCAATTTTTAATAATAGACCTTTACAGACTTCTAATGATTTAAAAAATCTTATTAAAAATACTTTGCCACCACAAAACCCAAAATATATAGAAAAAACAATTAGAAAAGTATTTCAGTCTATTCGAATTGAAGTTAATGATGAATTACGAGAAATAGAAGAATCATTAAAGAAAGTAAAGAAGTTTATTCAAAAAGATGGAGCTATAATTTGTCTAACATACCAGTCACTTGAAGATAAAATTGTAAAAAATTTTTTTAGACTTGAAACGACAGGGTGTGTTTGTGATCCAAAAATATCAATATGTGTTTGTAACCAAGTACCAAATTTTAAATTTGGAAAATCAAAAAAAATAAGACCAAATATAAGTGAAATTAATTCTAACTCTAGATCTAAATCAGCAACATTAAGGTATGGAATTAAACTATGAAATTAAAAAGTGTTCTCTTTGTTTTATTTGCACTATCGTTTTTTTCTATAATTTTAAGTTTGTTAACAAACACTCAAGTAAATATTCTTTCAAGTCAATTAACTACTTTAAACAGGCAACTTGTTGAGCTAGAAATTGAAAAAGAGTCCACTTCGAATATTTTTCAAGAAAAATATTCTATTAAAAATATCGACGAGCTATCGAAATCATATAATTTTGTTAGATTAGATGTTTTTACAATCAAAAGTGATTTAATACCTCCCTATAAAATTCTTGATAAAAATATCGAAGTTGATATTTTAAGTTATTTTGGAAAATGAAATTTCATAAAATAAAAATTTGGAGCTTATTTACAGTATTTGTCTTTGTTTTTCTTACTTTTTCAAGTCTATTTTTAAGTAAAGTTTATGAACTTCAGTTTACAAAAGCAGAATACTTCCAAGAGCAAGCTTTGTCATATAGAGTTAAAACTGAAGTTCTCGAATCTAGAAGAGGAAGCATATACGACAGAAATCTAATTGTTTTAGCTTCCAGTACAAATTCTTATGATATTGGAATATATCCAAACAAAGTTGATGACATAAAAAACTTAACAACCCTTCTTTCTAGTATTTTAAATATTGAAGTTAATAATCTCTTATCTAAATTAGTTAATAGCGATAGATTTTTTTATGTTGCTCGAAATGTCAATTATGAGATAGGTAATGAAATTAAAACTTGGCAAGTTAAAGGTATCGAAGTAATTCCATCAAGTAAAAGAATAGTACATGAAAATTCTTTTGAAAAAATACTGGGTAAAGTAGACACTGATCAAAATGGAATTGAAGGATTAGAGCTTTATTACGATAATGTTTTAAAAGGTACTGATGGTAAAATTCAATACGAAGCCTCTCCGGATGGAACTATAATTCCTCAAGCAAAAATTGTAACCACTCAACCAATTCATGGAGAAGATTTAATTTTAACTTTAGATTCAGAGTATCAATATTTAAGTCAAAATTTATGTAGAGAAGCACTCAAAAACACAGATGCGTTGAATTGTTCAATTGTGTTTGCAAATGCAAATACCGGTGAAATAATTATTTCAGTTGAGGAAAAAAACGAAAACGAAAATTTGAATATAAACTTAATAAGTGCAAGAGCTCAATACGAACCGGGATCATCTTTAAAAATCTTTTCTGTAGGTTTAGCACTTAATAATGGATTAATAGACGAAGACACCATTTTTTTGGTAAACGACAAAATTGAAATTATTGAAGGTTCCTGTAATGCTAACTATCAAGGTTACAAAGGTTGTTATAGAGATTTTTTGAAACATGAACCCTATAAATTAACAGTTAAAGAAATCATAGAAAGATCTTCAAATGTTGGAGCTATTTTGGCTACTAAAGATTTAGAAATTACTGAGTTAGAGAATTTTTTACAAAGTTTTGGTTTTAATCAAAAAACTGGTATCGAGTTATCTGGAGAAGCAAAAGGTAGTTTTTCAGAATATAATATTTGTAAAACATGCCTTACTTCTTTAGCTATAGGATACTCCGTAAATGTAACTCAACTTCAAATGGTAAAAGCTTACTCTATCATAGTAAATGGTGGAAAAGATATTGAATTAACCTTGATAAAAAAGCCTCAAAATTTTGAAAATCAAAATCAAGTTATTTCAGAGGTTCTTTCAATTAGATTGAAAAATTTATTAATAAATGTAGTTGAAGGTGAGAATGGAACTGGAAGATCTGTCAAAAAAGAAAATTTAACTATTGGGGGTAAAACCGGTACAAGTAGAACACATTTGGAGGGTGTTGGATATTCAAACACAAGATTTAATACTTCTTTTACAGGATTTATTGAATCTGAAAACGGTCCAATTGTAGGATCAGTAATTCTTTGGGGAGCCTCTGTTTCTCCTTACACTGAATATGTAACAGGTGGTTCAACTGCAGCACCTATTTTTAAATCTATAATTGAGTTTTTAATTCCTGGAACAAAATGAACGAATTATTATCTTTATCTGATTTTTCAAAGTTATCAATTAATTATGATAATGTTGTTAATAGTTCTTTAGACGTTAATAATGATTCAATATTGATTATTGATAATGATAATTCAGAAAAATTAAACAAATATATAGATGATGCATTAAAAAAAAATGTTAAACAAATAATTACAAGTGATAAAACGAAAATTGATAATAATAAAATACTAAAATTTAGTAATTACGATCAAATATTTAATATTGTTCTTGAAAATATTTATAAAAATTATAAAAAATTAAAGTACTTAGGCATTACTGGTACAAATGGAAAAACAACTTCAGGTTTTTATTTAAATCAAATGCTCGGAGGGACTAGTTTATTCGTAGGCACAATAGATCAAAATAATGACTTTTCTTTTACTAATGAAGTACATTTAACAACGCCAAAATTATTTAACTTGCTTAAATTACTTCGAATGAAAAAAACTAATATTTCTTCAGTGATACTTGAAGTATCTTCTCATGCACTTGAACAAAAAAGATTATTAAATTTAGTTTTTGAAGTTTCAGGTTTCACAAATTTGTCACAAGATCATTTAGATTATCACATGAACATGGAAAGTTATTTTTTAGCAAAATCAAAATTATTTAACGAAGGTGTTTCAAAGAGAATGGTTTATCTTGATTCAATATATGGAAGACGTTTAGCTAAGTTATCTTCAATCCCAAAAACTAGTATAGGGATTGGAAAACAAAATGATATAACTTTCAAAGAGTCTAAGTCATTTGATGAGATAGATATAAGTTTTTTTGGAGAAAACTATAAATTCGATCCAAGACTACGAGGACCAAAAGTAATTGAAAATTTTCTTCTTGCTTTTACTATGGCGTTCTATTCTGAAAAGTTTGAAATAAGTGAATTAATAAATTTATCAAAAAATATTCAAAACCCTATAGGTAGGTATCAAAGAGTAGAATCTAAAAATTATGAAATAATAATTGACTTTGCTCACACTCCACAAGCTATTAAAGAAGTAATTCAATATGCTAAAACTCAAAAAGATATTGTAAAAGTAATATTTGGAGCTGGAGGTAATAGAGATAAAAGTAAAAGAAAATTTATGGGTGAAGCAGCTGCTTCTGCTGATGAAATAATTGTTAGTAATGACAATCCAAGAAATGAAGATCCACTTGAAATTTCTAAAGACATTTTAGAAGGTATACCATTAAACAAAAATGTAAAAGTAATTTTAGATAGAGAAGAAGCGATAAATACATCTATAACAAATCTAAAGGAAAATGAAATTCTATTAATATTAGGTAAAGGTCATGAAAAAACGCAAGAAATTGATAATAAAATGTTGAGTTTTGATGATTTTGAAATTGCTACTAGAGCATTAAAGGCTTATAAATGATTGGAATAATTGTTTCGGGAGGATTAAGTTTTATTTTTGTTATTTTATTAACAAAACTTGGCGTAAATTTTTTTAAGTCAAAAAGTATTGGTCAAGAAATTCAAGAAGAGTTAAGTTTTCATGATCACAAAAAAGGAACACCTACTATGGGTGGTGTTTTTATAATTTTAGGTACCTCATTTGGATATTTTCTTTCACATATAAACTTCTGGACTATTGGTAAAGGCTTTAAAGTAGAAATTTTAGATATTAATTTTGTCGTTCTTAACATTTTTCTATTAGCTACTTCAATGGGGATAGTCGGACTAATTGATGACTTATTTAAAGTAAAAGCTGGAAGAAATCTAGGATTAAAACCTGCAAAAAAATTTTTTCTACAAACAATAGTTGCTCTAATTAGTGTTCTATATTTTATCAATATTGAAATTGATACAATTTTTTATTTTTTTAGTGGATTTGGTATTAACGTTGGCTTTTTCAAATGGATACTTGTTATTTTTATAATTCTTGGAATAACAAACTCTGTAAATTTTACAGATGGATTAGATGGTTTGGTAGCTGGAAGCAGCTCTATAAGTTTTGGTGGTATATTAGTTTTATCATTTTGGATATATAGACATCCTGCTTATTATTCTCAATTTATCTCAGAAAGCTTATTAACTGTAGACTTATCTTTACTAATCTCTGCAGTAGCTGGCGCGTGTCTCGGATTCCTTTGGTGGAATACAAATCCAGCAAATATAATTATGGGAGATGTAGGTTCTCATTTTATAGGAGCTCTTTTTCCAATTATACTTTTTTCAATTGGATCAGATGGATTAGTTACTTTTTTCTGCTTTTTGTTTATTCTTGAAGGTTTGTCAGTCGTAATACAGATACTATCTTTTAAATACAGAAAAAAAAGAGTTTTTAAAATGGCACCTATTCACCATCACTTTGAAATGTCTAATTGGGCAGAAACAACAATAATAGTTAGATTCTGGATTATTAATGGCATCGCAATAGTTATTGGACTTGGTTTATTTTATGCAGATTTTGTATTGTTTGGACAATAATGACCAATTTAATTATTGGATACGGTACTACTGGTAAATCAATTCAGAAGTATTTACAAAAAATTAACGAGAGTTACTTAATTTATGATGACAATAATGAAGTTCCAGATGTTGAAAGGTTTAGTGATACTAAATTACAAAAAATTAATACGGTATTTGTTTCACCGGGAATAAATCCAAATCATTGGATTCTTAAAGAAGCAAAAAAATTAAAAATAAAAATTAAAACAGATATAGAAATGTTTTCAGACTTAAATACTCCTAAACTTATCGGAGTTACTGGAACTAATGGCAAAACTAGTTTTGTAAATTATTTAAGTGAGATATTAAATAAAAATGGTTACAAGTCAATAACTGGTGGAAACATTGGCGTATCACCTTTAGATTATGTTGATGATATAAATCAATATGATTTTATAATTCTTGAACTATCTAGCTTTCAACTTGAATACATAAATAGCATTCATCTAGAAATGGCGATAGTTACTAATATATTTGAAGATCATATTGATTGGCACAATTCTTTTAAAAGCTATACACTTACAAAATTAAAAATATTTAACTTTGTAAAAGAAAATTCAAATAATTATCTTGGAGAAACTGACCGCAGAGTTGTTATTGACAAAAATATTCAGTTCAACAAAGTTCTAAATAAAAAATATAATTTGGATAATTACTTTGATGAATTTGTAAACCTTATGGTTACAGTTTGTAAAAAATTTGAAATTGAAGAAAATGAGGTTATAAATTTTTTATTAAATCAACCAACGATGGAACACAGGTTTGAAAAATTTTTTGAAACAGATAATACTATTTTTATAAATGACTCTAAATCAACAAATTTTCAATCAGTTTATAAAGCAACCACAAAAGTAAATAATGCTTTACTTATTTTGCATGGTTTGACTAAAGGAATGAACCCTAAAACATTGAAAGTTTCGGAAAGCGTTAAAGAAGTTTTATTACCTACATATATGGATAAATCACTCAATTTTAAAAATATTAAAGTTACAAATTACACTTATTTTGAAGAATTAAAAAATTTAATACATGAAAAATCTAAAAACTACGAATATGTTTTATTTTCGTGTGGAGGATCAAGTTTCAATGAATTTAAAAATTATAAAGAGCGCGGAGAGAAATTTAAAGAAATTGTAATGGATGCTATGAAATGAAAATTTATAATGATTTATTTTTAAAACGAATAAATATTGTTTCTATTTCGTTACTGGTTACTTTTGGCATTTTATTAAATGTATCTGCTTCATCTGTCCAAGGTTTGAATCTTTATAATGACAATTTCTTTTTTATAAAAAGACATTTACTAGCTGTAATTATTGGAGTTTTTTTATTTAATGTACTAAAAAACTTTGATATAAAAACTTTTTCAAAGTTTTCACCAATGCTGATGGGACTAAGTGCGGTTTCGTTATTCTTAGTTTTAACTTATGGAATTGTAGTAGGTGGCAGCAGAAGGTGGATTGACTTAGGTCCAATAAATTTACAACCAAGTGAGATTTCAAAACCAATAATTCTTTTATGGGTAGCATGCCAGGTCACTTTGAAACATAAAAATGAAAATGACTTAAAAGTATTATTAAGAACGTTATTTTTACCATTGACATGTGCGACATTAATTTTTCTCGAACCAGATTATGGTACATTTGCAACTATCTGTTTTATTATTTTTATTCAAATATTTTTCTCTAAAGTAAAGTTTATTATTCCTGCTTCAGTTGTTGCTGTATTTACTCCAATTCTATATTTTCTTGCAAATTCATCTGATTATAGAGTTAAAAGAATTCAAACTTGGTTTTCAGGAAAATGTGATTTAGGTCAAGATTTACTTGGAGATTGTTTCCAACTTAATCAAAGCAGGATTGCAATTAGTTCTGGGGGGTTATTTGGTCTTGGTCCGGGAACTTCTAGAGCTAGGTGGGGTTCTTTACCCAATGCTTATTCTGACTTTATTGCTTCAATAGTCGGTGAGGAATATGGTTTTTTTGGAATGTTCGTATTGGTGTCATTGTTTTTTCTATTAATCACTTCAACATATTTAATTGGAATTAGAGAATCTTCAAAAATTAAGCAACTTTTTATAATTGGATTTGCTTCCTGGATACTTTTTCAAACAATTATAAATTTAGGAGGTGCTGTTGGATTAATTCCCATAACCGGAATGGTTCTTCCATTTATATCTTATGGTTCCACAGCGATGGTTTCTATTTTTGTAGGTTTAGGTATTATGTATTCTAATAATAATGACTAAAAAAATTTGCTTTTTTTGCGTTGGAACGGGAGGACATGTTCTTCCGGTAAAAAATTTAGTGAATGGACTTATAAAAAAAGGTATATCAAAAGAAAACATCTTAATTATTTCTGATAAAAGAGGAAGCGTTTTTTTAAAAAATATACCTGTTGAAGTAAAAACTTTTGATTTCTACTCTTCACAAAATGGAATAATTGGATATTTATTAAATTTTAGAAAGATTTTTTCATCATTATTTCTTTTAAATAAGTATTTAAGAAATAAAGGCATCAGTATTTATTTTTCAACGGGATCTTATATATCTCCAATTGCAGGAATTATTTCAAAAATAAATAAAGGAAAGTTTTATATACAGGAACAAAATGTTTATGCAGGATTAGGTAATAAATTTGGATCAATTTTTGCGCATTCGATTTACACATCATTTAAAAATACATTAAACATTGACTCTAAAAAATGTAGATATATAGGTCCAATAGTGAATACAAAGTTAAAACCGCGAGAAAACGAATTAGTAGTTTTAAAGAGTATTGGATTTTACGGAGGTAGCCAAGGCTCAGAACAAATAAATAAATATGTAGAGTTATACCTTAAAGATGATGCAAGCAAAGATTTCAAAATTATACATATTATGGGTGAAAAACACTTTAAAAAAGTAGAAACAGATAGATTATATAAAAATTATGGGTTCCTTGAAGATATGGATAGTTTTTTTAGTGAGATTTCAATTGTTGTTGGTAGGGCAGGAGGGGGTTCTTTAGAACCTGCATATTTAGGCATCCCCCAGATATTAATTCCCTATAAATATGGCACAACGTCATCACATCAAAGTTTAAATGCAGATTTTATTCAAAATAACGGATATGGTTATGTAGTTGAAAGTTATGAAAAAATGATTGAAACAATTAAGATTATTTCTAATAACTTTGCAAGTAAAAGAAAGATACCCAATCTTAAATCAGGTAACAATACAATAATTGAGGAACTTTTCAATGAACTTCATTGATAAATATCAAAATGTTTTTATTTTAGGCATTGGTGGCTCAGGAATGAGTTCAATAGCAAAATTTTTAAAGCAAAAAGGACATGAGGTTAGTGGATACGATCAAAGACAGTCTTATGTAACAAATTTACTTGAAAATGACGGTATTCAATCTATACATGATTTAAATAATAAGAATTATGAAAATTCGGTGCTTTATATAGTATCTTCGGCAATGAAACTTGAAAACACTTTTCTAAAAAGTTTTTTACATATGGATAACGTAATGACAAGACCTCAGTTTTTGAAAAAATTATCAGAAGAATTTGAGATAATTGGCGTAACAGGCACTCACGGTAAAACTTCAACCACAGCTTTAATTGCTCATATTCTTCATTTTAATAAAATTAACGTATCTTATATTTTTGGAGGCGTAACTTCTTTTAATGGCATTGGAGGTCATTATGGTAGTTATAAAAAACTTTTAATTCTTGAAACTGATGAAGCTTTCAATACTTTTGAAGAAATAGAAATTTCAAATTTACTAGTGACGAACATAGATAATGATCATATTGATCATTACGGAAGTTTTGAAAAATTAGTTAATGCATTTAATAATGTTTTGTTAAAAGTTAAAAACAAAAAAATTATAAATATTGATGATCCAGAGCTAAACAATCTTAAATTAAATGAGTATATTTCTTATGGTCTTTCAGAGCTTGCTGATTATAAAATTACATATCCAAATACTTTCGAATATAGAGGTAAATCGTATAAAATCATCACAAAACTAATTGGTAATCATTTTATCTCTAATATTGTTGGAGCAATAGCATTAGTTCAATCACTAGGGGTAAATATCGAAGATGCTTTATTGTCGATAGAATATTTTAATGGAGTAAAAAGAAGGACTGAATTTATTGGTGAATATAACAATATTAAAATTTATGATGATTATGGTCATCATCCAACTGAAATTCAATCAACAATTACTGCTTTAAAAGAAAAGTTCGATGGTAAGTTAGTTACTATTTTTCAACCTCATAGATATACAAGAACTCGAGATAACTTCAAAAACTTAAAGGCGAGTATTTCAACTTCTGATGTAACTTTTATAACGGATGTCTTTCCAGCAGGAGAAGAACCTATTCCTGGAATACATAGTTCAAAATTTGAAGACAATAAAATAAAGTATATAAAATCACCAAGAATGTTACTTCAGCTTATTAAAAATGAAGTAAAGCCTGGTGATGTTATTTTAACCATAGGAGCAGGAGATATAACCTTATTAGGTCCAGAAATATTAAGGTACTTAAATGAAGAAAAATAAAGTTGAACTAAGTAAAATAACAACTTACAGATTTGGTGGCGAATGTAAAAGTTTTTATTCAATAAACTCTCCTAATCAAATTGAAGAAGTGCTATCTCAATCAATTAATGATGAAATATTTGTACTTGGAAAAGGTTCAAATATAGCTTTTTCTGATGATGATTATCCCGGAACAATAGTTAAAAATGAAATTGAATTTATAAAATTAATAGATGACAAAGGAAGTATTAATGTCGGAGCTGGTACCTATTTACCAGATCTTTCAAGATTTTTATATGAACAAGAATTGACAGGAGGGGAGTTTCTATTAGGTATTCCTGGAACAGTAGGTGGAGCTATAAAAATGAATGCCGGTTGCTATGGCTATGAAATTGGAAATTACGTTACTTCGGTAATTTGTTATGACTTAAAATTAAAAAAAGTAATTGAACTTCAATCAGATAAAATTAGATTTAAATATAGAGAATCTTCTAACTTAGAAAATTTAATTATCTTGTCTGCCAAACTTAAATTTGATTTTTCTGAAAAACAAGTTATTAAAAAAATAATGTCTGAAATGAATGATTTAAGAAAAAAATCACAACCTTCTGCTATATATAATGCAGGTTCAGTTTTTAAAAATCCGGAAGGTCATTATGCAGCTGAATTGATTGAAAAAGCAGGTCTTAAAGGTTACGAAATTGACAAAGTTAGCGTAAGTTTAAAACACGCAAATTTTTTTGTAGCAAAAAAAGGAGCATCAGCAAAATCTTTATTTAAGCTTGTTCAACATGTTAAAAATATTGTTGAGGATAAATACGGTGTTCAGCTTAAAGAAGAGATAATATTTATTGGAAAATTTAGTTAATGTACGACCAATTTGAGTTAGTACAAAAAAGAACTTTCAAAACTTTTTTGAATTTTTCATTTCTTATACTTTTGTTAATTTTAATATTTTTTACAATTTTATCTACAAAATATAGGGTAACAAATTTTGAAATAAAAAGAATCGAAAGTAGCTCAGTAGTGTTAAACCTTGGTAGCTTAGAATCGATTAAAGGCGAATCAATATGGTTGGTTAATGAATCTGATTTTGAAAAAGCAATTAAGGAAAATAATACAATTGAAAACATAATATTTACAAAAAACTTACCTAATAGTCTTTTAATTGAGATAAAAGAATTTGAGTCTATTGCTAAGATTATAGATTTTAGGAATAGTATTCCTAAAAATACAATTCTGTTTAAAAATCAATTAGAAGTAGAAAATTCAAGTAATGATTATCAACTACCACTTGTTACTATAACAAACGGACCTGTGGCAGAAAACTTTAGTGGAGAATTAGTATCTTTTTTTGTAACTTTAAAAAAATACAATTTAAACATTTCTGATTTTTCTTTAGTACACAATGGATCTAATTTAATAGGGGAGTTTCGTGGATTGAGTATCTATTTCGGTCAACCAATTGACCTTGGAACTAAAGCTTCTGTAATAGGAGATTTTTTAAGTAACAAATCTTGTAGCGGAGAAATAAGGTTCCTTACATCAGAAGAAATAGTGTCTAACTGTTAATCTATATCTAAACTATAGATATAGATAATTTAATAAAAAATTCTTGTTTATTTATATTGAGCTGATATTATTTTTTTATTAATTGGAGAAGGAATGACATCTAAAACAAAAAATAATAAAGGAGTTAATTTAAACATGAGACCTAAAAACTACACAGCTGTAATTAAAGTTGTTGGTGTTGGTGGCGGTGGCACTAATGCTGTAAACAGAATGATCAAAATGGGAATAAAGGGTGTAGATTTCATAGCTGCTAACACCGATGCGCAGAGTTTACTTGGTTCTAAAGCAGATTTAAAATTGGATTTAGGCAGAAAAACTACTAGAGGTTTAGGTGCTGGTGCTAACCCTGAAGTAGGAAGGCAAGCAGCAATTGATTCAAGAGAGCTAATTGAAGAAGCTCTAAAAGGATCAGATATGGTTTTTATAACTGCTGGTGAAGGTGGAGGTACAGGTACTGGTGCTTCACCTATAATTGCTGAAATTGCTCATGAAATGGGTGCATTAACTGTAGGAGTTGTCACTAGGCCATTTGGATTCGAAGGAAGAAGAAGATCTGTACAAGCAGAAGAAGGTGTACAGGCTTTAAGAGATGTGCTGGACACATTAATTGTTATTCCTAATGATAGACTATTACAAATTAGTGATAAAGATATAAAAGCTAGTGAAGCTTACATTAAGTCAGATGAAATTTTATCAAATGGTGTTAAGGGTATTTCAGGCTTAATTACTCAACCAGGTGTTATAAATGTAGACTTTGCTGATGTGAGAACAATATTAAAAGATGCTGGAAATGCTGTTTTAGGTATTGGAAGATCAACAGGTGAGCAAAGAGCTCCTAATGCAGCACAAGCTGCAATATCATCACCACTTCTTGAAGCTACTATGGATGGAGCAGAGGGTGTTTTAATTACAGTATCAGCTTCAGATGATTTAAAACTACAAGAAATCAATGAAGCTGCAAGAGTTATAACTGAAAAAGCTGATGACAATGCAGAGATAATTTTTGGACATACCGTTGATGAGACTCTCGGTGATGCTGTTGAAGTTACCGTTGTGGCAGCTGGTTTTGGTCCGAGACCTAACAGAAGACCTAAAAATAACATAAGTTATGAAAATAATAATGGAGATGATTTACCAGACTTTATTAAAGGATGATTAAATCAAAATCAATTAGTAACGCAATATTTACAAATTGTGAAGATGGAAGCATCTCAGAAATTTTAAAAAATTTTAAAATTAAAGAATATTCTGAGATGCACCAGACTCATTCAGACAAATTCTTAATAATTAAACAATCAGGAATTTATAAAGCAGATGCTCTGATTACGAATGAAAAAAACTTACCACTTATTGTAAAAACTGCTGACTGTATGCCAATATTGGTTTCTGATGATATTAATGTTTCAGCTATTCATGCAGGCTGGAGAGGGTTACAAAAGAAAATTTTAGAAAAAACTTTATCTTCTTTTAATAAACCAACTTTGAAAGTTTTTATTGGACCGCATGCACAAAAATGTTGTTATGAAGTTAAAAATGATGTTGCATTTTATTTCAAAAAATTCATAGTCAAGAGGGAAGGAAAAATATTTTTAAACATGACTGGTGTCGTTCAAAATTATTTAAACACTTTCAAAATTAAGTATGAAATATCAGATGATTGCACTATTTGCAATCCAGATTATTTTTCCTACAGAGAGAATAAAACTCCAAATAGACAATTTGGAATTATATGGATTTAAAAAATTTTAATAAAATTTATAAAAAAATTAAAGAATATTCGGCAAAACTTTTACCAGTAGTCAAAAATAGAAGTGTTGATGAAATAAGATTTTTGTATGAATTTGGAATAACAGATTTCGGTGAAAATAGAATTGAAGATTATGAGAAACATAAAAATTCTTATAATGATGTTAATTATCACTTTCTGGCTCCTCTACAATCAAGAAAAATTAAATATATTTCAGAAAATTTTCAAGTAATACATTCAGTTCAAAGGAAAAAAGAAGTTGATTTATTAAATAAACAGCAAAGTAAAAGTAATATTTTTTTACAAATTAATCTTGATAAAGACTTAAACAAAAGCGGTATATATAAAGAGGAGTTGTTTGATTTATATGATTATTGTCTAAAAAAGTCAATTCAACCTGTCGGGCTTATGACGATTCCAAATATAAATTCAGATCCAAAGTTAGTATTTTCTCAATTATCACAATTGAATACAATATTAAAAAAAGATAATGCAAATTATCCAGGGGAACTTTCTATGGGCATGTCGAAAGACTATGAAATTGCACTAGAATACGGTGCTACAATAGTACGTATAGGAACTAAACTATTTAAATAATGTTAGAAAAATTTCTTATTTCAATTGGATTAAAGCAACCTGACAGGGTGAGCGACTTTGTTAGAAGTGAACCTAGTACTGTTAGACCGTCTGACGAAAACAGATTTATGGAAACAGACATAATTGGAGATGTTCGTATTCATTCTCCAAAAGATGAAGTAGAAATTAAAGCTTTACGATCTTTCTCTGAAATTCATAACTTAGGAATTGCTATAAAAGATGAATTCATTGTAGCTATGGATATTAGAGATATACCTGATCAAAATGAAAGAAGAAGAATTGTTGATTTTGTAACAGGTATGGCGTTTATGAGTAATTCTAAAATTCGCTCAATAAACAAAGACGGAGTATTTTTAATTCTTCCTTCAAATTCTTCACTAAGCACTCAAGAAAGGCAGAGATTACAAGAACTTGGCCTTTATAAAATAAATGTGTAGTCTTACGTATTTATTATTTAGAGTATTTTATTACTCTCTTTTCGCGTGGATAATTTTGAGTTGGGTACAGGTACCCTATGATCATCCAATAGGTCAAATTAAAAATGTCCTAAATAGGTATTTTGAAAAAATATTGTATCCAATTAGATCACGTGTACCAGTATTACGTTTAGGTGTAGCAGGTATTGATTTATCACCACTTATATTAATTATTGGATTTCAATTTTTACAACCTTATGTTTTAAGAATTGTTTGTTAATTTTTCGAATTGAAAATCAATTTTATAATTAAATATTTCATTTACTACTGCATCATTTTCGATATTTAGTTCAACAGATAGAGTTTCATTATTAATATAATTTGAAAATTTTTTAATAGTTTCTTTTGCAAATACATCTTTAGTTTGAAAATTAAGTCTGATTCTATCAGAAACATTTAAATTCTTATTTTTTCTTTCTTTCTGAATAGCAGATACAATTTCCCTAGAAAGTCTTTCCATGAGCAAATCGTCATTTAGATCTGTATTGAGATAAATACTAAAATCTTCAACTATTTCTAAAGATTTACTGTCCACTTTGTTTATCAATATAGTTTCTATATCACTTGTTTGAATTTCAATATTTTCTATAACAACACTTGTCTTGGTAAGAATTGAATTTTTTAAATCATTAGAAGGTTGTAATAAAATTTTAGATATCTTATTAATTTCGGATCCTAATTTTGGACCTAAATTTTTATAATTCGGTTTAAATTTGTATTCAACCCAGTTATCTATATCATTATCAAACAAAATATTTTTAACATTTATTTCATTAGATATTAAGTTTCTAACTGTTTTAATTTTGTTTATAACTTCATCATTATTTGAGATAATAGTTAAAGATTCTAATGATTGCTTATTAGGGAGCTTAAGTTTAACCCTTAAATTCCGTACACTTTTAATAATTTTTTTTGCGAATTCTATACTTTCTTCTAGTTCATTATTAATTAAATTTTCATCTACTTCAGGATAAGAACAAAAGTGAACGCTCTCATTCTCACTCAAAGTTAAACCTTGATATATTTTCTCACTTGTAAAGGGAAGTACTGGGGCAATGCATTTAGAAAAATCTAATAAAACTTCATGTAGTGTTTTAAATGCATTTATTTTATCTATGTCGTTACCATCTTTTTCTTTCCAAAACCTTTTCCTGTTTGACCTTACATACCAATTCGTAAGTTCATCAACAAAGTTAAGTAATGGGGGGATTACTTCATATAAATAGTAATTTTCCATTTTTTCGTTTACAGTTTTTATTAAGGATTGCAGCGAAGATATAATCCATTGATCCATTAAAGCTCTGTCTTCAACGGGGGATGCTTTTTTAAGTTCTTCGAAGGTAATTTTGTCTGCATTTGCATATGTAGAAAAGAATGAAAAACTATTCCACAAAGGTAAAATAATGTTTCTGGTAACCAACTTTACCCCTTCTTCAGAAAATTTTAAAGGTTCACCTCTAACTACTGGAGAGTCTATTAGATAAGCTCTTAAGCTATCTCCTCCGTATTTATTTAATAATTCTTCAGGGTCAGGGTAGTTTTTTAAGCTTTTACTCATTTTTCTACCATCTTCTGCAAGAATCATGCCCGTTGTTATACAATTTTTAAAAGCTACTGAATCAAATAAAGCAACCGCAAGAACTGTTAATGTATAAAACCACCCTCTTGTTTGGTCTAAACCTTCTGCTATAAAATCAGCAGGAAATCCTTCAAAGAATGCATCACTATTTTCAAAAGGATAATGTTGTTGACCATACGGCATAGAACCTGATTCAAACCAACAATCAAGAACTTCAGAGGTTCTTCTGTAAGTTTTACCATCAATTATTATTTCAAGATCGTCTAAATAATGCCTATGCAAATCAGTTATTTTTGAGCCAGTTAAAACTTCTAGTTCTTTAACTGAACCTATACAAATTAAATCGTTTGGATCTTCTATGTTAATCCATATAGGTATACAGCTTCCCCAATATCTATTTCTGCTTATTGCCCAGTCTCTTGCATTAGAAAGCCAATTAGAAAATCTCTTTTCACCAATAAAACCAGGAACCCAATGTGTAGATTTATTTAATTCGACCATTCTTTCTTTAATTTTTTCTACATTTACGAACCAAGTTGGAATAGCTTTATAAATCAATGGAGTTCCTGTTCTCCAACAATAAGGATATGAGTGATATTCTGTTGTCTTAGAAAATAATCGACCTCTTTGTTCCAATTGATTTATGATTAGCTTGTCTGCATCTTTAACATTAATACCTTCCAATTCTTCAAAAGTAGAATCAAACTTTCCACTTAAAGTAACAGGGTCTGCTATCACATCGATATTCGAGTTTTTTAAACAATAGAAATCACTTTCACCATATGCTGGGGCTTGAGAAACTAAACCAGAACCAGATTCAGTATTTGTATCATCGCTATGGATAATTCTAAATGCTCCATCATCAAATAAATGTTCATATTCAGAATAGGCAGGAAAATATGAAGCACCTAAAAGATCTTTACCTAAACAATTATCAACAAATTCAAGTTCATAGCTTTCTAGCTCTATTAATCTTTCATTTGCTATCCAGTAATAGTTATTTTCAATCTTAATTCTTGTATATTCTATATGTTTACCTACAGCTATAGCTAGATTTCCAGGTATGCACCATGGGGTTGTAGTCCATATTAGGAATTGATCATCTTTTTTAACTTTATTAAAGTCTTCTCTAGCTTTAAGTGTAAAAAATATAGAAGGGTCTTCAACCTCTCTATAGTCCATATTTGCTTCAAAATTGGAAAGTGGGGTAGAAGCTGCCCATGAATATGGCAAAACTTTGTAGTCTTTATAAATTAAACCTTTTGTCCAAAGTTCTTTGAATACCCACCACACACTTTCCATAAAGTCAATGTCCATTGTTTTGTAATCATTTTCAAAATCAACCCATCTTCCAATTTTACGTGTGATCTTTTCCCAATTTTCTGTATTTGTTTGTACTTGGGTTCTGCAAGCTTCATTAAATTTGTCGATACCAAATTCATCAATCTGTTGAGGGTCTTCAAGGTTTAATTTTTTTTGGACTTCCATTTCAATTGGTAAACCGTGTACATCCCAACCAAATCGCCTCTCAACATAATAACCTCGCATTGTCCAGTATCTAGGGACAATATCTTTTATTACACCAGCTAATAAATTACCGTAATGAGGACTTCCAGTTGGGAAAGGTGGACCATCATAAAATCTAAAAACTTTGTCATTTTTTCTATTATCCATAGAAATTTTAAAAGCATTAATTTTATCCCAGTATTCAGAAATTTCAGTTTCTAACTTTGGTAAATCTACATTAGATGGAACACTTTTAAACATATGAAAAGATTATAAAAAGGTTTCGTTTCAACATTACTAAATTTTAATAGTATTAAATTATGAAAATTATGTACTTTAATTAGAAAATGTGTAATATACAGTATTAAATAAAGAGCAATGGTTAGAAAATTATCAACAAATACAGTTAATAAATTTAAGAAAAAACTTCTTGAAGAAAAAGAACAATTGACAAAAACGCTTGAGCAGCATCAAATAGAACGTGAAAAAGTTAGACTTTCTGAAGCATCTGCAGAAAGAAGCCCGGATCCAAGCTCAGCAGATGGGGGATCTATGGCATTTGAACTTGAAAAAGAACTAACTTTAGATGAAAATACTAGACATTTATTAAATCAAGTTGATCATGCTCTTGTTCTGATACAAAAAAAGAAATATGGTAATTGCGAAAACTGCAATGAGTCAATTCCATTAGCTAGATTGGAAGCTTTACCTTACTCTACGCATTGCAAGAGTTGCGCTGTCTTAATTGAATCTTAAAAACCTTAATTCCAAAATTTTATTTATCACAACATTAGTAATTTTAGATATTGGTACAAAATTTTATATTAGAAAATTTAATGTTCAAGAAGTTGAATTAATTAATGGAATATTGACTATTGACTTAACTTATAATACAGGAATAGCATTTGGATTTTTAAGTAACCATACTGAAGTTACTTATATTTTTTCTTTGTTTATTTTCATTTGGTTAATAAATCAATTTAGGAGCTCTACAAATACAAATCTAGAACTATATGGGCTTTTATTAATTATTTCTGGAGCAATAGGTAACTTATCTGAGCGTGGTTGGAATTTGTTAACAAACAATAATGGAAAAGTAACAGATTTCATAGAATTTTTGTTCATTCCAAGTTTTAATTTTGCTGATATGTACATAAGCTTAGGAATCGTAATTATTTTATTTCTGGAGTTGAAAAATAAATAACATCGAAATTGTATATCAAAATATTGATTTTGTAGTTTTAAATAAACCATTTGGTTTATTAACTCATCCTAAAAATTCTTCATCAGAATGGACTTTACAAGATTTTTTAATTGAGAATTTTGAACTAGAAGGATACGTTGAAAATGATCGAAAAGGAATAGTACATAGACTAGATAGAGTTACGAGTGGCTTAATTCTTTGCCCTTTAAACAATGACACACATTATGAATTTGAAAAAAAATTTAAAGAAAGAGAAATTTTTAAAAAATATAGAGCTGTTGTTGAGGGAGTAATTTTTCCAAAAAAAGCAGAACTTGAGTTACCTTTAAGGCACTCAATAAAAAATAGAAAAAAAAGAGAAGTGCATCATGAAGGTAGAAGAGCTATAACTGAGTATGAATTAATTACTAATAATCAGCAATTTTCATTATTAGATATTAACTTAGTAACAGGTAGAAATCATCAAATTAGAGCACATTTTGAATATATTAAATATCCAATAGTAAATGACGAATTATATGGAGGAAAAAGAAATTCAAAAGTTCCTTCTTCTGCAATCTGTTTACAGGCATATAAGCTTACTTTTAATTATAAAAATGAAAATTATAGTTTTGAAATTAATATCCCAGAATATTTTACTTCAATAATAAATATCTAATTTTCATAATTTTCTTTAATATGTTTTTATGAATAAATCTTTTGTACATTTACATGCGCATACTGAGTACTCAATGCTTGATGGCGCAGCAAAAATTAAAGATTATCTAAAAAAGGTTTCAGATTTAAATCAACCAGCTGCTGCTATTACAGATCATGGTAATTTATACGGTGCATTAGAGTTTTATGAAGAAGCAATTAAACTTGGGATTAAGCCAATTATTGGGTATGAAGCTTACATAACCCCTACTTCAAGGTTTGAACGTCCTGAGAGAGATAAAAACAAAAGATATCATTTAACACTTCTTGCCGAAAATAATCAAGGTTATCAAAATCTTTTAGAATTAGTTAGTAAAGCTTATTTAGAAGGTTACTATTACAAACCACGCATCGATTATGAATTATTAGAAGAATATTCAACCGGTTTGATTGCTTTATCAGGTTGTTTGGGTGGTGAGATTGCACAATTCTTAGCACCAGATGGCTCCAATGAAGAAGGTAATAACGAAGTAGTAAGAAGTTACGAAAAAGCATTGTTAGCTGCAAAAAAATATCAAAATATTTTTGGTAAAGAAAACTTTTTTATTGAATTACATAATCATGGAATTAACCAGCAAATTGAAATTCTGCCAGACTTAGTGAAAATATCACAAGAAATTGATGCTCCTCTTGTAGCTACAAATGACTCTCATTATGTAGAACAATTAGATTCATCTGCTCACGATGCATTGCTATGTGTTCAAACTAATGCAACATTGGATGATGAAAATAGATTTAAATTTGAAGGTTCTGGTTATTATGTAAAGTCTTCAGAGGAGATGAGACTACTCTTTCCTGAAGAGTTATATCTAAATGCATGTGATAATACTCTAAAAATTGCAGAGCGAATCGAATATAATTTTGACTTTAATCAAACTTTCCTTCCTGATTTTCCAGTAAGTGAAGATCAAAATGTAGAAGAATTTTTGAAAAGAAAAGTTTTTAATGGTGCAAAAGATAAATATAAAAATTTAACTAAAGAAATTGAAAATAGAATAGATTATGAATTGGATGTAATTAACTCTATGGGTTACGCTTCTTATTTTTTAATTGTTGGAGACTTAATAGAGTTTGCTAAAAGTAATAAAATCCGCACAGGTGCTGGAAGAGGTTCAGCAGCGGGATCTATAGTTTCATACTGTCTAGGTATAACAGGAATCGATCCTTTGAAATACGGTTTAATTTTTGAAAGATTTTTAAATAAAGGTAGAAAATCTCTACCGGATATTGATATGGATTTTGATGAAAGATATAGAGCAGATGTTATTAATTATGCTATCGAAAAGTATGGTAAAGATAGAGTTGCACACATTGTTACTTTTGCAACTATTAAAGCAAAACAAGCAATAAGAGATTCAGCGAGAGTATTGGGATTACCTTTTTCTAGCGGAGACAAAGTAGCTAAATTAATGCCTCCGATGATATTAGGAAACACAGCAACTATTTCTGAGTGCTTAAAATTAGATGAGGACAATTCAAGCGGTTACAGTAAAGAATTTTATAATGCGTCTGAAGAGCTAAGAAAAGAATACAGTTCAGATGATGAGGTTAAAAAAATTGTTGATATTGCATTAGGACTTGAAGGTTTAAGAAGGCAAGATGGAATACATGCTGCTGCGATAGTGATTTCACCTGAAAGTATAACTAATTATCTACCCATCCAAAGAAAAGGTGAGAGTTCAGAAATAGTTACTCAGTATGAAATGCATACAGTAGAAAAATTAGGCTTACTTAAAATGGATTTTCTAGGCTTAAGAAATTTATCAATTTTGGATAGAACCATCGAGTTAATCGGAGATCCAAATTTTGATATCGACAATGTGCCTTTAAATGATCCAAAAACGTATAAATTGTTTTCAGAAGGAAGAATGATTGGAGTATTTCAATTAGAAAGCCGGGTAGCTCAATCTGTTTCGAAAAACTTAAATCCAACTAGATTTGAAGATATTGTTGCTTTGGTTGCTTTAATTAGACCTGGACCATTAGGTGCTGGTATGCACAATGAATTTGCAAATAGAGCGAACTCAAGGAAAGAAATTGAATATCTACACAAAGACTTGGAAGAAATATTATCAGAAACTTATGGAGTTATATTATATCAAGAACAAGTAATGCAAATAGCTGAAAAAATTGCTGGGTTAAATCTTCAGGAAGCTGACAATTTAAGAGTAGCAATGGGAAAGAAGATTCCTAAAGTTATGGAAGAACAAAGAATAAAATTTACAGAAGGTGCTATTAAAAAAGGATACTCTGAACAATTTTCGATAGAACTTTTTGACCAAATTGCATATTTTGCAGGATATGGTTTTAATAAGAGCCATTCAGTTCCGTATGCATTGCTGGCATATCAAACTGCTTATTTAAAAGCAAATTATCCAGCAGAATACTTAGCAGCATGTTTAACTGCTGTAAAAAGAGACAAAGATAGAACTGCAATTTTTTTATCCGAAGCTCGCGAAATTGGAGTTGCAGTTACAACTCCTGATATCAATGCAAGTTTTGAAGACTTTACTGTAAAGGAAAACAAAATTTTGTTTGGAATTTCTGCTATTAGAAATGTAGGTGATATTACTGCAAATAAAATTGTCAAAGAGAGAGATTCTAATGGGCCTTACACATCGGTTGAAAATTTTCTTTCAAGAATTGATTCAAGATCATTAAATAAAAGAGGGGTCGAGGCATTAATCCAAGGGGGAGGACTAGACAAATTTGGACATACTAGATTTGGTTTATACGAATCTGCAATTGATTTAATTGAAAAGGCTAAAAAAAATAAATCTCATTTAGCAAGCGTTCAGTCATCACTTTTTGATATTGAAGATGGCACAAATGACTTATTAGAGATTAGTAAAAAAGAATGGCCTAAAAAAGAATTCCTTGAAAGAGAAAGAGAAATGCTAGGTTTTTTTGTAAGTGAAGATCCACTTGAGGGGTATGGAAAAATTCTTAGAGCTGAATCATCACATACAGTTTTAGAACTTCAAGATATTGATGATGAAGAAGAAATATCAGTAACAATATCAGGCCTCGTTTCTAATGTTCAAAAAAGAGTTTCAAGAAGGGGAAATCCTTGGATTCAATTTGACTTACAAGATATAACGGGAGCACTTAGTGTTTTGCTTTTTAATAAATTAGTAGAAAAATATAATAATTTATTTGATGGTGAAATTTATTTGAAAATAACGGGAACATATTCAGGAGGAAGTGAAAATACAATAAGAGCTAGGGATATTGAATTATTAGAACCTTCTAAACTAATAGAAAGTATTGACACCTCTCCATTAAGAATTTCTGTCAAAGAAAATAAGCTTGAGAAAAACAATTTAATTCTTCTTAAAGAACTTTTAACAAAATACCCTGGCCAATCAATTGTTGAATTAGAAGTTGATAGCAATGGAGAAATTAAATTATTAGAGCTCAAAGAAATTAGAGTAAGAAAAACAACTCAATTAAAAAATGAGATTGCAACCTTATTCTCAAACTAATTATTATTTAGTTATGGCATTAAATTTAGAAGAATTTATTTCAAGATTTAAAAAGAGAGCAGAAGCTGTTAAAAGTAGATCTATCCCCCCAATAGGAGGTGATGAAAGAACTGCTTTCATAAAACAAGCTGAAATTGATTATCAAGATTTTATGATTATTTCAGATTCCGAAATAGAAGTAAATGATGAGTATTTAATTTTAAGATATAAGTTGGATAAATAATTACAAGTTTTTATTCATTGGAAAAATTTTATTAATTACTTCAGCACAAGCATTAGCAATTTCCATATGTTCTTTTTGTGTGCCATTTGCAGATCTTAATTGAATATAGTGTATCCAGCTTCTTAAAGTTCCATTCATATACAACCTGCTAACAGTATTACCTTCTGGCAGCACAGATCGAGCTTGCTCTTTTGCTATTCCATTTTCAATTGCCCAATTATAAGTTTCAATAGCTTTATCTATAAGATGTTGTTGTTTTGTTGCCCAAGATTCATTTATTTTTTGATCATCTGTTGGAATTGAGTTTTGTCTGTTTTTAAGATCTTGTAAACGCGCTTCTCTTATTACAAACTCTAAATCTTTTACAGGGTTTGCATACCTTTGACTAAATTCTTGAAAACTGAACGATCTGTGTCTTAACATTTGTCTTGCTATGTCTCTGGTTGTTTCAATTTCAAGGCACGCACTAACCATTTCTAAAGGAGACCAATGAGAATTTTTAATTAAATACTCAATCAACTTTTCAGAAGTTTCTGTGTTTAATTGATTTGATGGGTTTGAAACTCTTGCACAAAATGCTACAAGTTCTTGTGCATTATCAATACCAAAGTTTGAGATCTCTTCAGTTGGTTTAGAATAACTTATTAATTTAACTTTCATTTATGTAACTATATTAAAATATTTAAAAATATGTTTTTACTTAGAATAATTGTTTTTTTAATAATCTCTGCCTTATTGTTAATACTTAGTTATCCATTATTAATTGTATTTGATATTTCCAGGGGTGGTAATGGATTTGGTATTTGTGATGATCTAGTTTTATGTTCTATACCGATAACAGAAGGACCACGATTATTAGTTTTATTAATTTCTTTATTTTTTATTTTAGTTCTAATGTTAAGAGGTGTCATGAGGTTGATTAGTTCACTGAATAAGGAAAAATCTATTCTTTTATAACAATAAAGATAGAAAATAAAACCATGGAAACACCTATCCAATTTAAAAAACCTAAAATTTCCTTAGCCACCAATATTCCAATTAGTAATGCAAAAATAGCTTCTAGGCTTAGAATCAAAGCAGAAGTTGACGCAGATATAAATTTTTGACCGTATAACTGTAGATAAAAAGCTGCAACATTTACAACTAATCCTAAAAATATAATTGGAAAAATTAATTCGCTTAAAAGGTAAAAATTATTTTTAGTTAAAAAAGGTATACAAAGTAATGCACCAGTCAAAGATTGTATAAACATTAACTGAGAAATTTCAAATTTATTAACATACTTTTCTACTAAAACGATATGAACTGCATAGGAAAAAGCACAAAGTAAAGTAAAAAAATTTCCAGTAATTTGGGATAAATCGTTAATTGAAATGAGAAGTATTCCTATAAAGCCAATAAATGAAAAGAAATAATTCTTTTTTGGAATTTTATTTTTATTTAGAAATCTAGATATAAAAGGAGTTAGTACTATATAAAATCCTGTAACGATGCCTGAATTTATAGAACTAGTAGTTAAAAGACCTTGAGTTTGAGTTATGTAACCTAACCACAAGAATAAACCCATTAAAATACCAGGCTTTAAAATCATTTTATTTGGAATGCCGCCAATAATAAAAAATAAAATAGCAGCAATAAAATATCTGGTAAAAACTATAAACACTGGTTCAACGCTTTGAAGTAAATTTTTAACTATCAAAAATGTAGAACCAAAAAATAAAGATGAAATAAATAAAGCTAAATATGCTTTTAGTCTCTTATTCTTGACCATTGGAATGAACATTATTATATATATCTTAAAATAAATTTATGAGTACTAAGAAACAAATTAAAGGTAAAAAAATTTTAAATATTTTAGAAGAGATTTATCCTTCAGTTCCAATTCCGTTAAATCATGAAGACCCATTCACATTATTAGTAGCAGTTGTCTTGTCTGCTCAATGTACTGATGTTAGAGTAAATCAAGTTACTCCTTCATTATTCAGAGAAGGAGGTACTCCAAATAAAATGGCTAAATTACCTTTAAAAAAAATTGAAAAAATAATAAGACCATGTGGGTTGTCTCCACAGAAATCAAAAGCAATAAAAAATTTATCTTCTTTAATAGTTGAAAAATATAACTCTAAAGTTCCTGAGAGTTTTAGTGAACTTGAAAGTTTGCCAGGGGTCGGACACAAAACAGCATCAGTAGTTATGAGTCAAGCATTTAATATCCCAGCGTTTCCAATAGATACTCATATTCATCGACTTGCTTGGAGGTGGGGTTTGTCGTCAGGCAAAAATGTAATACAAACTGAGAAAGATTTAAAAAAAATTTTCCCTGAAAATAAATGGAATAAACTACATTTACAATTAATTTTTTATGGAAGAGAATATTGTCCTGCACGTGGACATGATTTAAGTAAATGTAAAATTTGTCAACTCTATAGAAGAAAGAGTAATTTTAAGTAAACCTTCACAAAAATTTATTTTTTAACATTGTCTATATTTGAATAATGGATATAAATTTTAGTATTGCCTTTATATTTGGAATATTGTCCTTTTTCTCTCCATGCGTATTGCCATTAGTTCCAGGTTATTTATCAATTTTTTCACTACAAGGGAAAAGTAGATATGACAAAGTAGTTGGTTCTTTACAATTTATTTTAGGATTCTCGCTAGTTTTCATTTCGTTAGCCGCAATCACAACTACAGTTGGTTCATTTTTTACTAAAAACTCAAGCACATTATCTAAGATAAGCGGAGTAATAATTATTACTTTTGGACTTATATTATTAATTCCAAAATTAAATTCAAACTATTTCTATAGTTCAAATTTTATTAATATTGACAAATTTAAAAAAACGAAAAATTTTGTGATGGGTTTTACTTTTGGATTTGGATTTACTCCATGTATTGGACCAGTTTTAGGAGCACTTTTAACGTTATCTTCAAATTCAGATACAGCTCAAACAGGAATACTATATTTGGTATTTTTTTCTATTGGACTTGGTATTCCATTTTTTACAATATCTATAATTTCAAATAGTGTTAACTACAAAAATAGATTCTTTATTAGTTTTCAAAAAATTTCATCAAAACTTTCTGGTGTTACTTTAATATTTATTGGATCACTTATTTATTTAGATAAAATGTATATTTTAGCCTCTTTTTTTCAAAAACTATTAATAAACCTTAATCTTGAGTGGTTAAGTACAATTTAAAATATGATTAATCTTCACTCCAATTATGCACTTAAAATTTCCGGTAAAGATTCGTATAAATTTATTGATTCGCTAATTTCAAATAAAATTGAAAATGAAAAATTTAAAGGTTCTTATTTATTAAAACCTGATGGAAAAATTGATTATTGGTTTTTAACTACCTTGAAGAATGAAGATATATTAATTCTTCAACAAAAGGAAGAACTTTTAAAAATAAAAAATTCATTAGAAAAATATAAAATTCGAATTATTTGTGAACTTGAAATTATTAAAGAAAACTATGTTTTAAATGTTTCAAATCAAAATGATAAATTAATTATTGAAAAATTAGATAAGCCATTCCAGGAAGAAAATTGGAATGAGGTTTGTTTAAAACTTGCTTTACCTACTTCTGAAATAACATTAAATGGTTTGATGCCAAATGAAGTAAACATGCTTGATAGTCTTGTTGATTACTACAAAGGTTGTTTTCTAGGTCAAGAACAAACATCACGAGTAAAATTTAGAGGAAAACCAAGAAGAATCCTTAAAACGAATGACTCTAATATTCAAGAAATTGTAAAAATTTAATATAAATTATGCACTTAAGATGCAGTTTCTGCGGTAGGACAGTATTTCAAAATAAATCACCCGAATATACTTTGTGTTCAATTAATTGTAAAAAATTATTTATTAATAAACAAGAGATTGATTATTACGAAAATAAAATTATGGAGCTTTTGGATATTAAGACAATTCAAGTATCAGAATTACAGAATCATTTTAAAATTCATGAAAAATTTAAAGTCGTTTCTGCTGTTCGAAGACTTATATATTTTAGAAAATTTATAAAAGCTAAAACAAAAAATGAAATTTCACAAAGAAGTTATATTTTTAAAGTGAAAAAATAGCGCCTTTGTCGAATTTTTTTAGAGAAAATTGTACTATCGGACCAACACTTAATACCATAATTATCGTACCCACTCCATATGATCCGCCTAAAATTACACCAACAACAAATGCTGTAAAGTCTATTGCAATTCGAGTAACTCTAATACTTGGGCCAAGTTTTGAAATACCAACCATTATTCCATCCCTTGGACCAGGTCCAAGTCCTGCACCTACATAAACCCCAACTCCAACTGCAAAAAATATTGTTCCAAAAACTAGATAAAAAACTTTTATTAAGAGTAATTTTGGTGATGGTAAAAATATCATAACCACATCTATAACATTTCCAATTATTAGAATGTTCAATATTGTTCCTATAAAAGGTTTTTGTTTTAGCGGTATCCAACCAATTAAGAGAATGAAACCTGTAATAACTCCAGCAAATCCAATTTTTACATTTATTACTTGGCTAAAACCATCATGGAAAACATCCCAAGAATTTAATCCTAAGTCAGCCTCTATTGTAAAAGCCAAGCCAAATCCACATAAAAATAATCCAAAAATAAGTTGAGGCAATCTAGAAATTATTAATTTATTCATTTTGAAACAAATTTTCAAGTACAGATACTTTTTCTGGACATAGTTCGTATATTGATTGAAATCTTAAAATAGGTATTATTCTATTAGTTGATTCAAGCTCAATTCCAAAAGTTAAAAGTATCTTAGAAATATTCAATAATGAATCATCTGCATTTTGCCATTCTTCTGCAGAGTTACAGATATTTTTTCCTATTTCAATAATTTCTTTATCTTTTAAATTTTTAAAATTTTCATCACTATCTGCTATATAAATTTGATTCAAAAATTCTTCTCCAAATTTTGTTGGCTGTAAGGACTTATAGGTTATAAAAAAAATAATTAAAACAACCAATATAAAGAAAAAAATATTTAATTTATTTTTCATAAAAATTAACTTCAATCTTTTAACTTGTACCCGGAGGGGGAGTCGAACCCCCACATCCGAAGATACTGGATTTTGAATCCAGCGCGTCTGCCAATTCCGCCATCCGGGCCTTATAAAGATTATATTTCATATGTAGTTGAATGGAGAAATAAATATTAAGTTTAAACTTAGATAAATGATAATCCTTATTGATGGCCACAGCATAGCATTTAGAGCTTTCTATGCTTTACCAGAAACTTTAACAACGAAAGACGGTTTTCCGACAAATGTTATACATGGTTTTCTGATGATGCTTGCAAGGTTAGTCAAAGAATATGAACCTAATCAAGTTATTGTAACTTGGGATATTTCTAAAAAGACTTTCAGATCTGATCTTTTCCCGGAATATAAAGCAAATAGAACTTCTTCACCGGATGTTTTTAAAGTACAAATAAAAAGTCTTCAGAATCTTCTCAAAACTTTTAATATTCCCCAGGTTACTTTGGAAGGCTATGAAGCTGACGATGTATTAGGCTCTCTTGCTTTTCAATTTAATAATATAAATAAAGAAGTCCATATATTAACTGGAGATAGAGATACTTTTCAATTAATTAATAACTTAACAAAAATCCTTTTTACAAAAAAAGGTATTAGCCAACTAGAGATTTTTGATGAATCAATGTTTAAAGAAAATTTTCAGATATCTTCTAAACAATATATTGAATATTTAGCATTGAAGGGGGATCCGTCAGATAACATTCCAGGAGTACCAGGAATTGGTGAAAAAACAGCTAAATCTTTACTAATTCAATTTTTTTCAATTGAAAATATTTTAAAGAATATCGATGAACTTAGTCCTAAAATTAAAGCAAGTTTAATTAAAAATAAAAATTTACTCGATATAAGTAAAAAACTTGCTGAAATTAAAACTGATTTAACCCTACCAATACCAACAACAACAGTTAAAGAATCTGTTTTTTTTAGCAAGGAAATATTAAATAACTCTCTAAAGGATATAGATACTTTCGAGTTAAATCGATTTCTCGGCGTAACTGAAACTCAAAAAACAGAAAATTTAAAAGGTTTAAACTCTATAAATGAATACAAAGCCAAAACAAAATTAAATGGTAAATATCTAGTTTTCAAGCACAAAGATACTTTTTATTTCACAAACGGTAAAACTTACGGAAAATCAATTTCAATTAATATATTTGAAGAAGTTATATCTGCTACTTCTCAGAATATTGCTTTTTCTAATCCGGAGATAATAAAATTTCAAAGTTTTATTGCTTTGGACTGTATTTTATTTCTTATAGATCCATCAAATAAACCTGACACATTGTTAAACGTATGTAATTCGATTAATAGAGATAATAATTTAGATAAAAAATCAAGTGAGATAAGCTACCTAAGTTTCTTTCATGAAAATTTTGATCAGATAATAAATTTGCTTTCAAAATTTAATAAAGATAAAAAATCTCTTAGCTTATATAAAGAAATTGATTTTCCAATGTTAATAGTCCTATCAAATATGGAGAAGCAGGGGATAAATGTATCGCTAAAAAAAATGAAAGATTTATCTAAATCACTTGCTTTAGAACTAAAAGAGCTTCAAAAAAAATGCTTTACTTTATCTGGAACAGATTTTAATTTAAACTCTCCTAAACAATTATCTGAGGTACTTTTCCAAAAATTAAAACTCCCAATCATTAAAAAAACGCCATCTGGTTCTCCTTCCACCGATGCAAGTGTACTTGAAGAATTAGCAATTAATAATGAACTACCATCCGTGATCTTAAAATACAGAGAACTTGAAAAAATTAGATCGACATATGTTGACGGTCTTATTCCAGAAGTTTCCGAAAAAGAAAAAATACATACACATTACAATCTTTTCGGTGCAGCTACTGGTAGATTATCATCTGAAAAACCAAATCTGCAAAATATTCCAAATAAAACTGAGCTAGGTCAAAAAATTAGAGATTTTTTTATATCAAAACCAACTCATAAATTTGTAATTTCAGATTATTCACAAATTGAATTAAGAGTTTTAGCACACCTAAGCAATGATAAGGAAATGATTAAAATTTTACAAAATGTAAATTCTGATATTCACTCAGAAACTGCATCAAGAATATTTGATGTAGATATTTCAAAAGTAGATTTTGAAATGAGAAGAAAGGCAAAAGAAGTCAATTTTGGACTTATTTACGGAATGGAAGCTTTTGGATTATCAAAAAGCTTAAATATAGAGCAAAAAGAAGCTACTAAGTTAATTGAAAATTATTTTGCACAGTTTCCATCAATTAAAGGATATTTAGAAGAGGTAGTTAAATCAGCTGAACAAAAATCATACACATCAACTTTATTTGGAAGAAAAAGATTTATTAATGAACTTACTTCTTCTAATTTCCAGATTAAATCTATGGGTAAAAGAATAGCTATGAACGCCCCTATTCAAGGCACTGCAGCAGACATTATGAAAATAGCTATGGTGAATATTTCCAATAAAATTGAAAAAAACAATGAAACTAAAATTTTATTACAGATTCATGATGAGATTGTTGTAGAGTCACCTGATAGAAATATTGAAAATATAATCAAAATAATTGAACAAGAAATGCAAAATGCAGCTAAATTAAAAGTTCCGTTGTATGTAAACACTAAAGTCTCAACTTCTCTTGCAAATTTTAATAATTAGTTTGTAAAAAACACAGATATGTTATTCTTATTGACGCAACACTATGAATGGAAAATTAAAAACAGATGACAGATAATTCAATTGAAGCGCGTTCGGCTTCAAACGTCGTTGAACTTCCAGAAAATATAAAACCAGAAGATTTCCCAACACTTCTAGAGATGACTCTAGTTTCTTTTAATAATGGTGATGTTATTGAAGGTACAGTTGTCAAAGTTGACAGAAATGAAGTAATGGTTGATGTTGGATATAAATCAGAAGGAATAATTCCATCAAGAGAATTATCAGTACGTAAAGGCGTTAACCCAAAAGATTTAATTAAGCAAGGTGAAAAAATTAAAGCACTTGTTCTAGAAAAGGAAGATGATGAAGGTAGATTAATTCTTTCTATTAAAAGAGCTGTTTATGAAAAAGCTTGGGGAGACATTCAAGAAATTGCAGATTCAAAAAAATCAATTAAAGGGACTGTTATTGAATCCGTTAAAGGTGGATTAATTGTAGATATAGGCGTTAGAGGTTTTCTTCCTGCTTCATTAATTGATGTTCGAAGAGTTAAAGAATTATCTGCTTATGTTGGCGAGGAAATTGAAGCCAAAATTTTAGAACTTGATAGACAGAAAAATAATATAGTACTTTCAAGGAAAGCTCATCTTGAAGAAGAACTTTCGGAAGAAAGACAAGGTTTCCTTGACGATCTTCAAATAGGGGATGTTAAAGAAGGAAAAATATCTTCAATTGTTTCATTTGGTGCATTTGTTGATATCGGAGGTATGGATGGTTTAGTGCATGTTTCAGAATTATCTTGGAGACATGTTGAAAATCCTAATGAAATTGTAAAAGTTGGAGACTCCGTTACAGTTAAAGTTCTTGAGATTGACAATGATAAAGAAAGAATCTCACTTTCTATTAAGCAAGTCAAAGAGGACCCTTGGTTAGATTTCGAATTACATTATAAAGAAAATGACGTTGTAGAAGGTGAGGTCACTAAAGTAGTACCATTTGGAGCATTTATTACAATTGGTAAAGGTGTAGAAGGTCTTGTTCATGTTTCTGAGATTTCTACTGAAAAAGTTGATTCACCTGAATTAGCTCTTGCAATTGGACAAAAAGTTCAAGTAAAGGTTACTGAATTAGATATCGAGAAAAGAAGAGTGAATCTTTCTATTAAACAAGCAGATCCTAATTGGAAAAATGTTGAAATTGAAAAAAATACCCCAAAAACTCACTCATTTGAATCTGAAGAAACTACTCCAAAACGTCAAACTGTAGAAGGAGTAGATGAGTCATTAGCAAATATTCTTCAGGAGCTCAAAGAAAGAGGAATAGGAAACTCCTAGATTATTTTTTTTAGCACTTAATCTAATGATATGGCTAAAAAAGTTTACTTTCTAACCGGTCCAATTGGAAGTGGTAAAAGTACAGCTTCAAATTACCTTAAATCAAAAGGATATATAACAATAGATTTAGATAAAGTGTCGAATGAAATATTATTCAGTGACGTTTCTAAAGATTTTCTTGTAATTAATTTTCCAGAAGTTACAACTAATAAATCAATTGATAAACAAAAACTAGCAAATATTGTTTTTCAAAATTCAAATAAATTAAAAATTCTTGAAGATTTTTTGCATCCTAAAGTTCAAGAAAAATTACTTGAAATACTTTCCAAAAACAATCAGATAGTATTTGTTGAAATTTCTGCACCAAAAAAAATAGAAAATGATTTAGATTATTTAGTTATTTTTTCAGATCGAGAAACAAGAATTAAAAGACTCATTGAGAGGGGAATGAATATTAAAGATATTAAAAATCGCATTAATTCTCAACCAAATGATCAATTTTGGTTAAAGGCTGGTTATACAATTACTAATATAGAAATTCAACAATTGTATAGAGAAATAGATAAATTTTTAAAATTAAATAATTTAGAATAATCGAACATATGTTCTACTTGATATAATTAATTCCTATGACATTATTTCAAGTTAAAGCAGATTTTAAGCCAACAGGAGATCAACCTAAAGCAATTGAAGAATTGTATCAAGGATTACAAAATGGATTTGATTTTCAAACACTAAAAGGCATAACAGGATCAGGTAAGTCAGCAACAATAGCGTGGTTGATAGAAAAATGTCAATTACCAACACTTGTTTTAGCGCCAAATAAGGCATTAGCAGCACAGTTAGCTAATGAATTTAGACAATTTTTTCCAGAAAATAGAGTCGAATATTTTGTGTCGTATTACGACTATTATCAACCTGAAGCATATGTCCCAAGAACAGATACTTTTATTGAAAAAGATGCCAATATTAATGAAGAAATTGATAGGTTAAGACATTCAGCAACAAGTGCTTTATTGCTAAGAAACGATGTAATAGTAGTTTCATCAGTGTCTTGTATTTATGGTCTAGGATCACCAGATGAGTATCGCAACAAATTAATTCCTATTCATCTTGGTCAGGAGTATGATTTAGATAATTTGTTATTAGATCTTGTAAAGCAACAATATACAAGAAATGATTTAGTCGTAAACAGAGGATCTTTCAGACTTAAAGGAGATACATTAGATATTTTTCCTGTTTATGAAGAAACAATTTTTAGAATAGAATTCTTTGGTGATGAAGTAGAAAATATTTCAAGAATAGACCCAACAACAGGTGAAATACTTGAAAAATTAAATGAGTTAGCGATTCTACCTGCTACACATTATGTAATTTCTGAAGATATTAAAAAAAATGCACTTAGAAAAATAAAAATAGATTTAGAAAAACAAATAAAAAAATTTGAAAACGAAAACAAACTATTAGAAGCGCAAAGAATTGCACAAAGAACTAATTTTGATTTAGAAATGATTGCTGAACTAGGAGTTTGTTCTGGAATAGAGAATTATTCAAGATATTTTGATGGTAGAGAATCTGGTGAACCACCTTATACACTAATAGATTTCTTTGGAGATAATTTTTTAATGGTCGTTGATGAGAGCCATATTTCAATTCCACAAATAAGAGGCCAATATGAGGGAGATAAATCCAGAAAAACTACATTGGTGGAATATGGATTTAGATTGCCTGCTGCACTTGACAATAGACCTTTAAAATTTGAAGAATGGAAAACTAAAGTTAAAAAGACTGTTCTTGTTTCTGCTACACCTGGTAAATGGGAAAATGAAAATTCAAAATTATTTGTTGAACAAGTGATTAGGCCAACAGGACTTTTGGACCCTAATGTAATAATTAAAGCAACTGAAAATCAGATAAATGACTTATTAACAGAAATTAAAAGTGTTATCAATAATGGAAACAGGGTTTTAGTAACAACCTTAACAAAAAAAATGAGTGAAGCCTTAAGTGATTTTTTGCTTAAATCTGGTATTAAAACTAGATATCTTCACTCAGATATCGACACTTTAGAAAGAATCGAAATATTAAGAGATTTAAGAAAAGGAGAATTTGATGTTTTGGTAGGCATAAATTTATTACGAGAAGGTTTAGACTTGCCTGAAGTTCAGTTAGTAGCAATACTGGATGCTGATAAAGAAGGATTTCTAAGATCAGAAACCAGTTTGATTCAAACTATAGGAAGAGCTGCTAGAAATAAAGATGGATACGTAATCATGTACGCAGATAAATATACAGACTCAATGACAAAAGCTATTCATGAGACTAAAAGAAGAAGAGCTTTACAAAAAGAACATAATCTAAAATATAACATTACTCCAAAAACTATTGAAAAAGGCATAACAGATATACTCGATTTAATTGAAAGAACAAGGGCTTCAGACAATTCTGGATTTAGTAAATCTAGCTTGGATATCTCGAATGCATCAAAAGAAGATTTAATAAAATTATCTAAAAATTTAGAAAAAGAAATGAAAACAGCTGCTGAATTGTTAGAGTTTGAACTTGCAGCTAGATTAAGAGACGAGTTAAAAGAATTGAGAAAAGAAATTCAAGAATTTTCACTATGAGTGATCAATATTTAAAAATAAGAGGTGCAAAAGAACATAACTTAAAGAACATATCTGTTGATATTCCAAAAAACTCTCTAGTTGTTATAACTGGTCTATCTGGTTCTGGTAAATCATCTTTAGCCTTTGACACTATTTATGCAGAAGGGCAAAGGAGATATGTTGAAAGTTTGAGTGCTTATGCAAGACAATTCTTAGGCCAAATGGAAAAACCAAATGTTGAAAGTATCGAAGGTTTATCACCTGCTATTGCAATCGACCAAAAAACATCATCAAGAAGTCCTCGTTCAACGGTTGGTACGGTAACTGAAATTCAAGATTACTTAAGACTTTTATGGGCAAGAATAGGAATTAGTTATTGTCCCAAATGCAATAAAAAAATTGAAAAACAATCAATAAACTTCATTGTAAAACAAATATTACAGCTAGGTGAAGATCAGAACATTGATGTTTTAGCTCCAATAATTAAATCGAGAAAGGGAGAATTTGATACATTATTTAAAGATTTAAGTGCACAAGGTTTTTCAAGAGTTTTAGTAGATGGTGAAATTTTAAGATTAGAAAATACAACTAAATTAGATAGATATTACAACCACGACATCTCTGTAGTTATTGACAGAATTAAGATAAAAAAAACCCCAAGCAGGAGATTAACTCAATCTGTTGAAACAGCGATTTCGTTAACAAAGGGACAAATTGATATAAGGATTGAAAATAAAACTATATCATATAGTCAAAATCTCGGTTGTATTGATTGTGGTTTATCATTTGATAAATTAGAACCTAGAGATTTTTCTTTCAATTCACCATTTGGAGCCTGTGCAATTTGTAATGGTATAGGCGTTAGTTATGAGATTGATGAAAAGCTTCTAATTAAAGATTTTGATTTAACTATCGAGGAAAATGTCTTTCCAGATATGTCAACTCGTAAATTTTTTAGAGCACAAATTTTTGGAGTTTGTGAAGAATTCAAAATTCCAATTGATGTTCCTTATAAAAATTTAAGCAGTACTCAAAAAGGAATTTTACTAAATGGAAGTAATGGAGTTGAGACAGTAATTAGGTATGTTAATAGATTTGGCAACTCAAGAAAATGGTACAGACCATTTAGCGGTATTATCCCTACATTTAAAAGACTTTACGAAGAAACAAAATCTGATTCTGCAAGAGAATACTATCAACAATTTATGAGGGAACTTCCATGTAGGGGATGTGAAGGTGAAAGGTTTAATGAAAGATCAAGAAAAGTAAGAGTAGATAATACTACATTAGGAGAATTTAATAATTTATCGATCTCTGATGCTTTAATTAAAATTAAACATTTCAATCTTTCTGGAAATGATTTAGAAATTTCAAATCCAATTATTCGTGAAATTATTGACCGACTTGAATTTCTCACAAAGGTTGGTCTAAGTTATTTACAATTAAGTAGAGGAGCATCAACATTATCAGGCGGTGAGGCTCAAAGGATTAGACTAGCTACACAAATTGGTTCGGGTTTAACTGGTGTGCTTTACGTCTTGGATGAACCATCTATTGGATTACATCAATCAGATAATAAAAAATTAATTGATACTTTACAAAGTTTAAAAGAACTTGGAAATACAGTTTTGGTTGTAGAACATGATGAAGAGACAATGAAGAGTTCTGATTATTTAATTGATATTGGTTGGGGGGCTGGTGAACAAGGGGGTAATATTGTTGCTCAAGGTTCATGGAAAGATGTTTCTAACAATATAAAATCAATTACTGGTCAGTTTTTATCTGGTAGGCAGTCAATAATTGTTCCAAAAAATCGAAGAAAAGGAAATGGTAGTCAAATTACTATCAGAGGTGCTGCAGAAAATAATTTAAAAAATTTAACTGTTCAATTTCCATTGGGAAAAATGATTTCTGTAACCGGTGTTTCTGGTAGTGGTAAGTCTACATTAATAACAGAAATTCTATCAAAATCAGTCCAAAATGAGTTTTCTAAAAACTTCATTTTGCCAGGGCTTCACAAAAGTATCTCAGGTATAGAAAATATAGATAAATTAATCGAAATAGATCAGTCACCAATTGGAAGAACTCCAAGATCTAATCCAGCTACTTATTCCGGTGTATTTGACCAGATTAGAAATTTGTTTTCTTTAACAGAAGATTCAAAAATTAGAGGTTATAAACCAGGAAGATTTTCGTTTAATGTTCCAGGTGGAAGATGTGAATACTGTAAAGGCGATGGAAATATAAAAGTAGAGATGTATTTTTTACCAGATATCTATGTTCTCTGTGAAGAATGTAACGGTTTAAGATACAATCCTGACACACTAGAAATTAAATGGAAAGGTTATAGCATTGCAGATATTTTGAATTCAACTGTTGAAAACGCACTCTTAATTTTTGAAAATCAGCCTAGTATTTATAGAATTATTAAAACTTTAGATGATGTTGGGTTGTCTTATATAACATTAGGGCAAGCAGCTACAACACTCTCAGGTGGAGAAGCTCAACGAGTTAAGTTAGCTAAAGAATTAAGTAAAAGATCTACTGGTAAAACTTTATATATTCTTGATGAACCAACTACAGGTTTACATTTTGCAGATGTACAAAAACTATTAGAAGTACTACATCTTTTAGTTGATAAAGGTAATACCGTAGTTGTTATTGAACATAATTTAGACGTTATAAAAAACTCTGATTGGATAATTGATTTAGGCCCAGAAGGTGGTGAAAATGGAGGCCAAATAATTGTAGAGGGAACCCCAGAAGCAGTTGCTAAAAATAAAAATTCATTAACAGGTATTTATTTAAAAGAATTGTTACATGGATAAATTAAATCCAAAAGAAATTCCTGATAGTCCAGGTGTATATATATTTAAAGATAAATACGACGAACCTATTTATATAGGAAAGGCAAAAAATTTAAGAAATAGAGTTGTCACTTATTTTAACCCAAACTCTGCATGGAAAGTTAAGAGATTGGTTTCTGAAGCTGAAAATATTTCGTTTGTATTATCGAAGAACGAAGCGAATGCTTTGTTAGCTGAATTTTCACTAATTCAAGAATTTAAACCAAAATACAATATTCAATTTAAAGATGATAAATCTTATCCTTATGTCACAATAACTAACGAAAAATGGCAAAGAGCTTTTGTTAGTAGGAATATCGATAAAAAAAATATAAACTTTGGTCCATTTCCATATATAGGTGCTGCAAAACGCTCATTAGATCACTTAATAAATATATTTCCATTAAGAACTTGTAATGAAAATACGTTTAATAGACATAATACTTTAGGTAAACCATGTCTTTTGTTTGAGATTGAAAAATGCAGTGCACCATGTGTTAATAAAATTAATGAAAAAGAATATCAAGCTTTAGTTAATAATGTAAAAAACTTCTATAAAGGCAATTCAGACCATTTTATTACAGAAAAAATTGTAGAAATGAGTGAATTATCTCAAAAGCAAGAGTATGAAAAAGCAAATAAAGTTAAAAAGCTACTTCAGCACTTAGAAAATGCAAGAATTAATCAAACATTAATGACTTCAAATGATAAGAATGTTGATGTTATCGGAATTGATGTTGGAAAATATGATGTAGTTGCAACTTGTTTATTTATTAGAAAAGGAAGAATTGTTGGCGAAATTAAAAAAAATTTTGAACCTATTAATACTGAAGAGTTCAATCAGTACTTACCACAAATTATATTCAATGTTTTTTCAACAGAAGAACCTTCATCAGAAATCATTGTTTCGCATAGTTTTTTATATAAAGATGATGTTGAAAAGGAGTTGTCTAGATTATGGAAAAGAAAAATTAATATTCAAGTACCTCAACGAGGTTGGAAAAAGGACTTACTTTTAACAGCACTAGAAGATGCTGCAGAACTTAGAAGAGTTGCAGATCTAAAGCGAAGGAAAGATTTAGAGTTCAGAAGTCTATCTCTTGAACAACTAAAAAATAAATTAAATTTAAATAATGTTCCATACAGAATTGAAGCTTACGATGTTTCAAATTTAGGTGATAAATTTAGAGTGGGTTCAATGGTTGTTATGGAAGATGGATTAACTAAACCGTCTATGTATAGAAAATTTCATATAAAATCATTTGAAGGTCAAGATGATTTTCGATCAATGGAAGAAATGATTTTTAGAAGAATAAAGAGATTAGATAGCAATAATGAAGTAGACCAAAGCTTTAAACGTCTTCCAGATCTTATTTTAATAGATGGAGGTAAAGGCCAGCTTTCAAAAGCTAAAAGTGTAATTGATCATTTTAAATTAGAAATAGATGTAGTAGGACTTGCAAAAAAAGAAGAAGAATTATTCTTACCTAACAGGAAAGATGCAATAAAGTTAAACAAAAGCTCTGAAGCATTATTTATCCTACAAAATATTCGAGATGAAGCACATCGATTTGCTATTAGTGAAAATAGACGTCTTCGATTAAAAGATTTGGATATAAATAGTTCATTAACTATTAAAGGAGTAAATAATCACTCATTAGATAAATTGTTTAAGAAATATACGTCACTTAGTGAAATTTCAAATGTAAGTTTTGATGATTTACTTGAAATTTTAGATGAAAAAGAAGCACAAAAAGTTTTTAAATATTTTAACTAATTAATATTTAATTTTTCAATGAAATTAAACAATATGTATCATATAAATTAAAGGAAAAAATGATATCAAAAAGACCCGAGATACTTCTATTACTAGGAATGTCAGGTGCAGGTAGGTCTGCTAGCTCAAATGTGTTTGAAGATCTTGGATATTATGTTATTGAAAACTTACCTCCTGAGTTAGTAGAATCTGTAGCACAATCTAATGATGTAACAGAAACTAATAAGCAATTAGTTTTAACAATAGATGCTAGAGACAGCTCTGCTCAAAAAAAATTAAATGAAAGTATAAATAAGCTAAATCAATCTGGTGTATTAACAAGAATAATTTTTTTAGATGCAGATAACGAAACTTTAATAGAAAGATATGAAGAAAATAGAAGACCTCACCCAATGGGAATGGAAAGCATTTCTCAATCAGTAAAAACTGAACGAGATTTATTAAAACCTGTTAGAGAATTAGCAGATTTAGTTATTGATACTACAGACTTAAATGTACATGATTTACGCAAAAGAATTATCGAAGGATTTCAAGGAGAAGCTCAAAACCAAGATTTAAAAATTTCTGTCACTTCATTTGGTTTTAAAAATGGTTCACCAAGAGATGCAGATTTAGTTTTTGATGTTAGATTTTTACCCAATCCACATTGGAGGGAAGAGTTAAGAGCTTCTACAGGTCAATCTCCAATGGTTAGAAATTATGTTTTATCTTTTGAAGATGCACAATTATTTTTGGAAAAAATTAAAGATCTAGTACAGTTCTTGCTTCCAAGATTTATTTCAGAAGGCAAATCTTACGTTGGAATAGCTATAGGTTGTACCGGTGGTAAGCATAGGAGTGTTGTAATGGCCGAAGAGTTAACGAAGTGGTTAAAATCTGAAAAAAATGATGCTGTTGTACTTCATAGAGATATGAAAGATAGCTAACTTTGCCACTAGGGAAATCAAGCAAATTACTTATTAGAGCTGATCTGAATGTACCAATTAAAAATGGTAAAATTTTAGATAATTTTCGAATCAAAAAAACTTTGTCTAATATTAACCATTTTAAAAAATATTCTAAAAATATTACATTTATTAGTCACCTTGGCCGACCAAAAGGTAAAGATGAAGATCTTTCTCTAAAACATTTAATTTCAGAAATGAGTGACATAGCTGGTCAAGAAGTACATTTTATCAATGATTGCATAAATTTAGATCCGAAACTATTTGAAGACGAGGCAAAAATATTTTTACTTGAAAATTTAAGGTTTTACGAAGGGGAAGAACAAAATAATTTAGATTTTGCAAAAAATTTATCTAATCCTTTTGATACCTTTATTTTAGATGCATTTGGAGCTGCGCATAGATCACACGCCTCAATTGTTAGTATGGGTAAATTTTTAGATTCTTATCAGGGACCTTTGATGCAAAAAGAAGTTGACAATCTTCAATACTTACTATCTGAAACTAAAAGTCCATATACAGTTATTCTTGGTGGAGCTAAAATTTCAGAAAAACTAAATTTAGTTAATAACTTATTACCAAAAGTTGACAATTTAATCCTTGGTGGTGGAATGTGTTTTACTTTTTTAAAAGCATTAGGTCTAAATATAGGAAGTTCACTACTTGAAGAAAATTTTATTAGTACAGCATCTAATTTAATAAATTCTAAATACGGAAAAAAAATAATACTACCAATTGATTTTGCTACCACAAAAGATATAAGTAGTAATTTAAGAATTGAAAAAGATATTCAAGATTTTGATTTTGATGATATAGGTGTAGATATTGGAAAAAAAACAGTTGAAAGATTTAAACAAACTATAAATATCTCTAAAACAATTTTTTGGAATGGACCAATGGGTATTTTTGAAAATTCTAATTTTGAATTTGGTACTAAAGAAATTACTAAATTAGTTTCAAATTCTGATTCATATACTGTTGTAGGTGGTGGAGATTCAGTTAGTGCAATTAATAAGTTTTCAACATTAGATAAATTTAATCATGTTTCTACGGGTGGTGGAGCTTCTATAGAATTTTTGGAAGGAAAAATATTACCTGGTGTTAATATTTATAAACCTCTTATAATTTAAATTTATGAAAAAAATTATTATAGGTAACTGGAAACTAAACTTAACGCATTTAGAGGGAATTCAACTTTTACAAAAAATAAATTATTCATTACAAAAAGACACTGAAGAATATGTTGAAGTAGTTTTAGCACCATCTTTTACTTCCTTAAGATCAATTCAAACTGTAATTTCAACTGATAAATTAAAAATAAAACTCTCATCACAAGATGTTTCCAGGTATTCCGAAGGTGCTTATACGGGTGAGGTAAGCGCAAACCAATTATTAAAATTATCTGTTGATTATTGCATTGTTGGTCACTCTGAAAGAAGAGAGTACTTTCATGAAACTGATGAAATTGTAAATGAGAAAGTCTTAAAACTTTTAGATTCTGAAATTGTTCCAATATTTTGTTTTGGTGAATCGTTACAAAATAGAGAACAAGGAAACTATTTAGATTATATTAAAAATCAAATTAACACTGGTTTAAAAAATGTAAGAAAAGATAAAGTAAATAAACTAGTTTTAGCTTACGAACCTATTTGGGCAATTGGAACAGGAAATGTTGCAACGATAGATAATATTATTGAAGTTTTGGAGTATGTTAAAGTATTAGTTTCCGAAAAATCATTTTTTTCTGAAGAGAATATATTATTGATTTATGGCGGTAGCGTATCTCCAGATAATGCTTCTGAAATACTAAATACTAAAATAGTTAATGGTGCTTTAGTTGGTGGGGCTTCTTTAGATTCAGATAAGTTTGTGAAAATAATAAATTCTATTTCAATATGAATCTCGTTTTTGTTAGACACGGCCAAAGTTTATGGAATTTAGAAAATAAATTTACCGGTTGGGTAGATATTGCATTATCCGAAAGAGGAATAAAAGAAGCTAAGGAAGCTGGAAAAGTTTTAAAAAAGGAAGATTTTTATCCAGATTTATGTTTCACATCGTATTTACTTAGATCTATACACACTAGTCAATTAATTTTAAATTCTTATGAAAAAACAGAAATTGAAAATATACAAATTAAAAAACTATGGCAGTTGAATGAAAGACACTACGGAGCCTTGCAAGGTTTAGATAAAAAAGAAACAGCAAAAAAATATGGTGAAAACCAAGTACATCAATGGAGAAGAGGGTATGATATTAAACCGCCTCTGATAAAACAAGGTGATAAGTTTGACCCAAATATTGATTCTTTATATTCTGAAATCAACGAACAACTTCCTACTGGAGAATCACTTCATGATGTAGTGCTAAGAATAGAAAAAACTCTTAATGATTTAATTGAATATTCTAAAAGCAATAAAGTATTAGTTGTTGCTCATGGTAACAGTATTCGAGCTATGGTTAAGTTATTAGATAATTTGAGCAATGATCAAATTGTAGATGTAAACATACCAACAGGCATTCCTTTAGCATATAGCGTCTCATTTAATGATATTGAAAAAATTGGGTATGTGGGAAATCAAAGTAGAATTGAAGAACTTCAAAAAGAAGTAGAATTACAATCAAAATTAAGCAAAGATGAAGGCTAATATTTAATTATGGATACTTTAACAGCTGTTCTTATAGTAGTGCACATTTTAGTTTCAATTGCTTTAGTTGCATTAGTATTGTTAAATAGTGGTAAAGGCGGTGGTCTTTCGGATATGCTTGGTGGACCGGGTTCTACTGGAAACATTGGGCAAACATTAGCTGAAAGAAACTTATCTAGAATTACAGCTTTTGTAGCAATTTTATTTGCAGTAACAACATTGACACTTTTTTGGTTTCTTGACTGATTTTGCGCGGGTGGCGGAACTGGTAGACGCGCAGGATTAAGGATCCTGTGGGATAAAACCCGTGGAGGTTCGAGTCCTCTTCCGCGCACAAATATGAGTAAAGTAAAAACAATTGCAATCGTAAACGATCCAAAGGTAACTTTAGGTTCTCTTCCTGATGAAATTGAATTAGTTTATGCATGGGAAATAAATTGGAATGCTCTTACTAATAAGAACGATTATATAGTCCTAGGTGGTCATATGGGAGCATATGATGAAAACGAATATCAATATTTAGTAAGTGAAAAAAAATGGTTAAGTGAAGCTGTAAACTCAGGATATAAAGTACTAGGAATATGCCTAGGTTCACAGTTAATAGCTGATTCTCTAGGTGGAAAAGCTTATCTTTCAAAAAATATAGAATTTGGTTTTAAAAATTTAGATTTTATTAGTAAAAATTTTTTATTTGATCCATTTAGTTCAATCAAAGTATTTACATGGCATAGAGATACATTCAATATACCAAATAAAGCTGAATTAGTTGCTAAGACAGAATTTCCTCAAATTTTTACATTAAAAAATTCAGTTTCATTACAATTTCACCCTGAAATAAATTTAGAACTATTTGATTCATGGTATTCTTCTGAACAATCTAAAGTTGATTTGAAATTATTTGATGTCGAATCAGAAAGAAGCTATTTAAAATCAAACGAAAAGATCATTTCTAATGCCGTAAATGAGTTTTTTTCTTTGTGGAAGAGAATATAATTTAAAGACTTTCAATATAATTATTTAATATAAAAAATCTTTTCATTGTATCTTTTTCGTTTAAAATCTTTTCTCTAATCTCAAAATCTAAAGGTGAATTTATACAAAGATCCCAAATCTTGTTAATCCTACTTTTGTAGCTATCTAAAAAAATAGGTAAATTTAAATCTAAACCTTGCTCTATTAATTGAGCTGTTTTATTTATTATTTTTTTTTCTAGATATTGAATTTCTTCCTCAGTAGGGGGTATACCTATGTTTAAATATTCTTCACACTTTGCAATTGGATATTCAATATTTAAATTTATGTCATTTATTAAAAATAACTTTTTACATTCTATAACAACTATTTGTTCAGCATTTTCTATATCTTTAAAATCTAAAATTTTAACTTCTGAAATTACTTGATTTTTAGATTCTAGGTTCTTCCCAACTACAAAGTTGCTATTTGAACTTATTGCATCTGCAATTAAAAGCAAATATCTTGGTTCAAATACTTTCAGAACTGAAATTTCTGTAGGGAAATAATTAATACCTGCTGCAAAAAACGGAAATTCAACTAACATTATTTCTGTTATTTAGGTTAACAAGGATATCATTTATGAGAATTGAAGATGAAATTAAACTAACTTTTGATGACGTTTTAATTAGACCTAAACGAAGCACTCTCGTTTCTCGTTCCGAAGTTGATTTAACAAGAGATTTTAAATTTAAATATACTCCAAAAACTTGGAGTGGTGTACCTATTATTTCAGCAAATATGGACACTACAGGTACTTTTGAAACAGCCAAATCATTAGAAAAGTTTGGTATTCTTACAGCGCTTCATAAATTCTATAATATTAAAGATTGGGAGGAAAATTTAGACTTCTTAAATCCAAAATATTTAATCGTTACAGTTGGTTCTTCAGAAGAGGAATTTGAAAAAGCTAAAAAAATATTAAATTTAAATAATGATTTAGATTTTATTTGTCTAGATGTAGCTAATGGCTACAGAGAAGACTTTTTGCAATCTGTAACAAAATTTAGAGAAGCTTTTCCAGAAAAAATTATTATGGCAGGAAATGTTGCAACCAGAGAAATGACTGAAGCAATAATTTTAGCAGGTGCCGATATAGTTAAAGTTGGAATTGGCCCAGGTTCAGTCTGTACTACTAGAAAAGTAGCTGGAGTAGGTTATCCACAATTATCATCGATTTCTGAGTGTGCTGATGCTGCTCATGGTTTAGGTGGACATGTAATCTCTGATGGAGGTTGTAAATTTCCTGGTGATGTAGCTAAAGCTTTTGGTGCTGGCTCCGATTTTGTTATGCTGGGAGGTATGTTTGCTGGCCATACAGAATCTGGTGGTGATTTAATAACTGATGATAATGGACAAATGTTTAAAGATTTTTATGGTATGTCATCGGAACTCGCACAACAAAGATATTACGGTGACCTTGCTGAACATAGAGCATCAGAAGGAAAAAAAGTTCGTCTGAAATACAAAGGAAGTATCGATATTACAGTACAGTCTATTCTCGGTGGTGTACGATCAGCATGTTCATACGTAGGTGCTAAAAACCTAAAAGATTTACCTAAATGTACAACATTTATTAGAGTTACTCAAACTACTAATGAAATATTTACAACATATGAAAATTAATGAAAGTTTTAATATATACGAGAAATAATTGTGTCTGGTGTGACAGAGCAAAAAACTTACTAAATAGCAAAAATTTAAAATACGATGAAATAGATTTATCTGATGACATTAGTAGAGAAAATTTCTATAAAAATTTTAATAATTCTATTAAGACTATGCCACAAATCTTTATAAACGATGAACGCATAGGGGGTTACGAAGCTTTAGTAGAATATTTAAATGGCCAAGAATAGTTCATCAAAAACTGTATTCTTAGCGCACATTGTTAATTTATTTAGGTGAGTTATCAAGTAAAAAAATTAAATCATTTTTAAAGAAATTTTTAATAGGTTTTGATGGAATTCTTAAAGTTGATGATAGGTATTCTTTGTTATATTTAGTTCCAGCTTAAAATAGTTTATGGAATTAAATAAGAATCAATTATCAAAAGAAGTATTTGAAGTAACACAAAATTGTGGAACAGAACCACCATTTTCTGGAAAATTACTAAATGAAAAAAGAATTGGTACTTACATTTGCGTTGTTTGTAAAGAAACATTATTTGACTCTAGTGCAAAGTATGATTCTGGTTCAGGTTGGCCAAGTTTCTTTGAATCTATTGAAGATAAAATTTTTAGAAAAAATGATTATTCACACGGGATGAAAAGAACTGAAATTACTTGTAAAAACTGCAATGCACATTTAGGTCACGTATTTAATGATGGTCCAAATCCAACAGGTGAAAGATATTGTGTTAATTCTTTAAGTATGGAGTTTTTACCTTTTGAATGAAGTTTTTATAGATGAAAATTGTAAACTATGTTCATCTTTTGGATCGTGGTTAGATAACAAGAATCATACAATTAAAATCTCTAATCAAAAAAACTTAGATAATGATTTACAGAGTTTAGACTCATTAATTTTTAAAGATCAAGTAAACACGTTTAAATATTCTGATGCTGTAATTATGACAATATATTCATTAGGTGGTTTGTATAAATCAGTATTGATTTTAAAAATAATTCCAAAATTTATAAGAGATAAAGTTTACAAAATTATTGCTAAGTATAGAAATAAATTCATTTTTTAAAAATGAATTCTCTTTCTAATAACAAGATATTTAAAACTTTTTTAATTTTTTCAATTTTCAGAGCGATTTATGGTTTATTAATTCTTTTAACGGCATATTTTATAAATACTGAATTAACAAATGGTTTTACTTTTTCAATTATATTTTTTTTAATTAGTATGTATATTTCTAGACTTTTATTTAAAAAAATTAAGAAAAAATTTAATCTCTAAAATTACCAAAATTGATTGGTGTATCAATATTTGAATTTTTTAAAAAGTTTATTATATCTTGAAGTTCATCTTTTTTCTTTGCAGTTACTCTAATTGATTCATTTTGATATGAGCTTTGAATTTTCTTATAATTATTTTTAATTAAATTTGTAATGAATTTAGATTCATCATGTGTAATACCAGATTTAAGATTATAAAAACGTTTTACTTCAGATGGAGTTTTTTCTTCTTTTATATTTGATAAAAATTTTATTGAAACATTTCTTTTAACAAATTTTTCTTTTAAAACTTGATCAGCTGCATTTAATCGATCTAAAGTTGAACTAACTAGGGTAATTGTTGATTCATTATAAGAAATATTTGTATTAGTATTTCTAAAATCAAATCTGTTTACGATTTCTCTTTTTGCTTGATCAATTGCATTTGTAACTTCTTGTTTGTCAAAATTCGAAGTTATGTCAAAAGTTGGCATAATTTATTTTAACCTTTGAGCTATTAAAATACCAAAGCCTGCAGCAATAATTGAAAATGTAACTGATGTAATTAGATATAGGATTGAAGTAAATACATTATTTTCATTTAGTTCTAAAAAATCAAACGAAAATTGAGAAAAAGTTGTAAATCCACCTAAAAAGCCCGTTAAAAGAAATAAATTAATTAAACTTGATTTATCTTTTAATACAATATATAAAAAACCAAATAAAAATGATCCCGTAGTATTTACTAAAATAGTTGCTAATTGTGATAAAAAATTTAATGAAACAATTTGATTTATTAAGTATCTTAAAATTGATCCTAATCCACCACCTATAAAGATAAAGAAAGCTTTACTTAACAAACTTTTGTCTCAATGATTCAAAAAGGACAGCACTTACAGCATTGGCGAGATTAATACTTCTTGAATTATCTTCCATTGGTATGGTTATAGTCTTAAACTCAGATAATACACTTTCAGGGAGTCCGATTGACTCAGGACCAAAAATTAAAAAATCAAAATTATTTAGATTTACATCCCAGTATGAATCAGCACCTTTAGAAGAAAGGCAGGCTATATTTTTACTTCTATTTATTTGAATAAATTCTTCCCATGAATCATATATAACTACAGAAGCTAAATCATGATAATCTAAACCAGCTCTTCTAATTTTGTTTTCTTGGAATTCAAATCCAAAAGGTTTTATAAAATTAACTCTTATTCCTGTGTTTGCTGAAAGTCTTATTATTGCACCGACGTTACCAGCTATTTCTGGTTGGTAAATTACAGTTTCCATAAACTTATTATATTCTTTTTAAACATTCTTTATAAATGTAAAATGTTATTGTGATTAACTTATTGAAATTATTTTTTCCTAATAACAATTCATTTAGATTAGTTAATAAAGAAATAAATAGTACGTCAATTTCTAGAGAAAGATTTATAGATTTTATTAAAGTGAGCGGTTTATTGTTAATTATTTTTAACTCACATATCTTATTAAAAATTACTTTTTCAAGTGGTGAATATAATATTGTTAATTTTTCTGAAAATGTTATATCTCTTCAAATATTTACATGGTTCACAACAGGTATGTCATTGTTCATTTTTACAATGGGTTTTAATAATTTAATAGCGTGGTATTCAAATGTCGGTAGAGAAGGTAGTCAATGGCAGTATTTAGTTGATAGAACAAATTCTATCCTCGGTCCTGTTATTGTTTGGATAGTTTCTATAAGTTTGTTATTAAATTTTCTTTTTATAAATACAAATTTACCAAAATATCTCACTACTTCTGAAGATGGAATAATGTCATCAGTGGAATTTGTACTTTGGCCAATGTGGCTTGTAACTATTTATCTTGTACTTGTTATTTTTGCTCCAGTAACAATTTATCTACATAAAAAATTTCCATTTATTACAGTTGCTATATTGATTCTCTTTACAATTTTGATAGATTCATTTGAGTTTCCTATAAATTATTCATACTTAAGACTTTTAAATTATTTATTTTTCTGGTTAATGATTCACCAGTTAGGTTATTTTTTTGCCGATGGAAAAACTTTATTTTTGCAAAAGAATTTATTATTTTTTTTACCAATTTCACTCCTAGGATATTTGTTTTTCAAATTAGATCAGAATTCAGATAATTTCAGTATGGCAAGTTATAGATTAAGCTTGTTAAACAATGAAGATCCACCTACGACTCTTTATTTAATTGCTTCCTTAATGACACTATTTATATTTTTTAATTTTAAAAATTTTATTGAAAAGAAGTTGAGCTCAATAATTGTTTGGAGGGTAATATCTATTATTCACTCTAATATTTATACATTATTTTTTTGGCATTTAGTGATTATTTATTTTGTTTATGTAAATAATTTATCAATATATCTTTCCCCATTCCTTTTAGTTGGATTCTCAATAATCTTTGGAAACTATGAAAGAACTTTGTTTAAACTATCAACCAATTTTATTAAAAAAGTCTCTCCGTTACAACCTTGGCCAACTCCTATAAAAGCAAAGTTTTCTATAAGTAATTTTTCACTTGCTTGGTTTGCAGTTTTGATAATACTACTTGGAATTATCCATATAACTCTAGGAGGAATAGGTCAAAATGGATTTTTTACATTAAGAGAATTCTATTTTATAAGAAGTAGTACCTACGAAGCTTTAGGGAGAATTTTAATTGGTATTTTATTGTTAAACATAACCGTAAGAGGATTAAAATATAAAAAAAGAGTAATGTTTTTAGCTATTTTGTTTTTTATTTCAGTTTTATTCTCAAGAACAGCAGTTCAAGAAGAAATTACTCAATTTGAACTAATTTTTTATCTTTTAACGCCACTTTATTTGCTTTATCAAATAGTTTCAAACAGTAACTATAAAACAATGCTTAAAGTCAAATAATTGTGAACTTTCCAAAAGGCGAAACTAGGGTAGAGCTTCTTAATAGAACTTTTATTTATGCATTTGCTGTTACAATTTCAGTTTTTTTATTTATCCAAGTCAAAGGACTTTTGTTTGATTTATTTGTAGCAGTTGTATTAGCAGCTTTAGCTGAACCAGTTGTTTATAGAATTTCTAGAAAGTTTAATAGAAAAGTTTCTGCAATTATTACGGTAACCACAGTTCTGTTAGTTATTGGAGGAATTTTATTTGCATTGATACCAATAATAATTCAGGAAATATATTTGTTAACAACTCAACTTCCTATCTACTTTGACGAATTTGTAAGCTATTTTGATAGTTTTATTGGGTATTCTATATCAAGTCAATCACTTGATTTACGATCTCAATTTAATTCATTAATTCAGAATTATGGAAGTACTGTTGGTTCAAGAGTGGTGTTTGCTGGACAAGGACTAATTCGAGCTCTTGGCCACGTATTTATTATTTTCTTTTTCACATATTACTTAATAAGCGAAGGGGATGGTTGGAGAGTAAAACTTAAAGAATCATTACCTGAAAATATTTCATCTTCAATAGAGCAAGTTTGGACAATTGGTGTATCTAAAGCTGGTGGATTTATAATTGCTAAAGTTACTCTGGGGATTTTAGCTAGTATTATTTTTTCAATAGCTTTTTCTATTATTGGATTACCTTCATCAGTCGCTTTAGGTATCTCTGCAGGTGTTTTGTCACAACTTATTCCTGTTCTTGGAACTTTTTTAGGTGGAGTAGTTCCTTTCGTTGCTTCAATTGCTTTAGGTTCTTCAGCAATAATATCTGTATTATTTGTGTTAATAGGATATCAAGTAATTGAAAATTATTTTATAAGTCCGCGTGTCACTAAATCAACAATGGAGATGCATCCAGCTATAGCAGTTTTTTCAACATTATTTGGAGCGTATACTCTTGGAGGTGTAGGGGCAATTATTGCCTTACCAATTGCAGCTACAATACAAGGTGTAATAAGCATAATAATTCTGAATAGAAAATCTAATGTTTAATATTCCTAAAAATGCAATAAAGACATTAGATGCGTTATTTAATAGTTTTCAAGATGAATTGATTGACCCTATTGAGAACTCAATTAAAAATGTAAAAAAAAATTTCAAGGCTAGTAGCTATTTATCTGTAGCAACAATTTTCTTTTTAATTGGAAGTTCTTTAGTTCTATCTAAGTCTTTTCAAGATCAATTTTTTATTCAAGCTATGATTTATTTTTCATATGCATTGTTTACTGTATTAATATTTATATTAATAATTTGGAGAATATTAAAATGAACGATTTTAAAAATGAATTTAATAATCTAAAAAAAAGTCTAAATAAAGATAATTCATCCATTGTAATATTTTTATTAGCCGGAATTTTAATTGGCAGGTTTTATGAAAAATTTTCAAAAACTAAAAAATCAATTTTAAAAAAATTTAGATGAGTAAAAGAGTACAAAAAATCATTATCATTACTGTTACAACTGCAATGATTGTTACATTACTACTTCCACTTCTATCTGTACTCTAAATTGAGTTCTAATTTAAATTTAGATAATGAACTAGTAGTTATTAAAAGTGAAAAAAATAAGTATTTAGCTGTTATTGATTACACTAAAGAATTCGTTACTAATGAAGGAAAAATATTTTTAAAGAACATAAATTCAATACCTTCTAAGATTTTATCTTCTACAGGCGTTGAGTTTAAGATATATAAACCTAGTTATAAAGAATTTGTATTATTAATGAAACGTGGACCACAAATAATTTATCCAAAAGATTCTGCCCAGATATTAATAGAAGCAAATATTCATTCATCTAGTAATGTTTTAGAAATTGGAACTGGTTCAGGGGCTCTTACTTTGCTTTTGTATACTTTAATTTCTAAATCAGGTTCTCTCACAACTTTAGACATCAGTAAAACTAATCAAAGAAGAGCCCAAAAGACTATTAAAAGATATTTTTCTAAAAATGAAATAAATGATGAAAATATTCTTAAATTTATTAACGTTGAATTAGAAAATTTTAATTTTAAAGAATTAAATTATAAGATAGACACCATAATTACTGATGTGCCTGAACCATGGATATTTTTTAAAAATAATAAAATTGAAAACAGTATAACTTGGGTTTCATATTTACCTTCAATTTCTCAAATTGCTAAAATCAAGGAAACCTTAATAGAAAATTATTTTGAAAATATTGAAATTAAAGAAGTTATTGTAAGGGATTGGGTGGTTGATAATAAAATAATGAGACCAAGTAATAGATTAGTTTCTCATACTGGATTTATAATTTCTGCAAATTTTATAAAGTATTAAGGTTCAATCATTATACATTCGCCTGGACACTCTTCCGCAGCTTCAATAACTGCTTCTTCTTGTCCATTTGGAACGTTTGCTAAACCTTCTGCACCACCAACATTTCCATGCTCTTCAGAAAATATTTTGCTACCTTCTTTTACGTAAAAAAGGCCGTCATCTAATCCTACAAATACATCTGGCGCAATTTCTTCACAAAGGCCATCGCCTGTACATAAATCTTGATCAATCCAAACTTTCATAATGTAATAATACAATAAATCAGATATATAAATAATTTTGTGAAAATTATTTAATTACATTTGTAAAATTAAAATATGGGATTTGAAGAACATTTAAATAATTATATAAAATCATTTATGAATATAAATATTTCAGATTATAAAATATCTTCTTCTGAAAATGTAGACATTAAAAATTTAACCCCTATCGCAACAACTGTAGTTGCTTTGAAATTTGACAGTGGAGTTGTAATGGCAGGCGATAGAAGAGCTACGCAAGGAAATTACATTGCGCATGATGATGTAGTAAAAGTGTACAAAGTTGATGACCAATCAATGATTGGAATTGCTGGATCTGCTGCAGTTGCCTTTGATTTAGTCAAAAGATTTAAAACAGAGTTAGAACATTATGAAAAAATCCAAAATATTAAACTATCATATCCTGGTAAAGTTAGTTTCCTCTCAAGTTTAGTTAAATCGAATATGAATTTGATTTTTCAAGGTCTTATTGTTATACCGATATTTGCTGGTAGAAATAATTCTGATTTTTTTGTCCATACATATGATGCATTGGGTGGCTCTTATCTAGAACAGAACTACGCATCAGTAGGATCTGGGTCGTCTTTAGCTAATGTATTTTTACAGAATAATTATAAAAATATTGATAAAGATGGTGCTATAAAGTTAACTATTGAAAGTTTAAAAACTGCATCTAATAATGATTCTGCAACTGCTGGTATAAATTTAGAGAAAGATATACTCCCTACTGTTTTAATTTGTAATCAAAAAGAAGTTAAAGAAGTTAGCAAAGAAGAAATTAAACAAATTATTGGAGCTAAATAATGAATAATTTTTATGTATCACCTGAACAAATAATTAAAGATAAAGCAGAATTTGCTAAAAAAGGTATTGAAAAAGGTAGGACTACAATTTGTTGTGAAACTAAAGATGGAATTTTATTCGTAGCAGATAACCCATCTAAATATTTGTTTAAAACTTCAGAAATCTATGATCGTATAGGTTTTGCTGGTGCTGGAAAGTATAGCGAGTTTGAAAATCTTAGAGTTACAGGAATTAGACATGCTGACATGAAAGGATATAGTTACAGCAGAAACGACGTTATCGGAAGAGACATAGCAAATCTTTATTCTCAAGCTTTAGGATACGTATTCAATAATGAGCTAAAACCTTACGAAGTAGAGGTAGTTGTTGCAGAAATTTCTGAAAATAACGAACAACATCTATTTCATATTGGATATGACGGTACCTTAACTGACAAAGGTATAGCCTGCGCAATAGGTGGCAAATCAGATGAGTTAAATGAAAAAATTAATAAATTATATAAAAAAAAGTTAGATAGATTAGATGCATTAAATTTAATGAAAGAATTTTTATCTAATGAATCATTAAAAAAAATATTAAATTTTGAAGTTTCGGTTTTAGAAAATAAAGGCGACAACCGTTACTTTCAAAGAATTTCTTAGATGAAAAATGTATTTAAGAGAGCAATTGAGCTCATTTCACTATTTAATTCTGATGCATTAGTTTCTACAGATTTCATAAAAGATAACATTAAAGATTATAGAAGTTTAAGTGAACAATCTTTTCGTAGAGCATTTGAGAGAGACAAGAGTTTACTGAAATCATTTGGAATTAATTTAATTTATGAGAATGATAAATGGAGTAATGAAAAAGGATACTCAATATCTGGGAATTATGTATATAAAGAATTATTAAAAGATGATTCTATTGAACTAAGTACATTTTTTAACACTTATTTATATTTAAAAAAGTTATATTTTTTTGAAAACAACAAATTTTTTGTTTTAGAAAATATTTCACAGCTACTTAAATCAATCAATGAAAAAAGAAGAATTGCATTTGATTATCATGGTGTATATAAAAAAGTAAAACCTGTTGGAATTAGATTATTTAATAATATATGGTACTTAGCTGCTTTTGAAGATAAAAAATTAAAAACTTTTATTATTAAGAATATTTCCAATTTGAAAATTGGAAATAAACAGAATCTTTTTAGTCAATACGATAAAAAAAGTAAATTTTCTTGGGAAGATAAAAACACTGATATTTATTTAGAAATTAATTTGCCTACTTACTTGTACGAAATAAATAAGCACTTATTTCATGGGGGTAAAATTTTATCTACTAATATACAGGATATTAATTTAAGTATAAAAACAAATGATTTTTTAGGTTTGTATAAATTTTTGATGTTGGTTAGTGGAAGTTATAGAGTACTTAACATTAAAAATGAAAAATACTTTAAGGAATTCCTTAATGAAATTTAAGTTAACTTTACATGAGATATTAAAAACTATTCAAGTTATAGAAACTAAAAGTTCTTGGAAGCTTGATGAATTAATTCAAAAATTAAATTTTTCCAAAGACCATTTAATATATATTCTGACATTAATTTCAGATATTTATACCATTGATGGAAATTTATTTTTCGATTATGAACTTGATTTAGAAAATAATATTTTGAACTTCGAATTTAGCGAAGAAGCAACATATATAAATATTTTGAATGATGCAGAATTATTAAATTTATTTATATTAATGAGTTTTGATAAAAACTATAAAAAATTAGTTATTGAAGATTTTAATATACAAAAATTTTATGAAAAATTAAATAATATTTTTAAACAATTTGATCTTGGAAATTTAGAGTTGAATAATTTACAAAATATTAATTTTGACAACTCAACTTATATCGAATATATCAAACAAGGTTCCACAGAAAGGAATATATATAATATTAAACCCCAGGTCTTAAAAACAAATAACGATGGAATAATCTTAGAAGCTTATGATATTTTAGACAAAAGAGAAAAAACTTTTTTAGTTAACAGGATATTAAATGTTTATGAGAAAGTTGATGGTGAAATAAAATATAGAAACAATTCCAAGAATTTTATTCTTGAGTTTAAATCAAAAAATCAAATGGTATTAGATTATTTAGATAATGAGTATGTTATAAAAAAAGGTAATAATTTCAAATTTAATTTTTATTCTAAAAACAACGCTTTAGAATTTTGTTTAAAATTTATAAAAGATATTGAAATACTTTCCCCAAAAGAAATAATTGATGAAATAAACTATAGGAAGATAAAATTAATCGAAAGTTTGACCCATGAGCTTAATTGAATTAGCTGTTGTCGTTTTTTTTACACTTGGTTTAATTGACAAAAAAAAACTTTCAAAAATTTTATCTTATATAAAAACTGATAAAGATTTTCAATCAAGAAGTGTTATTGGAGATGATTCATTGAGTGAAAAATGGATTTGGTTGGAGGAAGAGTAATAATGGTTAAAAAACCATTTTTTGAACATTTTAATGAATTAAATAAAAGAGTTTTCGCTTCTATTACTGTGATTTTGTTTGTATCTAGTATTGTTTATATTAATTATTCACAAGTTTATCAATTATTAATTACTCCATTAAAACAAGCTGGCTTTTTAACTAGTGATCTTTTAGCTTTTTCAATTTATGAAGGTTTTCAAGTAAAAGTTGTAAATACTATATTTTTAGGTTTTCTAATTACATTGCCTATCACAATATTTATAGTTGGTAATTTTTTTAGTCCCGCTTTTGAAAAATTAACAAAATCTAAATTTATTTTTTATTTGCTTTTGTTTTTGATTTTATTTTATTCAGGTGTCATTGTCGCATTTAAATCTTTTCCAATAGCAATAGAGTTTTTTCTTTCTTTTAATGATTCAAATTTTATACTACGTACTCAATCTTATTTTCAATTACTTTTTAGAATTTGTTTATTAATAGGATTAACGTTTCAGCTTCCACTAGTTGTAACTTTTTTAATTGCAAACAATTTTATTAAGGTTTCTTTAATTAAAAATAACAGACGTGAATTATTTATTATAATACTAATCCTTTCAGCCATAGTTACACCTACTGGTGACCCCATTACATTATTTATTTTTGCTCTCCCTCTGTATTTGTTGATTGAACTTGCTATTTTTATACAAATAAAAAGAAGCAAGATTGATTAAATTAGATCAATTTCAAATAGATGGAATACAAGAAATAAAATCTAATAATAATGTTTTGGTTGTTGCTCCAACTGGTTCAGGGAAAACGTTAATTGCAAATGAAGCAATAAAGTATTATTTAAAAAAAAATTATAAAATATTTTACACAACACCTATTAAATCGTTATCAAATCAAAAATTTAATGATTTTAACAAAGATGGAATCGAGACAGGTTTATTAACAGGTGATAGATCAATTAATAGAGATGCATCACTTATAGTTGGTACAACTGAAATTTTAAGAAATATGATTTTCTCAAAAGATTCTTCAATTAAAGAAACCAGATTAGTAGTTCTTGATGAAGTACATTATCTAGGTGACAAAGAAAGAGGTACAACTTGGGAAGAAATATTAATACATGCACATAAAGATATAAAATTTTTATGTCTTTCAGCAACAATAAGCAATGAGAATGAGTTTTTAAACTGGATTGTTTCATTAAGAGGACCTACCGCTTTAATAAAATCAGATATAAGACCAGTACCACTAGAAATTTCCTTAATTGCAGAGTCAAAATATTCTAATAATTTAAAAATTATTAAAAATACAAAAACCGATATTGGTAAATCTTTATTTAAGTTTGAAAGAAATTTTATAAATTATAAAAAACCTGGATTTTTGAAAATCATAAACTTAATTAAAAATTTAGAAAGAGTTCCTACTATATTTTTTTATTTTTCGAGAGAAAAAGTTGAATCTAAAGCAAGAGAATTGGTTAGCAATCTTAAGCCTATTGATGAAAAAGATTTGATAAGAAAAGCATATGAAAATATATTTTCAGATTTAGAAAGCAATGAAATAGAACTATTAAATTTAGACGAACAATTATGGATGTGGACCAGGGGAGTAGCATTTCATCATGCTGGCTTAGCACCTATTGTTAAAGAATTTGTAGAGTATTTATTTCTAAACAGATTTATAAAATTTCTTTTTGCTACAGAAACTCTTGCCCTAGGAGTGAATCTACCTGCAAAATCTATATACATTGATAGGTTGTATAAATATGATGGTTTTAAAACTAGATTATTAACCAATTCAGAATTTTTGCAACTTTCTGGCAGAGCTGGCAGAAGAGGTTTAGATAAAAAAGGATATGCACATTTATCATTTGATAAAAATATTAATAAAGAATGGTACAACAGTTTATTTAAGTTAAAAGCAAGTAAACTCGAATCTGCTTTTTCAATAAACTATGCTTCAATTCTTAATTTACTCCACATATACTCTGAAGAAGAAGCTTTAAAAATACTAAAAAAAAGTTTTTTTGCGTATCAGAATAATTTTGATACAAAAAATTTAGAAACACTATTTATTGCAAAACTTAATGTTCTAAAAGAACTACAATTTTTAGATTCTCATAAAGGTGAAGTTATTAGAGAAACCAACAGAGACAATTTACTACCAGCTGTAATGTTTTATAATTCTAATTCTTCAAAAGATGAAGTATTTTACATATTATTTGTTTCCTCCGGAATTAGTTCAGAATTAGGAATTTTGAATTATAAAGATGAATTTGAAAATACTTTTGCCAAGTTAAATACATCTTTAGAAAAATTAAATAGAGTAGAAAACAAAAATAGAATTACCAATCCAACAACAATTAGTATCGACTGGTTTAGTGTTTTTTATGAATTTATAAAAACTGATAATATTGAATACACGTTAAATAAATTTAATTTAAATGTAGGAGATTTTATAAAAGTAGCAAAAGAAGGTTCCGAATTATCAAAAAAACTTTCGGTTTTATACAACGATAAAAATTTTGAAAATATTTTCAAAAATTTTAACAATAAAATAATTCAGAAAACTATGTCATGAGTAAATATATTGTCATACATAATAAAAACTCTAGAGGAAAACTTGTTGATAAAAGTATATTGGAGAAATTATTTTCTGAAAATAATTTATCTTTTGATATCTTTCAAACTGCTGACACATTAGAAGTTGCTGAAATAATTAAGTTGCATGATAATCCTGATAAATACATATATTGTGCAGTTGGTGGAGACGGAACGTTAAGTAATTTGGTTGATACATTACTTAATTGTGATATTAACAAACCTAAAGTTGCATATTTACCTAGTGGTAGTGGGTCAGATTTTGTTCGTACATTTGCCTTACCTCAAACTATAGATAAAGCGTTTCAACATTTATTAACAGAAGATTTCTATGAAATAGATGCAGGGTGTGTTCAAACTGATAACATTACTAAACATTTTATTAATGTATTAAATGTTGGATTTTTAGCAAATACAGTAAGAGTAAGTGAGTTATTACCAAAATTTTTTAGAAGGTTTAGATATCCAATTAGTTTTTGGATAAAAATTATAACTGCAAAATCTAGAGAAATGGCGATAATCACTGAAAAAGGTGAATTTTCCTCAAAAGCATTTAATATTTGTGTTTGTAATGGCCAATATTTTGGTGGTGGATGGAATATTTCACCTAAATCAAGTCTTCAAGATGGAATTCTAAATGTGCAAATATTTGCTGTAAATAAATTAAAAGCTATGAAAATATTTTTTTTAGCTAAAAAGGGATTACATCTACGAGAAGAACAAGTGTTGGTAAAAAAAGCTTCCAAAATTAAATTATTGTCTGAAATTGAAATAGAGATTGATGGTGATTTCTTTAGTGTTGGTCCTGCTGAGATATTTGTTAAAAAACGTGCTTTTCTTTTTAAAATTTAGTAATATTCAAAAATACATATAAGGAGAGATATGTCCAAAAAAGACATTGAAGATGATTTTGAAGAGCCCACGCTCGAAGATTTAGAAGACGAAGATTTAGAAGACAGTGATTCTCCAGCTGAAGAAGAAGAGAAAGAAGAAATAGAAACAGAGTCTTTAGAGGCTCGAGTTGAAACTGAAAAAAAATCAATTGACGATTCTGATGATGCTGAAGGTTCGTTTATGTCTGTTGATGCAGCTGAAAAAAGGCATGTTAAAAAAACAGATTTAAAACTTGATGATATTGTCCAAGATATTCAAGAAGATGAATTTACTTGTACAATATGTTTTCTTGTATTGAAAGATACTCAATTAGCTAAACCTCGAGCAAAAGTTTGCATAGATTGTGCATGAGTTTGATGATTTTGGTATAAAATTCACTATATCAAAATCTAATTCTGTAGATCAAAAATTAAAAGACGAATTTTATAGTGGTTTATCAGTAATTGATAAAGAAATTATTTTATATTATATAAAACAAAATTTTGAAATAGATAATTTCTATTTAATCGAATCATCCAAAATTATTTTTGGATATGCAGGTATGTTTATTGATAAATCATATGCAAATCTTGTTGAAATTTATATTAGAAATGAGTTTAGAGAACTAGGTTTAGGGACAAAATTATTAAATTATATAAGAGAAGATATTAAAAAAATGAATCTCTTATTTAGAGCAATTGTGCTACCAAGTGACAGAACAGCAAAGAACTTCTATGAATCCAATGCAGTTACAGCAAGAATTATACTTATGGAAGAAAAACGTGAAAACTCTCGCCGCAGACCTTGATGGGACAATTTATAAAGGTAATCTTCTTCTACCAAAAGTAAAAGAAACTTACGATTTTCTTAAAAATATAGGAATAAACATCATATTTTTAACTAACAATAGTTCGCAAACACCAGCTGAAATTAAATCTAAATTAGAAAAACTTCTTAAAGTAGAAATAAATATACATAGTATTGTTACTCCTTTAAATGTGTTACAGACTGTTGATGAGTTAGTAAATTCTAAAGTATATATATTCGGCTCATCAAATATTGAAAATTATATAAAAGAATTTAATAAAAATATAGTACCAATTGATAAAGCAGAATCAATAATTATAGGAAGAAAAGAAGATGTTGATTTCAACTTAGTTAATGAGATAGCTAGTTTTATTTTAAGTGGGAAAAAAGCATTTTGTTTAAATAAAGATCTTACATTTCCTACAGAAAAAGGTGAGAAACCTGGCAATGGTGCAGTCGTAAAAATACTTGAGGAACTAACTAATACGAAAGTTGAGTCACTTGGTAAGCCTGACCAGTTGTTTATTAACTATTTGAAGAATTATAATTACGAAATTAATTATGTAATAGGAGATAGAGTTGATACAGACATAATTTTAGCAAACAAATTAAAAATAGAATCAATTCTAATTAGATCGGGAGTTACAAATTTTATGAATGCAGAAAATGCAACTTATGTAATAGATGAATTTGATGAATTAATTAAAATATTATTTAAATAGATTTACTAAAAAATATCCAAATATAAACCCACTTATATGAGCTTCCCATGAAATACCTTGAACATTTATTGCTATATAAAACTGCGAAATGAACCACACTATCATAAAAAATTTTGCTTTAATAGTTGTTGGAAAAATAAATCCAAAAGGAACCAGAACAAGAAGTCTTGCATTTGGAAAAAGCTTTACATAAGCTCCCATTAAACCAGATACTATACCTGAAGCGCCAACAATCGGAATAAGACTTGAATAATTTAATATAGAATGAAATAAAATGCTAGTTAGACCGACTAATAAAATGAAAATTATAAATTTTATTTTTCCTAGTTTATCTTCTATGTTGTTTCCAAAAATCCAAAAACTCCAAAGATTTCCTAGAATGTGAAGAAAATTTGCATGAAAAAAATTTGCATAAATAATACTAAGCAAAATATTTTTTTCCAGAAAAATGGGAGTTGTTTTATTTGCAAAGCAATCATTAAGTAAATACTGATTTTCAGTTAATGGAGTATTATTGAATAATTCACAAGGTATTGCTGAAAGTCTATAGAAGAAATTGAAAAGTTCATATGGTTCTTTTGGTTGCAAAAATATATATGTCAGAATACAAGTTGCTATAAAGATTCTTGTAATTATAGGTTTATTTTTTGCTGGATTTATGTCTGAGATTGGTATCATTTTATCAACATTATAAAAGTCGTATAATATATTTATGAAACAAATAGTAATAGTTACTTCTAAAAAATATGAAAAAAATAAATCTTATACAGGTTTAATTAAATACCTAAAACAACTAAATTTTCATTTCGTTATTATCTATGCTTCAACAATTGATTATAAAATAAATTTCAAAAATTTTAACCTGGTTATAAGTTTTGGTGGAGACGGAACTTCATTGAGAGCAATGCATCTTGCTTGGTTAAATAAACTCCCAGTTTTAAATATTGGATTAGGAAGAGTTGGTTATTTAGTAAATAATCTTGATGAAAAAGGTTTCTCTAAAATTTCTGATATTAATAGTTTTCTTTATAGTCTTAGAAAGCCATTAATTGAAATTAGTAACAACAAACAGCCTGCATTTAATGAAATTGTTATTAATAAGAATTCACCCACTCGTCTTCTAGATATTGAAATCACTTTATACGAACAATTGGTTAATTTACGAGCAGATGGATTAATTATTTCTACATCATTAGGTTCTACAGCTTATAACTATTCTGCAGGTGGACCAATAGTTCAACAAAGTATTGAATCAATTATACTTACACCAATCGCTCCATTTACAAAATTTCCTCGTTCAATAGTTTTAGACAAAACAACTGAAATTGATATAAAAATTAAAAAAGAGCAACATTATTCTATTCAATTTGATGGCGAGGAGATTATTAGTTCTTTATCAGATGATGATTCTTGTTATAAATATAAACTATCAAAAAACAATGTACAGGTACTTAATACAAACAATGATCCAAAGTTAAAAAATTTTTTAAATCAAATCTTGAGATAGTTCTTTAAATAAAAAAATTTCCTGTTAATATTTTCAAGTGACCAAATACATTTTTGTAACTGGCGGTGTAGTCTCTGGTCTTGGTAAAGGGATTACTTCAGCATCTCTTGGAAACCTTCTTAAAGCAAGAGGATTAAGTGTTGTAAATCAAAAACTAGATCCTTATATCAATGTTGATCCTGATACAATGAATCCTTTTCAACATGGAGAAGTATTTGTTACTGAGGATGGAGCAACTACAGATTTAGATTTAGGACACTATGAAAGATTTACTGGGGTTAATTTAAGAAAAGACGCAAACGTAACTACAGGAAGCATTTATCGAAAAGTAATTGAAAGAGAACGAAAAGGCGATTACCTAGGTGCAACAGTACAAGTAATTCCACACATAACTGATGAAATAAAGCGAAGAATAAAAGGTATCTCCAATGATGTTGATGTTCAGATAACTGAGATTGGCGGTACTGTAGGTGATATTGAGATTTTACCTTTTTTAGAAGCAGCAAGACAAATCAGAAAAGAATTTGGTAGTGAAAACGTTATGTTTGTTCATGTTACACTTGTACCATTTATTGGTCCAAGTTCTGAACTAAAGACAAAGCCAACACAGCACTCTGTATCTGTGTTAAGAAGTTATGGAATTAGCCCAGATATAATTGTCTTGCGCTCAGATAGAAGCTTAGATAAAGATATTAAAAACAAAGTTTCACAATTTTGTGATGTTGATATTGATAAAGTTATTAATGCACCTGATTTAGAAGATATATATGAAGTTCCACTTTATATGTTCAATGAAGGGCTTGATACAGCCGTAAATAATAGACTAAAATTAAATTCTTTAGAACCAAATCTAACAAACTGGAAAACCCTTCTTGAATTAAAGAATGAAGCAGATAAGGAGATTCAAATTGGTATTTTGGGTAAATACTTTGGACTTCCTGATAGCTATTTATCTGTTGTAGAAGCTTTAAATCATGCTTGTCTACACAATAAAGTTTATTTAAATCTTAAATGGATTGACGCTGATAATTACGAAATTGATGATTTACATAATTTAGATGGTGTAATTATTCCAGGTGGTTTTGGTTATAGAGGAATCGAAGGAAAAATTACTGCAATAGAGTATTTGAGAAAAAACAATGTACCATTTCTAGGAATATGCCTTGGTTTACAATGTGCAGTAATTGAGTTTGCACGAAATGTGTGTGGTATAACAGATGCTAACTCTACAGAATTTTCTCAAACAACTCTCAATCCTGTAATTGATTTACTCCCAAACCAGAATTTAGAAAAAGATGATATTGGTGCAAGTATGAGATTAGGTACTTATCCTTGTAAGATAACAAAAAACACATTAGCTGAAAAGATTTACAACAATGAAATAATTTATGAGCGTCATAGACATCGTTATGAAGTTAATAATAAATTTAGAAAACAGTTGGAAGAAAATGGTTTGATAATTAGCGGAATGTCACCAGATAAAGATTTGGTAGAGATGATTGAAATTAAAGATCACCCATATTTTGTAGCTTCACAATTTCATCCAGAGTTTAAATCTAGACCATGGGAGCCTGCTCCTATGTTTAATGAATTTGTTAAATCAGCAAAAAGTCTTAGTAAAGTTGATATTAAAGTTGATGACAGAGAACAAGTCCGAGACTAATAAAATTCTTACTCAATTTAATGATTTTCTCTATTATGAAAAAAATGTTTCAGAAAATACAATTACTGCATATTTAAGTGACATTAGTCATTTTTTAAAATTTTTAGAACATAGAGAAATTAATAAAGATAACACTGAAGATTATTTAATAAATCTTTCAGATTTTCAATATTCCGATAATACCAAAAAAAGAATTTATTCATCTATAAAAGCTTTCTTAAATTTTGCTATGGAATCAAATTTAATTGATAAATTTGAAATTTTAAATATAAAAACTAAATCTAAAGAAGAGTTACCAGATGTATTACAAGTTTCTGAAATAGAAAATTTAATTAATTTTTATAATCACGATACATTTTTATCTTCAAGAAATAAGACAATAATTGATTTTATGTACTCTACTGGATGTAGGGTTTCTGAGTTATGTGATCTTAAATTGTCGGATATTGATTTAAGTGAAGAATTCGCAAGATTAGATGGTAAAGGTAATAAACAGAGGATTGTTCCCATAGGTTCTTTATTGCTTATTAATTTGCAACTCTATCTTGAAATAAGAAATTCTATACATAAAGCAAATTCGGTATATTTGTTTTTAACTAAAAATTTTAAACAATTAGATAGAACTGCAGTATTTAGAATAATTAAAAGTACAGGTTCTCAAGTAGGAATTAAATCTAAGATTTATCCACATTCATTAAGACATAGTGCTGCAACTCACATGTTAGAAGGAGGCTGTGACTTAAGAACAGTTCAAGAATTTTTAGGTCATAGCTCTGTTTCTACTACACAAATATATACTAAAGTAACAAAAGATTTTTTAGAAGAAGCATTTACTGAAAGCCATCCAAGATCATGAGAGAATTTTACTTAAAAGCAAAAAGAGCAATTAGATTTTTATTTTATAAAGATTTAAACATAATGCAACAAATGCAAGTTTCAGAAATTTTAGATGACGAAAATTTGGAGATGCAATTTTGGAAAATGAGTAAAGCTGATAGAGAACATTCTCTTGAAGTACTCCAAAGAACTAGACTGCACACAAATGATAATCAACTCTTAAAACTCTCACTTCTACATGACGTAGGAAAATCATTAAACGAATACTCTTGGATTTTTAGAATATTCACTGAACTAGGTTTTATACGAAATAACAAAAGTAAGCAATATTTAGCTCATGAGAATATTGGCAAAGAGCTTTTAATTAAGGGTAAATGCAACCCAGAAATAATTGAATATTACACTAAGCATCTTTTAGAAGAAAAACATGAAATTTTAGATAGCACTGATTATTAATGCAAATTGAATATTTAATTGAAAATTTAGAAGGACTTTTAATAAAGTACTCAACTTCTAAGTCACAAGTTGAAGAAGATTTAAGAACTTTATTTAAAAAAATTGGTTCTATGAAAGATAATACAAATTTCGATAATTTTACCGAATTAATTCTATTAGCAGCATCGATATTTGAATTAAAAGCTAAGAGAATGTTGCCTCAAGAAGAAGAAATAGATTGGTTAGATGAAATAACATTAATCAAGGATAAAGATCTTGCATTTGCAAGGTTGTTACAATTTAAAGCTTTTTCTGAAGTCGGTATAGCTTTTGCATCTAGAATCAAGTCAAATGAAAACGAAGTAAGTGCTTTTAAATATTATCAAACTAAAAATCTTTTTTCAAAACCAGATGTTGAATATTTTATAGATGTAAGTAAATTTTTAAACTTATCAGAAGAAGTGTTTAGAAGATACTCAACAATTGAAGGTTTTAAACATATTGATAGAGATTTACCAGATTTGCAGTCTGCTATAGATTCTTTCTTGAAAGTTATAGATGAAAGATTATCCTATTCCTTTGAATCTATGATAAAAGAATTAAGAACTTCCCAGGAAGCAATTGCATTCTTTCTAGCTTTACTTGAATCGATAAGATGGGGATTTGTAAAAGCAGAACAAATTGGTGATGATATTACAATAGAAAAAAATTATGAATCATAAAAAAATAATTACTGCAATATTACTCGTTAGCGATGGACCTGTTCAACATTCATATTTTGAAGAATATTTTTCAATTGAGAAATCAGAATTGATGTCTTTATTTGATGAAATCAATATTGATTTAAAAAATAATTCATTTGGTTTTTTTATAAAGTTTAATGAATCAAATTCAGATTTTGTAACTGAAAGTAATTTAATTAATAATTTAGATGAATTCAAGCCACCATCAATATTAAGAGGTTTGTCTACACCAGCTTTAGAAACATTAGCAATAGTTGCTTATGAACAACCTGTTACCAAACTTAAAGTTTCAGAAATAAGGGGAGTTGAGTCAGAATCATCTTTAAAAACTCTAGAATCACGAGGATTAATAGAAAAATCAGGTTTTTTAGATTTACCAGGTACTCCTCATTTATACTCAACAACACAATTATTTTTAGAAAAGATGGATATTGTTTCAATTGACAAGCTTCCATTACTAGGTGATTATTTTTCAAAAACACATGAAGAAGAATAATTGAGAATAAATAAGTTTTTAGCTCTTTATTTACCAACGTCAAGAAGAAAAGCTGATGAATTAATTGCTAATTCAAAAGTTTTTGTTAATAATTTACCAGCTAGCCATGGAATGGAAATAACCAATTTAGACAAAGTTACAATAGATGGTAAAAAAATTTTACCTTTGACTAAATATGAATATTATGCTTTCTACAAACCAAAAGGATATATTTGCTCTCATTTGCAACAGGGTAAAGCACCAACTATCTATGAAATTATTGAATTTAAATATTTAAAATATGGTGGGCGACTCGATAAAGATTCTGAAGGTTTACTTCTTTTAAGTAATGATGGAGATTGGTTAAATAAAATATTTAGCTCTAAAAATAAAATTGAAAAAAAATATGTCATTTCAGTTAAAGATAAAATTGATAGGAGTAAAAAACTTCGTTTAAAGATAAATGATAAAGGTGAGCACTTGAAGATAAACAAACTAAAAATATTAAATGATTACAAATACGAAGCAACTTTAACTTCGGGTAAAAATCATGAGATACGTAGAATATTTGAATTTAATAATATCAAAATTAAGACTTTGAAAAGAGTTCAAATTGGTAACTATAAATTAGGTAAACTCTCTAAAGGAGAGCTTTCTATAATAAATCCTAATGAATAAATCCCTAATTACTTTAGATGGACCTTCAGGTGTCGGTAAAACAACTGTTGGAAAGAGGTTAGCAAAAGATTTAAATTTTGATTTTTTTTCATCAGGTTCTTTATATAGAGCTTTAGCAAAATTTTACCAGTCTACTAATAAATTACTATTTCAGGATTTTTCAATCGAAGCTTTAGCTCCTTTCAGGTGTAAGATTGATGATCTTGTCATTTCTGAAAGCGATTTGTATACAACTTATATTAATGAAAAAAGTTCGGAGATTGCGCAACTATCGGAAGTTAGGGGAGTAGTATTTAACATTCTTCATTCTATTTGTAATGAATCTCAACGAGGATTTGTTATTGAAGGTAGAGATATGGGTAGCGTAGTTTTTCCAAATGCAAAACTAAAACTTTATTTAGACGCATCTGAACAAGTTAGGTCTTTAAGACGTGGAAAGCAGTCTAATAATCAAGAGTCTGTAGATGATATTAAAAAAAGAGATGAACGAGACAAAAATAGAGTTAATTCACCTTTAGTAGTACCTGAAGGTGCATTAATAATTCAAACTGACTTATTAAGTATTGATGAAATATTGGAACTTATTAAAGAGAAGCTAGAGCTTCTGTAGCACTCCAATTTTTGTCATTTTGTATTCCAAAAAATTTATTTGGTTCTTCATTTGATAAATTCATTTTTTCCAAAAAATTACTTATTTTCCTAACATTATTTCTAAGCTCTTTAGGAAGAGGAAAATATTCAGATTCACTAATTGGATTTAAAAATAGAGTTTCGTGAGGGTTTATTTCTTTAGCTATATCCATTACTATATGGTCTGGGGCTGAAGCACCTGCCGTAATTGCAATAGTTTTTTTTAGCACAATATTCTTAAGATCGCTTATATTTTCGATTCTGGTTGCTTCAACACCATTACTTTGAACCATTTTTACTAATGCATTTGTGTTACTTGAATTTTTAGATCCAACAACTAAAACTTGTTCAACTAATTTTAAAGAATCCAAAATTGCTTTTTGTCTATTAGTAGTTGCATAACATAAATCACTTTTTCGAGGTAGTTGAAGGTTTTCGTAACTTTCTTTAGCTTTCTCCATTATGGGTTCCCATTCTGAAATTGCTAAAGTTGTTTGTGCAAGAAGTGCAACTTCTTTAGATATTTTTAAACTTTCTAAATCTTTTACGCTTTCTATTAAATGCATGTTCTTTGGAGCAACACCGATAGCTCCTTTTGCTTCATCGTGTCCTTTATGTCCAACATAAATAACCTCTATATTATTTTCTTCATATTTTTTTGCTTCATGATGAACTTTTGTAACTAGTGGACATACAGAATTAATAGTAATTGATGTTTTAGAGTGAAAAGCTTCTTCAATGTCAGGTGCTGTCCCATGAGCTGATAGCATGACAATAGATCCATGTGGAATATCATCTGGACTTTCAACAAATATTACATTTCTTTTTTCAAATTGTTTTACTATCCACTGGTTGTGTACAATTTCGTGATAACAGTAAATTGTTTCATCGTAAATTTTTAACATCCATGTGAGAGCTTTTATTGCCATTTCAACGCCAGCACAAAATCCTCTAGGAGATACAAGATAAAGTTTTTCAACCATAGAATAAGAATAGCTATATTTAAATAATGAATAAAAATAATATTCCAGAAGTCTTGATTGTTGGATTACCCAATTCAGGAAAATCAACATTAATTAATACTTTATCAAAATCAAAAACTTCCATAATTGGGTCAACTCCTAATACAACAAGGGATAAAATTACAACAACTCTTAGATTTGAAGATGGTAAGTTACTTTTACTATCTGACTTACCAGGTTTTTTAGAAGATCCAAATCAAGTAGAAATAGATGCACAAAATATTTTCAAAAAGTATTTGGCACTAGCAGATTATGTAATTTTTTTAATAGACATAAATACTAAAAATTTTTCTGCTTTAGACAAAATATTTAAGTCTTTACATCAAAACAAAAATAATAAAAAAATTATTACCGTTTTCAATAAATGTGAAAATTTTAAAATTGAAGAAAAAGATGCAAAGTTATATAAATATGATTCAGAAAAAAGTTTCTACATTTCAGCACATCACAAATTAGGCATTGATGAGTTACTGAATGAACTTCATAAATATTCAATTACCCAAGAAACAACACACACTAGAAAAACTACAATTTCTTTATTAGGAAGGCCCAATGCTGGTAAATCAACATTATTTAACGCTTTGTTATCTAACGAACGATCATTAGTTTCAAACGTTCCTGGTACAACTAGAGATAAAATAGAAGAAACTGTTTTACTTGGATTACGTGAATTTAATATTACAGATACTGCAGGAGTTCCAAGAAAAAAACAGAAAAGTCAAATTGATAGGTACTCATCAACTGTAGCCTTAAAAACTTTAATTAACGCCAATATTGCATTAGTGGTAGTTGATTCAGAAGTTGGTCTATCTTTTGAAGATAAACGTATTTTAAAAGAATGTATTGAACAAAATGTAACACCAATTTTAGTTTTAAATAAGTGGGATACCTTAAACACTGAATCTAAAAATGATATAAATAATGAAATTAAAAATGATTTAAAACAGTATAAATGGATAAAAGTTATTAGGATTTCTGCTTTGAAAAAATCCAATATTAAACAAATCACTAAACAAATTTATGAACTTGAAGAGCAATTAAAAGTAAGAGTAACTACCTCAGATTTGAATAATTTTTTTCGGTCTATATGGCTTAAAAATCCTCCACATCCCATAAAAGGAAGGAGAGCAAAACTAAAATATGTTACACAGTTTGAAACATTTCCTCCTCAATTTTCATTCAAACTGAGTAATAATATTCCAGATAATTATTATTCATTTATTGAAAATCAAATAAGGATTAATTTCGACATTAAAAACATCGCTTTTAAAATAAAAATTGATGCATAGTTTTGGCTTTAAAATATTAGTATTCTTTGCTGGTTTCTATATCATTATCAGATTTTTTCAAATAATTTTTTACTTGTTCAGATAAATTTATGCAAATCATTTATTAAATATATTTTTTTATAATTGAATATAAATAAAATATTTCTATTATGAATACATCCACATTTATGTGGATTTTTTGTATACAAAAAAAAGGAGAAAAATTGAGTAATTTCAAAGGATCCAAAACTTGGCGCCTTGTATTGCTTTTCTCAGTTTTTG
>JAQCEB010000042.1 GCA_027729925.1 Actinomycetota bacterium
CTGGAAGAGCCAAGTATGCTTGAAATTGCAACAGAAGTTGGTAGTGATGTTCCTTTTTTTTACAACGGTACATCATCAAAAGTGCAGGGGATTGGCGACGTATTATTGCCTTTTAATTCAGAAGCTCTAAATAATGTTGAAGTTATATTAGCGGTTCCAAGAATTCAATTAAGCACTGGTGCGGTTTTCAATAAATTTGACGAATTAGAAACGAAATCAACCCAAAAACATAAATTCAATAATATTGAGATATTTAATGACCTATGGGATGCCAGCTCAGATCTCTCCGAGGATCTTATGAAAATTAAACAAGAACTAGAAAATGTTTTTCAAAATAAGTTTTTTATGTCTGGAAGTGGTCCAACTTTATTTTCTCTTTTTGACTCTAAAGCAGAAAATAATTTTACAAATTATTCAAATAATGATTTAAGATTTTTTAAAGTTTGCAAAAAAATAGAGTGTAGCTTGTCTCAAATAGGTGATTAGAATAATAAAACAAACCTTTGGGGGATGGTGTAATTGGCAACACAATGGGTTTTGGTCCCATCGTTGAGGGTTCGAGTCCTTCTCCCCCAGCTAAATAGTAATTAATGAATATAGCAGGGATAGTATTAGCAGCTGGTAAAGGGACTCGTATGAAGTCTGAATTACCTAAAGTTTTGCACTCCGTTTTAGGAAAAAAATTAATTCATTATGCAACCGATGTAATAAGTGATTTTGAACATAAATTTGTTGTAGTTGGACATGAAGCAGATTTAGTTTCAAACGAACTTGCTGAAGATTTTACTCCAATTTTACAAAGTATACAAAACGGTACAGGTCATGCCGTTGCTACTGTTCTTGAAGATGAAAGTTTCAATCGATTTAATCATGAGTATGTAGTAGTTATTCCTGGTGACGTACCCTTGATCAATAAAGATTCATTACATCAATTAATTAAAGAAGTAAAAAACAAAAATGCATCACTAGGTTTTTTCTCATCAGTTTCAAACAATCCTTTTGGCTATGGAAGAGTTGTTAGGGATGGTGAATCTATTAGTATCGTCGAAGAAAAAGATTGTAATGATGAACAAAGAAAAATAAATGAAATTAACTCAGGAATATATTGTTTTAATGCAGATTTTTTGCAATCTAATATCAATCAATTATCAAACACTAATGCTCAAAGTGAAATATATTTAACTGATTTAATAGGTATTGCAAATAATCAAAAATTAGATATGGTTATAGTACAGGTAGAAGAACATTCAATACAGGGAATAAATTCTATGAGCCAACTAAATGAAGTTGAAGATAACTTACAAAAGAAGTTAATTCAACAATTCATGGACAATGGTGTTTACTTTCAAGATCCTGCGACCACATATATAGATGAGTCAGTAAATATTTCATCAGGTTCAAAAATTTTTGCTAATACTCATTTAAAAGGAACAACAACAATTGGAGAAAATTGTGTAATTGGTCCAAATGCTCAAATAAATAATTCAACTATTGGAAATAACACCACTGTCTTTAATTCAGTAGTCGATGAATCAACAGTGCAATCTAACGGTTCAATTGGCCCTTTTGCACATTTAAGACCCGGATCTGAACTCTCTGATAATGTAAAAGTCGGAGCTTTTGCAGAAACAAAAAATTCAAAAATTGGACAAGGTAGTAAAGTCCCACATTTAGCTTATGTTGGAGATGCCGAATTAGGTGAAAATGTTAATTTTTCAGCTGGTGCAATAACAGTTAATTATGATGGTTCCAATAAACATCAAACAAAAATTGAAGATGGAGCATTTATTGGTTCTGATGTTATGTTAGTAGCACCAGTGACGATTGGTAAAGATGCAATGATAGGTGCCGGCTCTGTAATTACAAAAGATGTTCCTGAAAAAGCTTTAGGTATAGAGAGAAACCACCAGAAAAACATTGAAGGCTATATGGATAGGAAGAAAAAGAAATGATCGAGCAACCTGGAAAAAAGAAAATGCTGTTATTTTCTGGATCTTCCAATGTTGATCTTGCAAATAAAGTTGCTTCTCATCTTGGCACAGTTCTTTCCAAAATTGAAACAAAAGAATTTGCTAGCGGTGAGATTTATGTTCGATTGGGGGAGAGTGTAAGAGGTGGTGATTGCTTTGTCATGCAAAGCCACTCAGGAGACTTGAATAAAACCATTATGGAACAATTGTTAATTGTAGATGCATTAAAAAGAGCTTCTGCAAAAAGAATAACAGCAGTGCTCCCGTTTTATCCATACTCAAGACAAGATAAAAAAGCTCTGCCTAGAGAGCCAATCTCAGCAAGACTTATTGGAGACTTATTTATGGCTGCTGGAGTTGATAGATTGGTCTCTATTGATCTCCATACTCAACAAATTCAAGGATTTATTGATAGACCATTTGACCATTTAACTGCACTCCCATTGTTTGTTGATTACTTTAAATCAAAATTCGATGAACCTATTTCTATCATTTCTCCAGATGCAGGAGGTGTTAAGAGAGCAACAACATTTGCAAAACATATGGAAGCTTATGTTGGTTTTGTTCATAAAAAAAGGGATCCAAAACTTCATAACGAAGTAAAATCCTTCACAGTCATTGGTGAAGTAGAAGATAGGCATGCTATTTTAATTGACGACATTATCGATACTGGTGGGACTATAGCTGCAGCATCGAGAATATTAAAAGAACGTGGTGCAAAATCAGTTAATGTTGTTTCAACTCATGCCCTTTTCTCTGAAGGCTCAGTAGAAAAATTAAAAGATGCACCGATTGATAAATTTATTGTGACAGATACATTACAACTAAATGGAAATGCCGATAAAATTGGGAACGTAGAGGTTTTGAGTGTTTCTGGAATTATTGCAAATGCATTAACATCAATATTTACAGATGATTCAGTCTCAGCTCTCTTTATGGGCGAGAACGTACTTTAGGAGTAAACATGGCAGAAAAGATCAAAGCAAAAGTTTATATGGTAGGTTCCACTTCAGCTATCGAAGTTGAAATCAAGGACAAGGAAAGTTTTTTAAAAGAACTAAAAACCTTAGCTGATACAAATCAATTTTATATGCATAAAGATGAAGATGGTGAAGTTGCAATTAATGTCTCTCTCATTCAAGCTGTAGAATTTTCAAACGAGAAAGATCCGAAAAGAGGAGCGGGATTAGTTTCTTAGTGGTTAATTACTAATCCAGTTTTTCTGAACTCTCTACGTAAAGAAATTCTCTCTTCTTCAGTTGTTCCACCCCATATTCCTGAGTCTTGATTTGTGCGTATCGCATATTCAAGACATTCAGAAAGAACAGGACATTCAGCACAAATAGCTTTAGCCTCGCTAGCTTTTTTCAATGCTTTCATGGATGATCCAACTGGAAAAAATATGTCAGTATCTGCATAAACGCAGGCACCTTCTAGCATCCAATCTTCATGTTCAATATCAAATTGCAACATATACACTTACTTTCTTACTTTGTGAAATATTTCACAATCTATTGTAGTAAACTGTATTTTATAGGGAGATATTTTGCACTATATTTTTGGACATAGAGGCTTACCTAAAATTTATAGAGAAAACTCTATTGAAGGTTTAAATAAAGCCTTTGAGTATTGTGACTTTGTTGAAACAGATGTACGAATAACATTGGATAACTATCTTGTTCTACAACATGATCCAGATGTAAATGGAAAATTAATTAAGGATATGTTTTTAGAAGAAGTCATGGAAGAACTTGGTGTGCTTGATGAAGAAGATATTGTCTTACATTCTAGAGATCAGATTTTCGGGAGAGTTAATTTTGAAATTAAAACAAGTTCACTCGATGCACCGCAAGTTGATATTGTATTTCAAAAGATGATCTCAATTTTAAGGCCAGGAGATATTGTCTCTTCGTTTGATGGCAAAGCAATAAACTCTTTTAAAAATTTATTTCCTTGTCAGTATGGGATAATTTTAGATAATGAAGAAGCTCTGTTTCAAGCTAAAGCTATTTCAAACCACGATACTGAGTTATTTTTCATGATTGAAAAATCTTTATTTGACACAAGAATATTTGAGCTTCCCTTAGAGCGAACAGCAGTATGGACTGTAAATGACGAAAAAGAGTTTGAACGTTTGATGGAAATTGGTGTATATGGAGTGATAACAGATATACCTGATACAATGCATATATATAGAAAGTGACTATGGCATTAATAGATGATTTAAGCACAGCTCTCAAAGAAGCAATGAAAGCAAAAGATAAACCTAAATTAGATGCAATTCGACAAGTCCAAACTGAGATTGCAAAGAAAAAAGCTGAAAAAGGTGAAGAGGCAACTGATGAATTAGTACTCAGTGTTATCTCTTCATATGTTAAAAAAATGATAAAAGCAGTTGAAGAGTACAACTCACTTGGTGATCGTGGTGTTGAAATGGCTTCTAAGATTCAATATGAAATCGATTATTTAAGTGAGTGGTTGCCTGAACAGTTAAGTGAGGAAGAGGTGTCTAAAATAATTGATGATGTTCTTTCTGAATTAGGTGATGTTGATATG
>JAQCEB010000010.1 GCA_027729925.1 Actinomycetota bacterium
TTAAAAGCTTCAATCATTGAATCTGGAAAACTAAAACATTTTAATGCTTTATCCAAAGATTGCACCACCTTGAACTAAAATATCAACTCCTAATTTTTCAGATTCTTTTTTGTGATTATTTGTAATACCTCCGTCTAGGATTAGTAAACCTGAGTAGTTATCAAAAAGATTTTTAAAATTTTTTCCTTTAATAAGTAAATCAATAGATTGTTTTTGATTTGAGTAACCTGGTGTTACACCTAATAAAAGGACTGCACTTGCATAATCTAAATACTCTTTAAGATTTTCGTTTTTAGTTCCAGGCAATGTAGCAATGCCTAAATTTGGAAAATTTTGTTTAAGGTTCTTAAAAGTATTAATCGATGTTGTTTCTTGATGTACACAAACTAAATCAGCACCATTATCGAAAGCTAATGGAACAAATTTTTCATTGTTTTCCAACATTAAATGAACATCAACTTTGAAATCTGTGTTTTTTTTAATTAAGTTAATGTGATTAAACGACATACTTATATTATTTGTAAAATGACCATCAGTAATATCAATATGAATTTGATTAAATTTATTTTTATTTTTATTTATTTCTTCCAATAGAATTAATTGATTTGCTGCTTGAATACTTGCTGAAATAATCATTTGAGTCCCCTTGTGTAATCATGAAAATTCATTCTTTTTTTTCCTTCTGGAGTTACTTCGTTGGGGTAAATAATGCCATCAATTAATTCTATACCAGGAGTAATTTCATCTAGAAAGTAGTTATGAATTTTTAAAAATTTATTTTTATATATTATATAAGCAGGACCAATAGCATCAAAAGCTCTAATTTTTCTTTTAGCATCTGCGAGAGTTTGTCCAGTTATATTGAAGTCACTTTTAGAAAACTTAAATGTTAAACTACCCTGAGCATTTTGATTTTTTAAATTCGAGTTAAAGTTAATTAAATTATATTGATTTTCAAAGTGATAATATATATATTTATATATTTCAGACGCATAAATCTCAGTATTGACTTTAAATTTAAATTGATAAAGAATTTTTCCTGTATCGATACCTTGGTTAATTTGAAAAATTGTGTATCCAGCAAAATCAAAATTTTTTAAAATAGTGTTTTCAACTGGAGTTGGCCCTCTTAATTCAGGAAGGATACTTAAGTGAATATTGTAAAGATTTTTATTTTTTTTAATAAAATTATCACTAAAAATTTTTGAAAAGCTTGCAACAATGCCGTAATCCATATCCTCATAGACAGAATTTTCAGAATAATATGTGTATTCTATATTATTTTTGAGAGCGAATAATTCAACTTTATTAGGTTTAACTTTTCTTCCTCTTCCCTGTTTAGAAGGTTGTAATGTAACAATTTTTATATTTTCATTATTTTTATAAATTGTATTAAGAAAATGAACACTTCTTTCATCTGAACCAAAAAAATATTTAAATTTGGTCACCTGGAAATCCTTTTATTGAAATTTCTTTTAGTGCATTTCTTCTTTCTTTTCTTTTTAATGAACTTAACAGTAATTTACCATTTAGATGATCAAATTCATGTTGCAATACTCTACCTAAAAGATCATCACCCTCGTAAATTACTTGTTGATTCTTTTCATTTAAACATGAAATTCTTGCATATTCGTACCTTTCAATATCCCAGTAGTAACCAGGTAGTGATAGACATCCTTCCATGAAAATTATTTCTCCGCTAACTTTTTCTAGAACGGGATTAATAGCTACTTTTGGTCCATCTCCAGCATCAAAAACAAAAATATTTTTATTTATACCGATTTGAGGAGCAGCAAGTCCTACTCCAGGTGCTTCATACATTATTTTTATCATCTTTTTTGATAAATTTATAATGTAATCATCAATAGATGTTATGTTCGTTGATTTTTGCTTCAACGAAGGATGTCCAAATACAACAATTTCACTCATAAATATCTAACCCTCTTTACTTCAAATTCAGTTAACTTAGAAAATAAGTTGATAATTTCTAAATATTTTACATTAATTAACTTTAAATGTAGTTCATAAATATTCCTATCGTTACTATTGATAGGTCCCAAGAGTTTATTTTCTAAATTATCCTTAATCAAATAGTTTGATTTAATAGAAAATATCTTCATCAATAAATTAGGTCCAAAAGATTTCCTAATTTCGATTTCTTTATTAACCCATCTATCAAAATTATTACTATTTAAAGTATTGTTAATATTTAATTCCTTATTTGAAACAACATAAATTGGTTTATTTTTTTCAGAAAAATAATTTAGGAGTCTAATTAAATATATCAATCTACTTGAATCTAATATATTATTTCTAGCAATTTTTGGATTAATTAAAACTAAAGCATCAATGTCATTATTTGATATATCTTTTAATTTTGTAAAACTATTTGGAAAAATGAATTCATCATTAGAAAAAAAATTTAATCTTTTTATTTTATTAAATAGCAAATTTAGAGAATTTTCAGTTGTACTAGATATAAAGTATTCAATTTGATATTGATAATTTTTTCTTAATTTAGGTTTTTTATTATTGAATTCAAGATTTTGAAATTCATTAATGAAATAAAAGTTACCTCCGAAAATTCTATTTTTTAAATATGCTGATTCTATAATATTGAGCTGATTTAATTTTGGTAATTTATAAGATGAGGAATTTGAGTCGTAAAAATAATAATCTGTATCAGAAGTAATATTTATGTTTTCGAAATTATTAGAAAGTACGATTGCTACTTGAAAATCTTTTAGTTTTAGGAAATTATTAAATTCTTCCTTACCTCCAGCTTTTTGATAAAAACTAATTTTATATCTATTACTTAATTCTCTTTGAATTAAAGAAATCTCTTTTAATGAAGGTGCAAAAATTAAATTTTTTTTGTTTTTTAACTCTAATTTTTTAAAATCATATAGTTCTAGATTCTCTATTTTTTTATTTTTTAAAATTTTCTGATTTGATAAAACTTTAATATTGACTAAATTTTTAAGTAATATTCCAATATTCAGATAATTTGATAAAGAAATATATTTTAAGTATTCAAGTTGAATTTGAGAGATTTTCTCGCCAGTTATATTTAAAATATCATTAATTTTTTTGAGACTTGAATCATTTTTTAAATTTAAAACTATAGCTTTGTATAATTTATTTCTAAATTTAACTTCGACAACTGAACCTATTGTAATTTTGTTTGTTAACGTTTTAGGAACAAAATAAGTAAAAATATTGAATTTGTAAGTGTTATTTGAAATTATTTCTACATCAGCATACATTATTTAATAATTGTATCAATTATTAAATTTGCTATTTCGTTTTTATCATGTGTTCCGGACTCTATTAATAATTTATCCTTATCTATAAGATAAATTTTGTTATTTTTTGAACCAAATGGATTATCTAAAATATTATTTATAACAAGAAAATCTATATTTTTATATTTCAATTTTTCAAAGTTAAGTTCATTATTAACTTGAGCTGAAAATCCAATAGTAATTAAATTTTCATTTTTTTCTTTTATTGCTTTTACTACGTCTATGTTTGGATTAAGAGTTAAGTTGAAAGGTCCATTATCACGACTTATTTTTCCTGATGATTTATTTATAATAAAATCTGAGACAGCTGCAGTCATAAATAAGTATTTTGAATCTATTGACTCTTTTTCGATTATATTAAATAAAGCTTTTGAATCAGAGAAAGCTTTATTTTTAGCGTGTGGCAGTGGTTCAATATTTGACGAATGCACATAGATAACTTCATAACCTCTTGCTAAGAGTTCTATTGCAATTGCTCTACCTTGCTTTCCAGATGAAGTATTTGATATAACCTTCACATCATCTATTTTTTCTGTAGTTGGACCTGATGTAACTATTATCTTATCTTTAGACTTTGTTATTATATTAAAAACTTCATCTGGTTCAATTAATCTACCTAAACCTTTGTCACCAATATCTAGTGATCCAAATCTTGGACCAATAATTAAATTTTTAGTGCTCAATTTAGAAACATTATTTTGTATAACTGGATTTAAATACATTTCTTCATGCATAGCGGGAGCTATATAAACAGGATTTTTATACATTAAATATGTTGAAGTTAATAAATCATCAGCAATTCCATTAGCTAGTTTTGATATCAAATTTGCTGAAGCAGGGTAAATTAAAAATATATCTGCCCATCGTGCTAATTCTATATGTGGAGAACCTTTTAAATCTGACCAATCGGAAAGAGGCTTATATTCTTCAATAAACTTGTCGGATATATAATTTAATCCATTAAAAGTTGATAATATTTTAAAATTAAAATTTTTTGAGTAAGTTGAAACTAATAATTCAGTTTTAGAACAAGCAACACTACCTGAAATACCAAGTAGAATATTATTGCTCATTAACTTTTTTCTGAAACTTCTACCTTTCCTGCTGCTATTTCTTCAAATGCAACAGTAAGTGGCTTTCTACTCAAACTTTGAACTTGTGGGGGTGTGTAAGCACCAATTCCTTCTCCAAGTTGATTAAAATAAGAATTAATATCTCTAGCTCTACGAGCAGCGGTAATTACAAGTGCGAACCTTCCAGGTGTTTGTTCTAGTAGTTCTTCAATAGGCGGTTTTATCATCTTTCCTCCAAATCATATATTATATCAATTATTTCTTTAACAGAAGTATTTAAATCTACATTCTTAATATTGAAATTGTATAAATGCTTTTTTTCACGTTGAAGATTTGCTAATTTCATTCTTTCTTGAATAAATGAATTATCGTGACCTCTTATTTTTAGTCTTTCCTTTAAACTATCATTATCAATATCTATGAAAATACCAATAAAATGTGGATATTGTTTAAGTAATTTTGTAGCACCGTTTACTTCCAAATCTAAAAGGATTACTTCTTTTTTGTTTTTGATTTGATCTTTTCCTGTTCCATAGAAAGCATCACCATATTGTTCAAATTCTATAAAAAAGTTTTTGTCTATTAGATTTTTAAATTCTTCTTCACTGACAAAAAAGTAATCTTTTCCATCTACTTCTCCTTGACGTTTTTCTCTTGTTGTATGAGAGACAGAAAAATGAATATTAATATGATTAGAAAGTTCGTTAATAATTGTATTTTTTCCAACACCTGAGGGTCCTGTAATTATATAAATCACTGTTTTAAAAATTTTACAATATTATCGATATCTAAGTCAGTTAAATCTTTAAAAATTGTTTTTTCATTTAAATTGATAGACTCTAAAAAACGTGCAGTTTCAACTTTACCTTTTTGACCACCATCAGTTAAATATTTGTGAACTCTAATTGAACATAATGAGTTATTATTTCTAGCATTATAAAAATTACTAATTAAATTTGGATCATCAATATTAAAATTTTTTATAAAATTTAATCTAGCTTTCTTTACTTGTTTAATTTCAATCAATAAATTCATTTTTACTTATCTTATCCAGTATCGCATTAACAAACTTAGCTCCATCAGAGCTTGAATGAATATCTGTTAATTTAGTCCATTCAGAAATAATAACTTTATTAGGAGAAAGTTTTAACTGTAACTCCCCTATGCCTAGTAAAAGTGAAGTTTTTTCTGATTTTCCTATTCTTTCATATGTCCAATTCTCACTATATTTCGTAATTAAATTTTTTATTGTTTCGATATTATCAGTAATTTGTTTAGATAATTGTTTGGCTCGAAGTGATTGATTTTCACTTAAATCATTTTCTATAAGAATGAGTTCATCAGTTTTTAAATTAGATTCAAACAGTGATTCAAAACAAATATATCTAAAGTCTTTTTTCATGCTCTAGTCATATACGATTTTGTTTTTGTATCAATTTTAATAATGTCATTTTCATTAATAAACATAGGTACTTGTAAAGTTAAACCTGTTTCACAAGTAACTTCTTTTGTAGAAGAGTTAACGGAATCTCCTTTAACTGCTGGTTCAGCTTTTGTGACTAATAAAGAAATTGCTGTAGGCAGGATAACCTCAATAGGATTTTCATTATGCATCGATATAGTTACATCTTGATTAGCCTTTAATAAACTTTCATCACCCTGAAGAAAATCTTTATTTAATGAAATTTGATTATATGTTTCAGTATTCATAAAGTAGAAATTTTCTCCTTCAGAATATAAAAATTGAAAAGGTTGTTTATCAACAAAAGCTTGTTCCACATCTTCATCAGCTCTAAAAGTTTTATCAACAACTCCTCCGCTTGTTATATTTTTTAACTTTGTTTTGACAAAAGCTCTACCCTTACCTGGCTTTACATGTTGGTATTCCAAAATTAAATAAAGATTATTTTCATAAATAATTGACTGTCCCGGTCTTATATCATTTGTTGAAACCATTAAGGTATAACTCCTTCCTCTTTTGCTTTATTTTTAAGGTTAATGAACTCTTCATAATCACTCGTAAAACTCATTTTCCCATTTAATTCAGTTAAAAGATAATAAATAAAATCATTCTCAGGAGTTTGTAAAATAGCAATCATTGATCTTTCACCAAATCCAGAAATAGGTGTAGGTGGTAAACCGCTGTATTTATATGTATTGTAAGGACTATCTGTTTGTAAATCTATTAGCAATACTGATGATTTTCTTTTTTGTAATGAATAAAGTACTGTTGCATCAATTTGTAATATCATATTATCTTCTAATCTATTTTTAATAACAGAAGAAACCAAAGGTCTGTCTTCATCTAGTTTTGATTCAGCTTCGATCAGGCTTGCTATAGTAAAAAATTCATTTGGAGTATTAATCCAACTAGGTAGTGAACTGCTTTCTATTAAATTTGAATATCTAATTTCAAGCTCATCTACTAGTTTTTGTAGAATATCTTCTCCATTTGCTTCTACATCTATTTCGTAAGTGTTAGGAAATAAAAGACCTTCCCAATTTTGTAATATTTTATAATCACCATTGGGTAGATAATTACTTAAAACTCTACCTGAAAGTAACGAGTTTTCTAATTGCACTACTTCAAATCCAGTTTGTGCAGATATAGTTTCTAGAGTTTCTTTTATCCACAAACCTTCTGGAATAGTTATATTGTATGTTTTTAATGGAGGTCCTTTTAGCAACAAAGCTGTTAATTCTTCATACGAAAGATTGTTTGGAAGTTCGTATGAACCTGCTCTAAGCTTATCTGTTAAATTTTCATTTCTTAAATAAAGCTCAAATGCAAGTTGTGAGTTTATAACACCAGATGAATCCAAAATAGATGCAATCTGTGAAGCTGAAGCACCTTGGGGAATATTAATGTTTAGTATTTGAAAGCTTTCATTTACTTCATTTGAAATAAGATTAGAAGACTTTATACCGTCTGCAATATTACTTGAAAAATTAATGAATAAAAAAATAATTAAAATTACCGAAAAAAGCTGGATTGTAAGTCTATTTTTTATATAAAAATTATTCATTTTTTTTAAGAAAGCTTTCTAAAATTTCCAAAGCAGATAAATCATCATTTCTTTCTGTATTTCTTTTTGAAACTATGTTTGAGGTAAATCGTTCATCAATTTTTTCTATAGGTATATTAAAAGTTAAAGAATCTATAAACTCATCTACTACTGCAGTCATTCTATTCATCTGCTTATTTAATCCCAATGGATATCCTACAACAATTAGATTTATTTCATTTTCTTTGATTTTATTATCTAATTCATCATGTAAATTATTTAATTTTTGATCAATTATTTTTAAAGGAAAGCCAATATTTGCCGATGATTTTTTAAGAGCTAATCCGACGTACCTCTCACCATAATCAATTGAAAGTATATTTAAATTACTTAAATTCACTATATAATATTTCTTTAACTTTAGTTAGAGCTTCATTAACATCAATTAAATTTGGACTTCCTCCTATTGATAATTTAGAATCTTTTGAAGCTCCTCCACCATATTCTTTGGAAATATTTGAAACTAGTGTTGAAACATCAAAATTTAAACTATTGTCTACTGCTCCTACAATTGATTTTTTCCCATCAATTGAAGAAATTAAAAAAGCAATGTGAATTTTATGTGTATTAATAAGTGATAAAGCAATTTCTTTTAATTCATTGACACTTTCTGCCTCAACTTCATCTATTACAACATTAAGATTTGAAACGGTATCTATTTTATCTAGACATTTAGATATTATGGAATTTATTTCTAGTTGTCTAAATTTAACAATTTTATCTTTGTATTCTTCTAACATTTGTAGTTGAGAATTCAACTTTTTGCTTACTTCAGATGGTTGAACTTGCAAAATGTTGGCTACATTTTTGTATGAATTGTATGCATTACTTAAAAATTCAAATGCTAAAAAGCCTGAAAGCATTTCAACTCTTCTTAAGTTAGAACCTATTGACGATTCTTGTAATAAAACTATTAGCCCAACATCGTGAGAGTTATGAACATGTGTTCCTCCACAAAGTTCTTTTGAGAAATTACCAATATTTACTACTCTAACATCGTTATCATACTTATCTCCAAAGAAAGCAAGAGCACCTTCTTTTTTCGCCTTTTCGATATTCATAATTTTGGTATCTACATCTAAATCTTCAAAAATCTTAAGATTGGATAATTGAAATATTTCATCTAGTTCATTAGAAGATACTTTAGAAGTATGACTGAAATCAAATCTAAATTTACCTGGAGTTACGTTTGATCCTGCTTGGGAGACATGTTCACCTAAAACCTGTCTCAATGATTGATGAACAATATGCGCTCCAGTGTGGCTTTTAGAAACACCATTGCGAAAAGATGAATCTATAATGAGCTCAACATTTTGTCCTAATTCAAAATTAGTACTTTCTAGAACTATTCCTATAGCGTTATTTGAATTTTTTATAACATCATGTACCTTATGAACTTTATTATCGTAACGTATGCTTCCTTCGTCAGAAATTTGTCCACCAGCTTCAAAATAAAATGGATTTTCTTTTGTAAAAATTATTTGCTTATTTCCTATTGATTCAATATGGTAAATTTCAGATGTAACATTTTTGCTCTCATAACCGATAAAAGAATTAACTTCAATATCAAAATTAAATAGGTCATTGTTTTCCTTACTTATTGTTTTAGATTTCTTTTTATGTTCATCGAATAATTTATAAAACTCATCATCATCTATAACAATATTGAATTCATTAGCAATTTCCTTTGTAAGTTCAAATGGAAAACCATATGTTTCGAATAATCGGAATGCATCTTTAGAATTTAAACTATTTTTTTCATTCAATATATTTTGTATTTCTAAATTACCTTTTATTAAGGTTTTACTAAATAGATTTTCTTCAGTAGTAAAAAGTTTTAAAGTCTTAGGTAAATTTGTTTTTAAATCTGGGTATTGAATTGAATACATTTCAACAACTTTTTCAATTAAAAAAGTTAAAGAAACATCTTTATTTGAAATTTGATTAAAAGCACGTATTGCTCTTCTAATTAACCTTCTTAAAATATAACCTCTTCCTTCGTTAGTCGGAATTACACCATCTGAGATCATGAAAGTTGTAGATTTTATATGATCTAAAATTACTTTTTCATATTTTGGATTAGGTTTATCTATATACTTATGCAGTTCATCGTATAGTGGTTGAAATAAATCAGTTTCAAATAACGTATCCTTTTCTTGCATAATCATGGAAATTCTTTCTAGGCCCATTCCAGTATCAATATTTTTTTGTGGTAATTTATCAACTACATTAAAAGGTTTGTCCTGAATTGATTCCATAAAAACAAGATTCCAAATTTCTATAAACCGATCTTCACCCCCACCGATTGGACCACCATCTTTTCCATATTTTGAACCTCTATCAATAAAAATTTCGGAACATGGACCACAAGGACCTGGAATATTCATATGCCAAAAATTATCTTCATCGCCACGTTGTATTCTATCTTCTGGAACACCAACAATATTTTTCCAAATGTTATAAGACTCTTCATCTGTTTTGTAAACGGTAAACCATAATTTATCTTTATCGATATTTAACTCATCTACAATAAATGAGTAAGCAAATTTAATTGCATCTTCTTTAAAATATTTACCTATACTAAAGTTCCCAAGCATTTCAAAAAAAGTAAGATGTCTATCTGTTTCTCCGATAATATCTATATCAACTGTTCTAATACATTTTTGAGATGAAGTCATATTTGCATTTTCTGGAATAATTTTTCCTAAAAAATAATCTTTAAGTGGTACCATTCCTGCCGCTGTAAATAATAAAGTAGGGTCATGTGGAATTAGTGAAGCAGAAGGTAAAATTTTATGATTATTCTTTTCAAAATAATTTAGAAATGATGTTCTTATTTCACTACTGTTCATTATCTTCAATCACTTTTATGTTGTATTCTTTAAGTAATTCTTTATCTAATTTAGTAGGAGCGTCTGTAAGTGGATCCATACCAGATTGAGTTTTAGGAAATGGAATTACATCACGAATTGAAGGTTGACGCATTACCTCTGCAACTAATCTATCTATACCTATTGCAAAGCCTGCATGTTCTGGTGTTCCATATGATAGTGCTTCAATAAACCAGCCAAATCTATTTTGAATTTCATCTTCACTTAATCCCCATTTTTTCAAAACTAATGTTTGAAGATCAGGATTATTAATTCTTTGAGAGCCAGAACCTAGTTCTACACCATTTAAAACTAAATCATAGTGCAGCGCTAATGCTTCTAAAGGATTATTTTCAAATTCATGTATATTATTAGGTGATGTAAATGGATGGTGTGAGGGCTGTAAAATTCCATTATCTATTTCAAAATATGGAAAATCTTCAATCCATAAAAAAATGTGTTCATTTTGTTCAGTTTTACTAAATAAGGTTGTTCTTAAGAAATCCATTGTTTTAGAAATATCATTTAAATTACCTACTTGAAATAAAAAAGTACCTTTGCCAAAAGATTTTATAAAAGAAGATTCTTGTTCGTTTAAAAATTTAACTAAAGGACCAGTTAGCTCATTATTTTCAGATTTTATCCACCCTAATCCATTACTACCAAGTTCTTTAGATTGAATTTCTAATTCGTCAATCTCTTTTCTTGAAAGAATATTTTTTGTAAATAAATATTTAAAAACACCGGAGTTATTAATTGAATCTTTTACAAATGTAATAGAAGTATTGATAAATATATCTGTAGCATCATTGATTGTTTCAGTAATTCTTAAATCTGGTTTATCAGTTCCATATAAATTGATAGCTTCAGTAAAAGATAGTGACTTGAAAGGTATGTTTATTTTTAAATCGAATGCTTCTGCAAATATGTGTTGAACAATTATTTCTAATTTTTCCTTTACAATTTTTGGATTTGAATTTGAAAATTCAAGATCTAATTGGGTAAATTCAGGTTGTCTGTCTTTACGTGAATCTTCATCTCTATAACATTTAGCAATTTGGTAATAATTTGGAAAACCAGACATCATGAATAACTGTTTATACATTTGAGGTGATTGTGGAAGTGCGTAAAAGGTACCAGGATTTTTTCTAGAAGGAACAAGGAAGTCTTTTGCACCTTCAGGAGTAGATTTAATTAAAGTTGGTGTATCTATTTCCAAAATGTTTAAATTGTTCATAACGTTTCTGATGCTTTTAAATACTTTTGATCTTGCCAAAATATTTTGTTTCATTTCATTTCTTCTTAAATCTAAATATCGATATTTTAAACGAATACTTTCATCTGTTTCTATACCGTCTTCAATTTGAAAAGGAAGATTTTTACTTTTATTAATAATATTAATTTCTTTCACATGAATTTCGTAAGTACCAAATTCTTGTTTTTTATTTATTAAATTTTCATCTCTATTTTTAAATATTCCAGTTACAGAAATGTAAAATTCATTCTTAATTTTTAATTCATCTATTAATTTTTTATCAATAATTAATTGTATAAATGATTCATAATCTCTTAAATCAATAAAGGTTAATCCACCATGATCTCGAATCGTATCTACCCAACCAGTAAGATTCTCAACTAAAGTGTCATTTTTTATATTTTTTAATTCTTTTATATTCATGACAACGCTTTTTTGGAAAATTTAACTGTAGTGTTAGTTCTTAAGTTCTTAATTGTATCTTCATCTGTATTTATAATATATTGATAATTTTTGGACTTAGCTTCTTTGAATTGTGAATTTATTTTAGATAGCCTTGCAGGTTTATCGTAAGGAATATTAAGGGAGTCTAAAGTTATGGAATAATTTATCATTTTTGATATATTAGAGCCTATTAGATAGTACTTATTAGAAGTTTCAATTTTATTTATTTGATTAATTATGCGTTCTACTCCAAAAGCAACTCCAATTCCTTGAAACTTTCCAATATTTAAAATTTCAGATAATTTATCATATCTTCCACCACCTCCAACGACAACCCCTTGATCTGAAATGAATTCAAAAGTTAAATCATTGTAATAATCTAAACCTCTCACTAACCTTTCATTTTTTTGATACTTAATTCCTTTATTATCTAAAAGAAGTAACAAACTATTAAATTTTTCTAATGATTCTTCAGATAAAAATTTATACATAGTTGGTGCATCATTAATAATTTTTAAATCAGTTTTTTCATTTGAATCAAGAATTCTTAAAGTGTTATTTTCGAGTTTATCTTGGGATTCTTTACTAAGTTTTTTCAAATTCGATCTAAAATATTTATAAAGTTCTTTAGTGTATTTTTCTCTTTCTTTAACAGATCCAATCGTATTAATGTTTAATTTAAATTCTAGATTTAAACTTTTTAAAAAATTAATAGAGTCATTTATAACTTGAAATTCTGAATATAAATCAACATTACCAATGATTTCAGCACCAGCTTGAGAAAATTCTCTATATCTGTTCTTTTGTGGATTTTCATATCTAAACATCTGACCAAAATAAATATATTTTTTAGTAAAATCTTTGTTATTTTCTGCATGGTATCTTACAAGACTAGATGTACCTTCAGGTCTTAAAACAATGTCTCTACCTGCTTTATCTTTAAATTGGTACATTTGTTTAGTTACAATTTCCGAATTTTCTCCTATGGATTTTTTAAAAAGTTCGGCATGTTCAAGTGTTGGTGTGATTACTTGTTCGTATCCGTAACTTTTAAATATTTTATAAAAGGTGTTGTGAATAAGATTATATTTTACAGCTAATTCACCATCAATATTATTAGTACCTTTTACTTGTTCAATCATTGATGTATTCCTTTAAAACATAGTTATTTAATAATATATTTTGTACAGATTCATAATCTCCATGTCCAGGAAATACGTCATAATTTTTATTAAATTTCAGAAATATATTATTTATAGATTCTTTCATTTCGAATATATCACCGCTAAAAAGATCAGTTCTTCCGATGCTATCTTTAAATACGAAATCGCCAGTAAACACAATCCCTAAATTATTAAATTCAAAAGAAACACTACCCTTAGTATGTCCTGGGTTTGAATGGACTTTTAAAAAATCAAAGTTATGAGAAAAAACATCATTTATTTCACCGTCATATTTATTTAAAGAAATTCCATTTAGTAATTGTCCTATTTGCTCTTGAGGATTTCGTGCTAAAAACTCATCATCTAAATTCATATATATATTCTTGTTTATTTCTTTCATTCCAAGTGCATGGTCATAATGTCCATGAGTTATAAATGCACCAGCGATTGCTAAATTATTAGATTTAATAAAACTTAATGTTTCATCTAAATCTGGTGGTAAATCAATTAAAAAGCATACTCCACTGTTGTCTGGTGTCACAACATAGCAATTTGATGTCGTAAAACTTGTAAACCTTTTAACTGTTTGCACTATTTCTTACCTGGGAATATTCTAGAAGCATCAAAAACGTTTTCAATTTTCTTGGCATCTTCGATTATTGCATCTAGTTGATTGTTGTCGCTAATTTCAACTTGAAAAATTAGAGACACAATTCTTTTACTGTTAGTTACCGATTTAGCAACTAAAATATTTCCGCCATTGTCAGAAATAGCAATTGTTGCATCACGCAGCAGGTAAGGTCTATCTATAGCTTCAATTTCTAGCCAAACTACCGTTCCTGAATTAGCTGTGTAACCCCAAGATACGTCTACAATTCTTTCACCAATAGTTGGATTAATTTGAACATTTAAACAATCAGATCTGTGAATAGCAATACCATTTGATATAGTAACAAATCCAATAATATCATCACCGGGGACAGGTACACAACATTTTGCCATTCTTACTTGAATATCATCGTATCCTTCAACAATTATGAGATCAGATTTTGAATCTGGTTTTATTTCTGGTGAAAACAAGTCTTCGTCTAAAGAAATTTCTTCAGGAAAAATTTGTTTTCGTATCTTATTTCCAATAGTGTTTACTCCAGTATTACCACTACCTAGAGTTTGGTAAAGTGACTCTAAATTTGGAATTTTCATCTCTGAAAGTAAATCTTGTAATAAATTATCTTTTGATTTCTTATTTAAAACATCAGAGTTTTCCTCAAACCATGAATTTAGAAGTGTTTTACCCTTCTGAATATCTTCATTTTTTAATTGTTTTTGATGCCATTGTCTTATTTCGACCTAGCTGTTGTAGTTTTAACAATATTTAGCCAATCTCTGCTTGGACCTTTTTCTTTATCCTTACTTGTTAGAATTTCGATTGTATCACCAGATTTAAGAATGCTTCCTAGGTTAACTAACTTTCCATTAACTTTTGCACCTATTAGTTTTTCTCCAAGTTCAGTATGAATAGCAAAAGCAAAATCAACTGGTGATGAACCTTGTGGTAAAGAAATGACATCACCATTAGGAGTTAAACAGAAAACTTCATTCTCATAGAGATCCAACTTCATATGCTGTAAAAATTCATTAGGATCTGGGTATTCTGTAGAAATAGTAGACAATTCGTTTGTCCATTTAGTTAAATCATTTGATGGTTTTTCTTTGTATTTCCAATGTGCTGCAACTCCAAACTCAGCACGATAATGCATTTCATGAGTACGTATTTGAATTTCCATTTTGTGACCTAATTGGGTTAAGACGGTAGTGTGTAAGCTTTGGTATAAATTAAATTTTGGCATAGAAATAAAATCTTTAAATCTTCCAAGCACTGGTTGAAAATTAGCGTGAATTAAACCTAAGATGGTATAACAATTTTTGACATCATCAGTAATTATACGAATACCTATCAGATCATTAATTTCATTAAAAGATAAACCATTATTGACTATTTTTTTATAAATAGAATAGTTATGTTTAGGTCTACCGTTAACATTAGCGGAAATAGAGTTATCTTCTAAAAGTGTGCGAATTATCCTTATAGACTCGTCAATTTGTTTTGATCTATTTGGATTTGATAAATTTATTTGTTCTTGTAATTCTTTGTTTTGCTTTTCATATAATATTTTAAAAGATATATCTTCTAATTCATGTTTTATTGACTGCAATCCTAATCTGTGAGCTAAAGGTGCATATACGTAGAGAGTTTCACTTGCAATTTTTTCCTGCTTCCAATCATTATGAAATTCTATTGTTTTGATATTATGTAATCTATCTGCTAGTTTCAAGATCAAAACTCTAATATCTTTTGACATTGCAATAACCATTTTTCTTATAGCGTCTGCCTTAGCTTCTTCATTAGAGTTATATTTAATTTTGTCTAATTTTGTAACACCGTCAACAATATCAGCAATCTCCTTGCCAAATTTAGTATGAAGGTCATCATAAGTTATATCTGTATCTTCAATTAAATCATGCAGTAACGCAGCAACAATAGTTTCAATATCTAAACTTAATTCAGATAAATAAATAGCAACTTGGAGAGGATGAGTAATATAAGGTTCTCCTGATTTTCTTTTTTGATTTTCATGACCTTTACTAGCAAATTGAAAACCTTCATTAATTAAATTGTGATGTTTTATATCAGTATTTGACAATAATCTTTCAAGCAATTCGCTCGTTTGGTTAGTCGGATTTAAAGTATCCATATATTTATGGTAGTAAAATTAATTTGTTTTAATTATTTTTGACAAAAATGGTACAGTTACAAATATTGAACTATAAGTTCCTGATAATATCCCAATTAATAATGGAACAGCAAAATCAGATAAACTACCATCTATACCTAAATAATTTCCTAAAAATAAGATTGAAATAATTGGAAAAGCTGAGGTTAACGATGTGTTGATACTTCTCATGAGAACTTCATTAAATGTTTTATTTAATATATCACTATTAAGGTTATTACGTTTATAAATTTTTTGTGAATCTTTTAATTTATCAAACAAAATTACAGTGTCATAAAGTGAGTAACCTAATATTGTTAATAAAGCGATAATTGTCGAAGGTGTAATCTCTAAACCGAGTAACTCATAAACTGTATAGCTTAAAAGTAAGTCATGAAATAGCGCAACAAGTGCAATAATTGCAAACTTTAATTCATATCTAAAAGATATTAAAGCAACGATTATTGCTAAAAATATAAATAGAGCTCTCAATCCTTTAGATGTAATTTCGGCACCAAAAGTCGGGCCAACTCTTTGAAACTCTATATTTTCAGTTGGAACATCAAATTTATAAGATAAATAATTTAATAATTCAGTTTCTTTGTCTTGTGTTGATTCAACTGCTCTAAATATTATTGAATTTGAATTTTCAAATGTTTGATATCTGGAAACTTTTAATATTGTATTATTCATAACATCTGATATGTCGTCTGAAGAATAGTCTGTTGATAGCTGATAAGTTGTACCTCCTGTGAAGTCAACAGATAAATTTAAGTCTCGATATCCTGATAGTGATAAACCTATAACTGCAATAAATATTGTCATTTCAACTATAAAAACTTTTAGAAACGTATTTCCTAATTTATAGAAGTTAATTTCTGTTGTACCCAAAAATAATTTTTTAAACATTACTTAAAACTTCTTTCTTAATAGGGAAAAATAATCGTGTATTGTCTGAAACTTTAGCAAATAAAGGAACTGCATTCTTAGTGAAAAATCTTGTAAATATTAAATCAAAAATAGTAGCTAATCCTAGTGTGAGGGCAAATCCTCTAATAGGACCAATTGCTAAGACATATAATATTACTGATGCTGTTAAAGATACAAAATCTGCAGTTAAAATAGTTTTCCATGCTTCTGTTACAGCTTTCTCTGAAGCATATTGAAAAGATCTTCCAATCTTAAGTTCATCTTTAAATTTTTCAAAAGTAACTATATAAGAGTCTGCAGCTAAACCGATTGATACAATTATTCCAGCTATCCCAGCGAGTGTTAACGTATATCCCTGATATTTACCTAAAAGAGAAATTGCTGAATAAAACAACATACCAAATGAAGATAATCCAAGAATTGCGATAAAACCATTAATTCTGTAATAAAAAATTAAAAACAAACTAACAAATATTAATCCTATTAAACCAGCTTCTAAACCAAGTCTTAATGTATTTTCACCTAATGTAGCTGAGACTTTTTGAATTGAAGATCTTTCAAAGGATACAGGTAAAGCACCGTACCTTAATACAACTGCTAGATTGTTAGCAGATTCTCCTTGGTCGGCATTACCCATTGAAATTGCTGCTGTGCCACCTGTTATCCCAATATTTGGGTTAACATCAAGTGCTATCCCAGGTGCTGAAATAACTTGACTGTCTAAAACTATTGCGAGTTTACGTTGCTCCCCTGTTAAACTTGCTAACTGTTTAGTTAATTCAGTAAATTTATTTGCAGAGTTATCTTTTAAAACTAATTGTACAATCCATTCATTCTGAGGATATACGGCTAATGCGTCACTTATATCATTACCAGTTAGTACAGCTGGACCGAGTTCATAAATTACTGGATATCCCCCACTCAATGAAAGTAAATAAGAAACTTTCGTAGGATCATCATTTATAGTTAATCCTGTCAAACTATCTACACCATTTGGTGCAGATATAATTGGATTTTCTGGATCGTCAGGATTTTCAACAATTGTTAATGCTGGTGAATAACCTAAAGATAGAGATGAGTTGAGGACTGGCCTAAAAGTTAATAAACCAGTTGTTCCTACAGCTTCTATTGCTTTTTCTTGATCGGTAATTCCAGGTAATTGAACTAATACAGAATTTTCACCACTTATCGATATCTCAGGTTCCTGTACATCACCAAATGCTGATATTCTAGATCTCATTATATTGACAGCTTGTTCAATAAGTTCTGAATCAGTACCTTCTTCAGCTGTCAAAATAAGTGATATTCCACCCTGTAAATCTAATCCTAACTTGGGACTGATATCATTTATAAAGACATAAATAAATAATGATAATGAAATCATTGGAAGAAACAAAAATTTTATTATTGTTTTCATGAATTATTTGAATGAGATATTATTTTTAAGTATCTCGATTTCTCCCTTTTTTAAAACAAGAGTGACTTTATCGTCTTTTATGCTGACAACACGCCCTAAAATACCTGAATCAGTTATGACATTGTCACCAATTTTTAAAGAATTAACATATGATTTGTGTTTTTTTTGTCTTCTTCTTTGAGGAATGTAAAGAATTACATAAAAAATAATAAATACAAATATTAAAGGTAGTAGTGCTATTAAATCATTCATTAATTAAATTTTCCTTATATTTATCAAAATTTGAGTTTAATATACTTTCTTGTATTTCTTTAATTATATTTTCTGTTTGAACAATGTTATGAAGAGTTAAATAAAACCAAGAAGAAGTACTTTCATTAATCAATAAATGTCTTAAATATGATTTCGAATAATTTTTACAAGTGTAACAATAACAATCTAGTACAAGCGGGTTTATGTCATTTTGATATTTTGCGTTCTTTAAGTTGAAAAAAGTAGATTTATTTATTATTTTTCCATGTCTTGCTAGCCTAGCTGGCCAAACACAGTCAAACATATCTATACCTAACTCAATAAGATCGATCATGCCTTTAATATCACCTAAACCCATCACATACCTTAGTTTATTTTTTGGTAAATAATCAACGGTATGCTTTACTATATCGATTCTGTCTTCTGATGATTCACCTATAGCAAGCCCGCCGATTGCGTATCCGTCAAAGTCTAATGAAATCATTTGCTCTGCTGAAATACCTCTTAATTCTTTGCTTAAGCCACCTTGTACAATTCCAAATAGAGATTGATTTTTATTTGTATGTATATTTCTAGCCTCAGATGCCCAATTAAAAGTGGTTGTTATTGCATTTTTTTGGTTTTCATAAGAAGCATCAATATTGACTAAATTATCAAGAATCATCGCTATATCACTATTTAAAATATTTTGAATTTCCATAGATAACTTAGGAGTCATTTTAAAACTTGAACCGTCATAAATATTTTTAAAATTTATTCCTGAATTATCTAATTTATTTGGAATTGACCAACCTTGAAATCCACCAGAATCAGTTAAAATTAGATTTTTCCAATTTATAAATTCATGTAAGCCATTAGATCTTTTAATAACATCTAGACCAGGTCTAAGATACAAATGATAAGTATTAGCGAGAAGAATTTTTGAATTTTGCAAGTAATCAAGTGGTAATGATTTAATTGAACCTCTTGTTGCAACTGGCATGAAGATTGGTGTTAAAAATTCTTTACCATTTATATTAACTTTGTTAACTCTAGCTTTTTTATCTATTGCAATTGTTTCAAATTTATAACTATTCATTTATATCAAATAATACAGCGTCTCCAAAACTTAAAAATTTCATTTTATTAGTTATTGCGTAACTGTATAACTCTTTCCAATTTTCTCCATATACATTTTGAACAATAGAAAGTAAACTACTTTTTGGAGCATGGAAATTAGTAATTAATTGAGTAGTTAAATTTAATTTTGTATCAGGCAAAATAAAAAGATCTGTCTCACCATAAAATTTATTACTAAGAAACACAGATTCTATAGTCCTGAGCGAAGTGGTACCAACACAAATAATATTTTTATTATTTTTTTTATGTTTTAGTAATTTTTGAAAATCAAATTCAGAGATATGGTATTTCTCTGAATGTATTTTATGATCTTGAATATATTTAGTATTTATAGGTTTAAAAGTTCCAAGATTTACATCTAAATTAATATAAATAACATCATGACCTTTTTCTTTCAAACTTTGAATTTTTTCTAAAGAAAAATGAAGTCCTGCAGTAGGCGATGCTACTGAGAATCCATTCTCAGAAAATTGATTATTGTAATATTTAAATTTATATCTTTCTTCCTTTATATATGGTGGTAGAGGAAGAACCCCAATATTGTTAATTAAATCTAATACTTTTTCAGAAAATAATATTTCAAAGTAATCTTTTTTAATATCTGTAATTTTTGCATTAAAGCTATTTAAAAAATATTCTTTTCCAATGTATTTTTTATCTGTAGACTTAATTAAACACTTCGCTGAAAAATCACTTGTTAATTCTAAAATAAAAATTTCTATCTTACCTCCAGTTAATTTTTTTTCAAGGATTCTAACTTTTTGAACTTTTGACTTATTAAAAACAAAAATTGAATTATCTGGAATATAATTGTCTATATCTTTAAATAATATAATTTTTTTAGTTGATGCAATAAGTAATTTAGATTTATCTGGATCCTTATAAGGTTCTTGTTTTATGGATTTTTCTGGTAAAAAATAATTTAAATACTCTGTTTCATTTTGCATTATTTAATAACTTAACAAATAGCTCATAAGACATAGAAACAATTTCAGGTATTCCATCTGAAGATCTTCTTGAATTTCCTTTTGACTTCTTTAATTTCTTCCAAAACAGAATTGTGTTTAAAGATCCGGATTTATTTATTGCTTTATCTAGTGATTGATGTGCGTTAAGATTTTGTCTAGATTTTGCTTCGATAAAATATTCTTCTTCATTAACAAATAATTGAATATCACCCATGTCATTAGAGCCACCTTCAGCAAATCTTTGAGCTTTAAATTGTGAATGTTCATTTAATCTTTTAACAATGTTTGATTCGTAGGTAGTACCTTGTTTTTTTGCTTTATTTACCATATATAAATTTTAGTTTTTTTAATGAGAAAGTAGTGTTTCTAAATCTTTTTCTTGAATATCAAAATTTGTATACACATCTTGTACGTCATCAAGGTCTTCAAGTGCATCAATTAATTTAGATATTTTTAAAAATTGTTCCATACTTAAATTTATATAAGTTGACGGAACATAGGCTATTTGAGAACTAGAGGGAATAAAGTTGTGTTTAAGAAATGCTTCATTTGCTTTTTTAAAATTGAGAACAGAAAATTCAAAAGTAATAAAATCTTTTTGTTCAACAATGTCTTCAGCTTCATTCATTATTGCTAAATTTATTAAATCGTCACTTAAATTATCAAATTGAAAAACTGCTTTTCTTTCAAATAAGTAGTTAACACTACCAGGTGTTCCCATTGAACCGCCATGTTTAGTAAGTGCTGCTTTTACATCTGAAGAAGTTCTGTTTTTATTATCTGTTAAGCAATTAATTAATATAGCAACACCATATAAGCCGTATCCTTCGTATGTTAATTCAAATAACTCATCTGAGTTCTGATCACCTTCTATGCGTTTTAATGCTCTTTCAATATTTTCATTAGGTACTGAATTAGATTTAGCTTTTGAAATAGCTTGATAAAGTGGAGCATTATTCGATGGATCAGTTCCTCCATTTTTAGCTGCAATTTCAATAGCTTTTACAAGTTTTGCAAATAATTTACCTCTTTTAGCATCATTAGCACCTTTTTTTCTTTTAATTGTTGACCATTTAGAATGACCCGACATGCTCCCCGCTTTTTAAATATTCTTTTAGCCAATTTAAATAAAAATTATCATTTGTTAATTCTGGATGGTAAGTAAGACCAATAATATTTTGTTGTTGAACCCCTACAATTTCTTCATTATGAAATGCGATAGGTTTAACATCGCTAGATAGTAATTCAATTATTTTTGGTGCCCTTATAAAACAATAAATATCTGAATTATCTAAAAACTTAACATCGCCTTCAAATGATTGATTCTGTCTTCCATAAGCGTTTCTTTGAATGCTTATATCAATATTTGGAATAGATATATCTCCATCAATAACTTTTTTCGAAAGTATTATTGTTCCAGCACATGTGGTTAAAGTCGGTAACCCTTTTTTAATATACTTATCTATTGCAAAAAATAAATTTTCTTCTTTTTCAATAATTTTCATTGAAGTGGATTCTCCACCAGGAATAATTAAAGAATTTATAGACTTTAAATCCGATAATCTTTTTATTAAAACATAATCTAAATCACATAGTTCTAATGATTTACAATGGTTAAAAAAACTACCTTGAAGAGCAAGAACTCCGACTTTCAACTACCAACCTCTTTTAGCTAACTTCTCTTCCTCAGGTAATGTGTTAATGTTTATTCCAACCATTGGCTCTCCTAAATTTTTAGAAACCTCTATGAGAACCGATGGATTATTAAAGTTAGTTGTAGCTAAAACAATTGCTTCAGCTCTTGCTGCAGGATCTCCACTTTTGAATATTCCAGAACCTACAAATACACCGTCACAACCTAGTTGCATCATTAAAGCTGCATCTGCTGGTGTAGCAATACCTCCAGCTGCAAAATTTACAACTGGAAGTTTTTTTAGACTTTTAATCTCTTCTAAAATATTAAGAGGAGCTCCAAACTTTTTGCTTAAAGAAACAAGTTCATGTTCATCTGAATTAATTACTTGGTTCATTTCAGAAGTAACAGTTCTCATATGTCTTACAGCTTCTACCACATTGCCTGTACCCGCTTCACCTTTTGTGCGAATCATTGAAGCTCCTTCAGCTATTCTTCTTGCAGCTTCGCCTAATCCTGTAGCACCACATACAAATGGAGCTCTAAAATTTCTTTTATTTATATGATTTACTTCATCAGCTGGTGTTAATACTTCTGATTCGTCTATAAAATCAATTCCTAGTTCTTGAAGCATTTGTGCTTCAACAAAATGCCCTATCCTTGCTTTAGCCATTACAGGAATAGATACTGATTGCATCACTTCTTTTATAACACTTACAGACGACATTCGTGCAACTCCACCATTAGCTCTTATGTCAGCTGGAATTCTTTCAAGTGCCATTACAGCACAAGCTCCAGCTTTTTCGGCAATAACAGCCTGCTCAGCGTTAACTACATCCATTATTACGCCACCTTTTAGCATTTCTGCTAAACCTTTTTTTACTTTTTCAGATGCTTCAATTTTCATAATCTATATTTTACTCTAGAAATGTTTATAAATTGAAAGGTACATTTTTATAATATTTTTAATATTAAATTTTTGAATTTGTTCAAATTGATATTTCCATAATTTTGGTAATTCTTCATCTTTGAGATTATCTAAAACTTCGATTAATGAATAAATACTATTATTTTCAAAGTAAATACCTGAATTTTCTAAAACATATTTAGAAGAAGGTAGATTAGAAGATACGACTAGACAACCATTATTAATAGCTTCAATAATAGTAATTCCAAAACTTTCCGATTTTGTATTCAAAGAAAGATATATTCCTGATTTCCTCAAAATATTGTTTCTCTCTTGATCATTAGGTTGGTTGTAGACATTTATATTATCTATAGTCAAATTTTCATTTGTTATTGCGTTATATTTATAATTTGATTCATATGTACTTGAAAGTTTTATAAACAAATCTAAATTTTTTCTTTTTTCGTTTCTTCCAATAAACAAAAATGATCTATTGAAATTAAATGTCATTTCAGGATTAATTTCTATAGCGTTTGGAATTAAAGTTGAATATTTTGATAAAGATAGTGCATTGCTTAAAGCGAGTGGGCTTACATGTGTGCTAATACAAGATAAATTCTTAAAGATATACAAAAATTTCATAAAAATTAAATAAATTTTGGATATATTTGCATGATGAGTAACTATATATTTTTTATTTTTGGGTAATCTCCAAAAAAATATTGGTATAAAAGGTTCATGAATATGAATAATATCCGCCCATTCAAACGCTTTTAGTAGAGATTTTCTATTTGGAAATAAACCAATAGTTGAAATAGAACTATTAAATTTAATTTTTATTGTTTTAGAAAAACTAAATTCTTTAGTATCAGGTGCAAATATTTTTGATTCATATTTTTTAATTTTATTTATAGATGTATTTAGTAAATTTACTTGATTTTGGACTCCACCATAGTGCTTGAAACTATAAGGAGTAACTAATAATATCTTAGTATTCACTAGTCCACACAGGCTGTATAGAATGCCATTGGTTTGGATCTAGTAGAATTAATTTTTCAAGTTCTCTAGCTAATACATTTAGTCCATGTTGTATGCTTTGCGCTTCGTTATCGAAATAAGGAACTATAAATGGTGTACCAAAAACTAATTGAAATTTATTATTCAAATGTAGAAAAGCTGCA
>JAQCEB010000043.1 GCA_027729925.1 Actinomycetota bacterium
TACCAAACGGAACTGTTTTTAATACAGGTTCTTCAGAACAGTCTTCTGATGTTGTAGGAGTCATGGCTGCAATGGCAACTGATATTGAAGATACAATTAAATATTTGCAAGATAACGACTTTAATGCAGATTTTAATAATATTTCTGTGATGGGACATTCAACTGGAGCTGGAGCTATTCATCTCTATTGTCTTGAAAATAACTGTAAAACATTAATTTTTCAAGATCCTTTCCTTACTCCTATATATGAAAAATATGGTTCACTTGAAGTGTTGAACAATACATATTTTATTTATAGCGAGGATTGGTACTCAGGATATTTAGATTCAGAAGATATTACTGAGATCGGAGTCTTCAATAGTATTAAATCTGATAAAAATTATGTTGGTTATTACTTAAGTGACTCTAAACATTATGATTTTGTTGCCTTTGGTTCTGTAAGTGCACTAACTAGTTACACATTCTTAAAAGGCTCAATAGATTACAAAGACTCTGTTACTACAAATAATTATTTTAATTTACAAGCAATAAGAAATGATTTAATACAAGAAACAGCATTTTTACACAAGATTAATAATTAATGAAATTAGAAGGAACTGCTTTTCAAATACTTGTCTGGAAAGAAATTGAAAAAATTCCATATGGAGAAACAAGAACCTATAAGGAACTTGCTCTAGCAATAGGAAGACCAAAAAGTGCAAGAGCTGTAGCAAATGCATGTGGTAAAAATCCTTATGCTCCAACTATTCCATGTCATAGAGTTATCAGATCTGATGGAAAACTTGGTGGCTATAGCGGAAAAGGTGGAATTAATACAAAAAAGAAATTACTAAAACTTGAAGGATTTAAATTTTAAATAATTTAGGTTTTTACGTTTAAATTTGATTTTCTTAAACGAATAGATTTTGGAGTAACCTCTACAAATTCATCATCACTGATAAATTCAAGACATTGATCTAATGACATTAGCTGTGGTGGGCGTAGTGGAATTGTCTCGTCAGATCCTGAAGCTCTATGGTTAGTCAATTTCTTTTCTTTTGTTATATTAACAATTAAGTCTCCTTCATTATTCCTCTCACCAACAATCATTCCTTTATAAACCATTGTTCCAGGGGGAACAAATAAAATTCCCCTATCAGCCATTGCTAAGCTTGCATATGAAGTAACTTTGCCATCTCTGTCAGAGACCAATACACCATTAGAACGTTGCGGAATTTCACCTTTCCATGGTTCATAACCATCAAATAAGGTATTCATAATGCCAGAGCCTCTGGTTTCTGTTAAAAAATGATTTCTAAAGCCAATCAAACCTCTTGAAGGAATTTTGAATTCTAGAGTTGCTCTTCCAAATCCATTATTCATTAAAGTAACCATTTTTCCTTTTCGTTGTGAAAGATTTTTAGTTACAGTTCCAACGTATTCCTCAGGAACATCAATAAAAACATGTTCAATAGGTTCATTTTTAACACCATCAATTTCTTTTGTTATAACTTCAGGTCTTGAAACCATTAATTCAAAACCTTCTCTTCTCATAGTTTCAATTAAAACTGCCATCTGTAGTTCTCCACGACCTCGAACCTCGAATACATCAGTTTTAGTTGTAGGAATTACTTGAAGTGAAACATTGCTTAAAATTTCTTTATCTAGTCGATCTTTTAAATTTCTCGAAGTTATAAATTTTCCTTCTTTCCCAGCAAACGGCGAATTATTTACATTAAAAAAGACAGATACGGTTGGTTGATCTATTTGAATTCGTGAAAGAGGTTTGGGATTTTCATTACTTGATATAGTGTCACCAATTTTTATATCCTCAACACCAGCTACGGCAATAATATCACCAGATTCTAATCGATCTACCTTTACTTTTTCTAAACCCTTAAATGTATATATTGCTGAAAACTTTATACCTTTTATAACTGAATCTTCCTTGCAGAGTGCGTAGTTTTTATTCATCTCTAAATATCCACTATCTAGTCTTCCAATTGCAATTTGACCAACGTAAGAGTCATATCCAAGATTTGTAATCAAAAATTGTGGTACACCATTATCATCAGTTTCAGGACCTTTAAAATAATTAACTATTAGTTCAAATAACGGTTCTAAATTTTGTGAAGAGTCGTTCACTTCAATATGAGCTATTCCTTCTTTTGCGTTGGTATAAACTATAGGGAAATCTATTTGATCATCATTGGCATCTAAATCTATAAATAAATCATATGCTTCCTGTACAACTTCAACTATGCGAGCATCTGCTTTGTCAATTTTATTAATTACTAATATGACAGGTAAATTCTTTTCTAATGCTTTTTTAAGAACAAAACGTGTTTGTGGAAGTGGTCCCTCACTTGAATCAACTAATAACAAGACTCCATCAACAAGATTTAAACTACGCTCTACTTCTCCACCAAAGTCAGCGTGACCTGGTGTATCTACGATATTTATTTTTATATCTTTATATAAAATTGCAGTGTTCTTTGAAGTAATAGTAATGCCACGTTCTTTTTCTAGATCTCCAGAGTCCATAACTCTCTCCTCTAGAATTTCGTGTTCACTGAAAGTACCGCTTTGTTTTAATAAACCATCAACTAATGTTGTCTTTCCATGATCCACGTGTGCAATTATTGCAATATTTCGGATGTTATTTTTTGGCATAAGAAATCAATTATATTGAAACCTAAAGATATGGAGTAAATAAATTATAAGCTATTTTCTTTTACCAGTACGCCCAGTTCTATAATCAAATCTACCTTTACGTTTTAATTGATGTTTTCTTTTTCTTTTTTGTCTTCTCTGTTCAGTAACAGAAATTTCTTCCATAATTGAATTTTAGTTGTATTCTAATAATTAGGTAATAAGCCTGTTACCTCAAAAAAGAGTTCAGGAAACTGGACTCTTTTTGTTTTTCAATATCTATCAGATATATACTTATAAAGATGAAAAGAGTGTATACATTTGGGCATGAACAGGTTGAGAGAAACTTAACTGTTGCGGACATGATTGAAAATAAAAAAAATAACATAAAAATGACCCAAGTAACTGCTGCCAATCAAGAAGAAGCAGAAATACTCTCTGAAACAAATATTGACATGATCATAACAGGAAGCGACTGGTATCAAGATGTGCGAAAAGGTGCTCCAAATACTTTTATAACAGCTGCTTTATTTGCTGGTAGATTCATAACTCACGAAGAAATTCTTAGAGGTGCATTTGATGCTGTTATGGCTGGAGCTGATTCTGTTCTAACACCAAGAAGTTTTGAAGTAGTTGAGATGTTAGCTAAAGAAGGTATGCAAGTACAAGGACACGTAGGTATGGTACCGTCTATGGCAACAAAATATGGAGGTATCAGAACAGTTGGTAAAACCGCTGATGAAGCTATTGATATTTTAAAAGATTTAAAAAGACTTGAAAGTGCTGGAGCATTTGGTGCTGAAGTTGAATGTGTAGCAGAAGATGCTTTACATGAAATCAAAAAACATACGAATCTAGTATTAAATTCTTTGGGCTCTGGTTCTGGAGGTGATGTAATATTTTTATTCTTTGAAGATATTTGTGGGGAGACAACTTCTATAAAAAAACCAAGACATGCTAAAAGTTATGGAAACGGCCAAAAAATTAAACTAGATCTACGAAATGAAAGATTAAAATCTGTTTCTTTATTTAAAGAAGATGTTAATAGTTCAACTTTTCCTTCAACTGAATACACCGTAACAATGAACGAAGGTGAAAAAGAAATATTACTAGAAAGGTTAGATAGTTTTACTTAAATAATTTAGGAAACAAAATTGGTGTATTAGTTTTATAATCCTCATAATCTTTTTGACCACCCCATTTTTTATCTGCATTCTTTTCTAATATAGGAATTCCACTAGCTCTAGTTAAAAGCAAATACACAAACACAGGAGAAGATAAAGCAAAATATTGTAAACCTGATAAGACAGGAAAAGCAATAACAGCTACACCTAACCAAATCATAATTTCTCCAAAGTAGTTAGGATGTCGAGATTTTGACCACAATCCAGTTGAGATAAACTTTCCAGTATTGTTTTCATTTAATTTAAATTTCATTTTTTGTGAATCTGCAGTAAC
>JAQCEB010000044.1 GCA_027729925.1 Actinomycetota bacterium
ATCATATTCGGCATACTTTTCTGACCTTTTATAACCCACATAAGTAAGAGGTAAATCTGGGTTTTCTATTTGGGACTCAAAGTTTTCAATATGGTTAAAAGTAGTACCATAAACTTTACTTGATTGGATAGTTCTTACATCTGAATATCTTGTAAAAAAATAAAGACCATTTATTTCGTCCCAAAAAATAGGTGTTTTCTCCCTGATCTCACTAAGTACAGGATAAGGATTTTTTATAAATGTAGAGTCTTCTGTTGGTAAGTGAAAATTAGGAATAGTCATTTTATGATTATATTGACTACTTTTCATGGTTTAAAGCGAAAAAATAATTTTGATTAATTTAATATATGCAACGCAAATTAAAAAAGTGTAAAATAAAACTACTAATCAATGTTTGACAGGTAACCATTGTTAAAAAACCTTAAAGTTTTTAAAAAGGAAATTATAAATGTCTGTAATTAAGGTTGAAAACTTAACAGTTCAATACTCAGGTGAAGAACATAAAGCGTTAGATGGTGTTTCATTAGAAATTCAAAAAGGGGAATTTATAGCTATTCTTGGAGCTCACGGAGCTGGAAAAACTACACTTTGCCTTTCTCTCAATGGAATAGTCCCAAATATGATAAGTGCAGACATGTATGGCATGATAGAAGTGCTTGGTGAGATTCCACCAAAAATACCAGTAAGACAATTAGCTGCAAAAGTTGGAAGTATTTTTGACAATCCTGAATTTCAAATGAGTCAATTAACTGTTTTTGAAGAAGTGGCTTTAGGTTTACAAAATTTAGGTGTTGATAAAGTAACAATTGAAAAAAATATTAAAGAATCACTAAAACTTGTTGGTCTAGAGGGATTTGAAGAGAGATCGCCATTTGAAATATCTGGAGGTCAACAACAAAGACTTGCTATGGCATCTGCGCTAGCAATGAAGCCTGAAATTTTAATTTTAGATGAACCAACTTCTAACTTAGATCCAATTGGAAAAGAAGAAGTTTTTTCTGTTACCAGAAAGTTAAATCTAGAAGAAGGGCTTACTGTTGTGATAGCAGAACATGAAGTTGAAGTAATTTCAGAATTTGCAGATCAAGTTGTATTTCTAGAAAATGGCAAAATAATTGAAAAGGGCACACCATCTGAAATATTTCCAAAAATTGTTGGAAGACAAGCGTCAGTAGGAGTAAGAGTTCCACAAGTAACTGAACTAGCTTCAAATAAAAGTAATTTATTTAAATCAATCCCCGTCACACTTTCACAAGCAGTAGAGGCTTATAAAGCATGACTGAAATAAGAGTAGAAAACCTTAAACATGTTTATCCAAATGGTGTTGTAGCTGTCAATGGTGTTAATGTAAAAATCTCTCAAGGTGAGCAAGTATCAGTAGTTGGCCAGAATGGCTCTGGTAAAACAACATTAGTAAAGCATTGGAATGGTTTATTAAAACCTACCGATGGCAAAGTATATGTTGGAGAGTTAGACAGTCAAGAAAATTCTGTAAATGTGTTAGCGAGAACTGTTGGATATGTTTTTCAAAACCCAAATCATCAAATTTTTGCAGCTTCGGTCAAAGATGAACTTGAATTTGGTTTAAAGAATATTGGACTTCAGAAAGAGGAAATCGATTCAAGAGTTGAGTATATTTCATCAGAATTTGGATTAACAGAATTTCTTGACATAAATCCTTATAGGCTTGGATTTTCACTAAGAAAGAGTGTCGGTATGGCTTCAATTATAGCTATGGAGCCTGATGTGATTATTTTAGATGAACCCACAACTGGCCAAGATTATTTAGGTATAAAAGCTATTAGAGGGTCAATTAAAAAACTAAGAGAACAAGGAAAAACGGTTATAGTTGTTTCACATGATATGCCTTTAGTTGCAGAAGACACCGATAGAGTTTTAGTAATGTGTGACACTGAACTAATTTTTGACGGAACACCATCCAAACTTTTTGCGACCGAATCTATATTAAAAAGAACTAATCTGCTCCCACCACAAATAACTAGTTTTATGAAAAAAATTGGTAGATCAGGTTCTTCAGAAAGTATCTTATCAGTTAGTGATGCACTAGATAAGATTTAGGTTACTGACTTTTTATATTTATTTTTTTTTTACAAGACAACACATTAAAAATTTTTTTAGACTTTTCTTAACAATGTTTGAAAAGGTTAACCATTGTTAAAAAACCTTTTCTTGATAGTCGAAATACTACTATCAATAAACAAGTTAATTTTTCGAGAGGGGGAAATTAATGAATGAACAAACTACTCAGGGAGAAAAACTAAGTAGCTCTACAGGTGGTGGCGTTCCTTTAACATATGTAATTGCATTAGTACCAGTTGCTTCTGTATTAAATGTTATTGGTGGAACAGTTGCCGGAGCTTTAAAGCTACCTATCTTCCTTGATATGATTGGAACCGCTGTTGTTGCTATGACACTCGGACCATGGTGGGGATCTTTAGTTGGAGTTATAACAAACTTAACTATGGGTTTTATTTCTGGTCCGGTTTCAATTCCATTCGCTGCATGCAATGTTGTTGGTGCACTTGTTTGGGGTTATGGAACAAAGTGGGGATGGGCTAATGACAAAGTAAGATTCTTTGGATTGTCTGTTGCTTCTGCAGTTGCAGTATCGCTTATGGCAGCTCCAATTGTTATCTTTGTTTTTGGTGGTGCAACAGGACATGCTTCTGACGTATTAACAGCAGGATTATTAGCTGCTGGAAATGATATGTGGGCAGCTGTGTTCTCAAGTAACATCATTGTCTCATCAGCAGATAAGATTCTTGCTTCATTTTTGGCGTTAGCAATAATTGGTGCTTTACCTAAAAACTTACAGGTTACAGGTCCAATAATGAAAGCTGAAAATATGGGCAAAGCAGTATTAATCACAGCAGGTACAGTTGTCGGTGTTATCTTGACAGTTGTATCAATGAACTTGTAACTAGGAGGATAGTATGAGAGAAGTAACATCGAAAGATGGACTCGGAGTCGGTATTATCGGATTAGGTGTGATGTATATGGTTTATCCTTATGCATCTTCAGAACTTGCAGGTGATGCTGCTTTTGGTATGTTGTCTGGACTTTGTCTTGTTGCTGGATTTTTAACAATTCTATGTGGTCTAGCAGTATTTAGAAGTAAAGACTAAGTAACAAAAGGTAAGTGATGACTGTTCAAAAAGTTGAACAAGTTAAACATTTACCTATAAAATTAGGAGAAGTCGCCCGGTATGTAATTGTTCCGGGCGATCCTAATAGGGTGCCTTTAATAGCTAATTCTTTAGAAAATCCTGTACATCAAGGTCAAAATAGAGAATTTAATGCTTTTAAAGGAACTTATAAAGGAACCGAAATATCGGTAGTTTCTACCGGAATAGGATGTCCATCAACTGCAATAGCGGTAGAAGAACTTTCTTATATTGGTGCTGAGGTATTAATTAGGATAGGAACTTCAGGTTCAGTAGACAATTCGGCAAAAAAAGGAGAAATATTTATAGCGACTGCTGCAGTAAGAGATGATGGTACTTCAAAGCAATACATGCCAATAGAGTTTCCAGCAATTGCCTCTCATGATTTAACTGAAAACCTTATTAAGGCATCAAAAGCATTAGGAATACCAACTAAGATTGGAATATGTCAGTCAAAAGACTCTTTTTTTGGTGAAGTTGAGCCAAATAGAATGCCGGTTGCTCCTTATTTAGAAAATAAATGGAAGGCATGGCAAGGTGGTGGTGTTGGAGCTTCTGAGATGGAAGCTGCAACATTATTTACATTAGCTCATATTAAAAAATTAATGGCAGGAGCTGTTTTAGCAGTTGAAGTGTCTGATGCTGAAACTGTAAATAATATGACAAGAATAGTTTTGGAAGCTATAAATTATTTAGAGGAGGATAGAAATGTCGAATAATGATGCAAATGACTCAAAAGGGGGCTTACTAGATACACCTATTCAATACCATATTCAACTTAAAAAAGGAGATGTTTCTGATTTTGTAATTTTGCCTGGAGATCCCGGAAG
>JAQCEB010000045.1 GCA_027729925.1 Actinomycetota bacterium
CCTAGATGATTTTGAGGAAGACTACGAAGAAGGAGAATGGGAGAGAGCTGTTCTTTCTGAAAACATGTGGGGTTTAACAACGGCAACACCTGATCAAATGAAGAATTTGATCACAGAGTTTCAACGTTGTGCTTCAGCTGGTTCATATAATTTATTAGACAAGATTTTAAGAGTGCCAATTAAAAAAGGTCAAGACAAGCTAAACCTTTGGGAGCAAAGTGTTATTGTTCATGAGCTAACCCACTCATTACAAGGTCAACATTTCCAAGTTTCTGAATGGTACAAAGAAATGAAAGAATTAGATGATTTTTCTGCTTATCCGGGCATACGTGCATTGATGGAAGCACAGGCTGATTATGTTCAAGTTAAGTGGGAGGACGGGTTAGATAACTATGATAGAACCACAATGAACTCTCAAGTTCCAAATATATCTTGTAGAGTTCAACTTCCAGGTTATTTTTATATACCAAATGATTTGTACTATTCATTTGGTCCTCAGTTAGTTAGAGAAATTTTAAACAAAGATAAAATGACAGGTCTTAATGAAGCACTTTATAGATATAAAAATGAAGGCCTTGATTCATTGCCAACTGCTGAACAAGTTTACGATAGTGCAAAATTCTTTACCAATGAAAGATATGATGATGTATCAATATCAACTTTGGAAATTGAAAACTATCAATTAATTGATGAGGGAACTTTAGGTTCTTTAGATATTGTGTATATACTTCAAGATTTCATTGGCAGAGTAGAGTCTACAACTGCTGCTGTTGGACTTGGCGGTGGTTCATGGAAAGATTATGTTGATTCAAACGGAAATCTAGTAATGTCTGTGAAAATTTCTGGTGATACAGCTCAGGACTTAAAAGAAATATATGATGCCTATATTCATTGGGCAAATGTTCAAGATAGATTTGATGAAGTCGTAGATTTTAGTGGAGGAAAGCTCTATAAAGGAAAGACAAATGTTTGGATATCAACAGATGGGTCATTTGTAAGATTATTCTTATCACAGGACATTTCAATAATCGAATCTCAAGCAAGTAATTTAAACAGTTACTAATTTCATGGCTCAGTTTTTTATCTGTGCCACACCAATAGGGAATCTTTCAGATGTTTCAGAGAGATTAGTTGAGACATTAAAAGAAGTTGACTTAATATATTGTGAAGACACAAGAAGAACTGGAGTTTTATTAAATTCATTAAACATTAAGAAGGAAACTAAATCTTATTTTTTAGGAAATGAACAATTAAAAATTAATGAAATTCTTTCACATTTAGAACAAGGTATGAAAGTTGCTTTATTATCTGATGCTGGAACTCCACTTATATCTGATCCTGGTGAAGAACTTCTTAAAAAGGTAATTGAAAAAAAATTTGAGATCGAGTCTATACCTGGACCTTCGAGCCTAATTCTCGCGTTAACGCTCTCAGGGATGGATACAAAGAATTTTCAATTTTTAGGATTCATACCAAAATCAGGAAAGGAGAAGCAAGATTTTTTTAATAAGATTTTAAATAATGAAATGACAACTGTTTGTTTCACATCTCCCAATAGACTTATGAAAAATTTAGAATACCTTGTTGAAAATTCTATTGACGTTGATATTGCAGTATGTAGAGAATTGACTAAAAAATTTGAAACAATTTATAGAGGTAATCCAGCAAAATTACTTAATGAATTAGAGGGAAAAACTTTAAAAGGAGAGATAACTCTCGTTATTTCTAAAGTTAATTCAAAATCTCGTAATTCAGAAGATGTAAGTTCTGCAATTGAAATATTATTAAAAAATGAAGTATCCAAAAAAGATATTGCAAAGGTTATTTCTTTGTTAACTGATCGTTCTGTTAATGAAATATATGATTCAGTTAAAGGCCTTTAATTCCTTCAACACAACTTTTACAAAGTAATTTATCATTTAATTGGTAGTTCACTTCAGTGTTCCCGCATAATGAACAAGACTTAAAACCTTTTGAAATAATTAATTTATTATCTTCAACGTACATAGATATTTCATCATTTTGTTCGATGCCAAGTGCTTTTCGAATGGATTTTGGTATGACAACTCTTCCGAGATTATCAATTTTACTTTTGTTGCCTTTACTCATACTTCCATTTAATCCTATGCTTATATAGTAGTGAATAATAACGAGAGATTAGAGGATTTGAAGTGGGTAGATACACACTGCCATATTCAACTAATGGGTAACGACTTTAAAGAAGAAGATATATTTAATTTAGAATATCTCATCATTCCTGGTGTCGATATTGATTCATCACAACGGGCAAAACAAATGAGCCAACAAATTCATAAGCATGCATTTTGGTCTGCAGGATTACATCCCCACGAAGCAGACACTTTTCATGAAATAAAAGATGAATTATCAAAATTAATGAAGGAAGCAGATTTAATTGGCGAAACAGGGTTAGATTATTATAGGAATTTATCTCCTAGAGAACAACAAATTGAAAGTTTACAATTTCATCTACAAGTTGCCCATGAAATGAATAAACCAATAATTTTACACTGTAGAGATAGTTTTTCAGACATGTATGACTTGCTCTCCAGTTCAACAAAATCAAATAAAATTATCTTACACTCTTGGACTGGTGGAAATAATTGGACAAAGAAGTTTGTAGAACTAGATTGTTATTTTTCTATCTCAGGGATTGTTACTTACTCAACAGCACATGACTTACACCAAAGCGTAAAGCATATTCCAACTGATAGGTTACTGCTTGAAACAGATGTACCATATTTAGCACCAGAACCGTACAAAGGAATGAAAAACATTCCTTCAAACATAATGTATACTGCACAAAAACTTTCGGAATTACTTTCAATTTCTCCTAAAGAGTTATCTGATATTACAATTGCAAACACAAATAAATTAATGGAGAAGTAAATGAGTGAATATTTCTGGATTGAAAAGTTAGCTTCTAAACCAAAATATAAACTTGGACAAAATTTCTTAATAGATACAAATATCTCAAGAAAAATTACAAAATTAGTACAAGGACAATTAGCCGATCCGATAATTGAAATAGGACCAGGTACGGGTTCACTAACAAATGAGTTATTAAAAGATAGTTACAGAATTAAAGCTGTAGAACTTGATTCTCAATTAGCAACTTTACTTGGAGAGCGGTTTTCAACTGTTCCAAATCTTGAAATCTTTAATGAGGATGCGATGGAGTTCGACTACTCACAACTTAGAGGACCGTGGTGGATTCTTGTTTCTAATCTTCCATACAATATCGGAACTAGGTTATTAGTAAAGTTAATTATTGAAGTACCGGTAATTCATCGATATGTCATTATGGTTCAAAAAGAAGTAGCTGAGCGAATTGTGGCACAACCAGGAAGTAAAGACTATGGATCTTTGTCAGTTTTAATTTCTTTAATGACCAAAGCCAAAATTCAATTTGATGTCTCTAAAAACTGTTTTCACCCTAAACCCAAAGTAACTTCTTCTGTTGTAACTATTCAACGAGAGAGGTTATTAGATGAAGATTTGAGATTACAAGCTTTTGAGATTTCAAAAACTGCTTTTCAGCAAAAAAGAAAAAAGATAAGAACTTCTCTAAGTTCAATCATTTCAGAAAATGAATTAGAAAAACTTGATATTGATTCAAATCTACGAGCTGATTCTGTAACACCTCATCAGTATTTAAAGATTGCTGAAGCTTTAAAATGAGATTATTAACGTCTGCAAAAATTAATTTAAATTTAAAAGTTTCAGAACAACAAAACTCTGGATTACATTTTCTCGATTCAGAAATGATTCCAATTGATATTTACGATGTAATTTCCATCAGTGAAGCAGATGAGGATAAAATTGATTTTTCAATTGATCAGTTGAATAATGAATTCACGACAGTGCACAAAGCTTTAGCTTTATTGAGAAAAGTAAATTCAAATTTTAAACAACAATTTGTAATCTCTGTAGAAAAAAATATTCCACTTCAATCTGGGCTTGGTGGAGGTAG
>JAQCEB010000046.1 GCA_027729925.1 Actinomycetota bacterium
AGCTTTTAGTAATTCAGCTACTTTATTTAATAAGTCACTCACTAGAGACAACCATTTCTTCTACTTTTGTAACATTTCCAGAAGTAATTGCTTTAATCATCGACAAGAAGAATAGCGATGAACTTAAAAATAATGTAAGGGATATAAAAGTACTTAATGAATAATTTATTCCAATTAAGTTCCAAGCTAAATTAAAACCTTCTCCATAAATAGTTGGGCTACCAGTGTTAGCACCAGCATTCCATATGTAACCAGAGTTAATTCCAATAAATAGATTATTAAGAAGTAAAAGTAAGTATCCAAATTTTAAGCCACCTAAAGCAATGTTGTCTAAAGATTTAAAGGTAACTTCTCTACCAAATAATTTTGGTATAAGGTAATAACTTAGTGCAATAATTGAAAAAAACATTGATGCTAAATAGCCTTGAGACACTAAGTTCACATAATTAGTCAAACCAAGGATAGGTAATAAATTGTCAAAACCTGAAACAATATTAAGTAGGTTTGTAAAAATAAATAAAGATACTGAAAAGTTAACTAGTTTTAATAAAACAGCATTGCTATTTTCAAGATCACGCGAAACAATAGTTTTAAGATAATTGACAATAAATGCAAGTAAAGGTATCAAAATACTAAAAGAGAGATATATAGATACATTTTCTAGCCAGTTGGGAAGTACTGAGCCATAGTAGTATTTTGCAGAACTCCAAGGTAGTAAAAACAGAAATCCCCAAAATGTAATTGAAGATAAAGTTCTACTAAAAAGTGTAGAGTCAAATGTTTTAGTCATTAAAAAGTGAGTAATGCCAAGAAAAATTAAAGATAATGTTACATATATATGTGTAGAAGTGTAAAAAACATTAGTTAATAAAACATCTGAGAACACAACTTGTTTTTTACTTATAACCAATAATGAAATTAGGTAAAATAGCAATCCACCGTAGATATATTGTGCGCTATGAAATATAACTGCTTCTTTTTTTATAAGTAAATTAATTGAAGCAAAAAGAAATAGTCCAACTAAAGATATAATTTTTAAATTAATTAGTAATGAAGAGTTTCCAAAATTATACATAGTGACACCAGGTACAAAATTTAAAAAAACATCCAACAACTCTGTTCCCACTAAACCTATTGATGCAAAAAAAATAAGTGGGAATATGGTAAGTAATCTACCAATTGATTTGGAAAATAAATATGAAAATGATAACAGCAAGATAATTGAAGCTGTTAATCCAAACGTTAATTGATTGTATAATCTATCTAGAAATCCATAATTAAATATTTGGTTATTAGGTAGTAAGTTCGAAAATGAAAAATATGCATCTCGCAAGAATTGTGTTCCAAGTGAGAAGATAAGAAAAACAGGAAATAGTACTAAAAAAAATTTAGACAAATCTTGTTCACTCTTTGGGATAATTTTCAATTTCATTCTTAGCAATTATTCAATTTGACTTTACTATTATATTGGAAAAATGAGACTTGATTGACTCGAAAATTTTAAAAAGTTATTGCTCTCAATTTATATATTTATTCAATCTTGCGATATTATTAAAAGGTAAGATTTAAGAATTTTAGAGGAATCTTGATTTACACAATTTATAAATTTAAATACAGAGTAGGGCTGCTTTCAATTGTTGCAGGCCTAGGTGGATTATCTATTGGTGTAATAATTGCACACTATGCACTTTTTCCTGCTGATGAAGTTGTAGATTATTTTAATTGGATTCCAAGAGGATGGCTTCCTGTGACCATCGGTCAGCTGATTGCATTTGGAGCTAGTCAAATTCTTTTATTTGGGATGGCTTTACTTGCGTGGAATCAGAATGAACTTACATGGGCAAAAGCTACATATTATGCTTTTTTAGTTTGGATAGAAATGACGTTATTGTTGGGAGTTGTTCCATCTGAATGGCTTAACTTAGCTCAGGGTCCACTTGAATGGACAGGGCAAAGAGAGTTTATAAAATTTCCACCAATATTGTTTTTAAACAATGAAGTTAGCCTTAGCCTTGCGGCGTTAAAAGATTTAATTCAAATGGGCATCTCAACAAACTTTTTAATTGCCGGACTTGTAATTGCTTATATGATTCAAGACATAAATACAAAAATAGAACAAACAAAGACAAGAATTTCTGACTATGGAAAAGAAGTTATAAAGGTGAAACAAGATGGCTAAATCTGAAGTACTTATTGAAATGCCAAAATTTGAAAAAAAATACAATCTTGCGATGGTTGAGACAGACAAAGTTGCATCAAGAGTGAGACCAAAACAATTTTTACATATTGATGAATCTGAATGTATTTTATGTGAAGGTTGTGTAGACATATGTCCATGGAAATGTATTCATTATTTGTCAGTTGAAGCAATTGAAGATTCTATAAACGTAGAAAATCCAGATATTGAAGAGTCACCAGGATTTTTTGTAGTTGATGAAGAAGCGTGTACACGATGTGCTTTATGTGTTGACAGATGCCCAACAGGGGTCATTTCACTTGGAAAATTTGCAGGATCCCTAGCAGATCAAGCAGTACAAAATGGAGTTTATAAAGCACCATGGGATGAAGACTCAGGTGAAAGAAGTGACAGACACGGATATATATACGGAAGGTTATAAAATAAAGTAATGCAAAAGTTATCCATCAGGGACAAGATTAAAGAAGCAGGTTCTAATGCAGGTGAGAGCTTTAAAGGTTCAAAACTTTGGTCAAGTATTTTTAGACCAGGTTCTCCGTTTAGAAAAGGGTATGTAGACAGTCCAAGAAATAGATCATATGTTGTTATGAACAACGTTCTTTATCATCTCCATCCAGTTAAAGTAAAAAGACACGGAGTGAGACTCTCATACACATTGTGTCTAGGTGGATTAAGCTTTTTTCTTTTTATAGTGTTAACCATTACTGGAATATGGCTTATGTTTTATTTCAGACCAACAGAACTTGCGTATGTAGATATTCAGAATTTACAAACAAGCATAGCGTTCGGTTCGTTAGTTAGAAATATGCACAGATGGGGTGCTCACCTTATGGTTCTTGTAGTATTTTTACACATGTCAAGAGTTTTTTATCATGGCGCTTATAAAGCACCTAGAGAGTTCAACTGGGTGATTGGAGTAATTTTACTTCTATTAACATTATTACTTTCTTTCACTGGGTATTTATTACCTTGGGATCAGTTGGCTATTTGGGCAGTTACAGTAGGTGGTAATATGGCTGGCTATACACCAGTAATAGGAGCTCAAGCTAAATTTGCTTTGTTTGCCGGTCTAGAAGCAACTACTGCAACGCTACTTAGATTTTATGTACTTCATGTGTTGTTTTTACCATTTATCATCGTTATTTTTATGGCTGTTCACTTTTGGAGAGTCAGAAAAGACGGTGGAATTTCAGGACCTCTCTAGAAAGTAATTATGGTTGATATACCTGAACATTTATTAATAAGATCTGCTGAAGCAAGAGCAAAAGCACTGGGTATTTCTGTCGAGCAAGCACTTGCGGAAATGAAAGGAGAGGCTACACCAACTATTGTTTCCAAAGAACCTGAAGTACAAGTAATTGAAGAAAAACCTCTGATCATAGAAGAATCTGCTCCAGTTGTTCAAGAAGAAAAAGCAGTTGCTGCTCCAGTTGTGCAAGAAGAAAAACCAGTTGCTGCTCAAGTTGTTCAAGAAGAAAAAGCAGTTGCTGCTCCTGTTAGTAATACTGAAAAACCTGTTGCAGTTGAATTCT
>JAQCEB010000047.1 GCA_027729925.1 Actinomycetota bacterium
ATAGCAGAGCACTTTGATTCAGCAGAGTTGGTTGCAGACAATAGAGAATATAAAACTATGACTGGTTCATACAAAGGTCGTTCAGTTACAGTCACATCAACAGGCATTGGCTGTCCTTCAACAGCTATTGCAGTAGAAGAATTAGCAAATGTTGGAGTCAAAACATTTGTAAGATTAGGTACTTCTGGAGCGATGCAAGAATATACAAGAATAGGTGATAAAGTAATCGCAACTGGTGCAGTAAGGTACGAAGGTACTTCAGTTCAGTATATGCCAATTGAGTTTCCTGCTGTTGCTTCTCATGATATGGTTTCTGCATTAATCAAATCAGCAAAAAACTCAAAGATTACTCACCATGTTGGAATAGTCCAATCTAAAGATTCGTTTTACGGACAACATAACCCAGAAAGTATGCCAATAGCAGCAGAACTTCTTCAAAAATGGGATGCATGGGTTAAGGGCGGAGTTCTTTGTTCTGAAATGGAGGCAGCAACTCTGTTTGTAGTCGGATCTTATAGAAAACTTAGAACAGGAGCAGTACTATTAGTTGCAGGAGATCAGGCTAGGCAAGAATCTTTGACAAAAGAAGAATATACTCAAAATATGTCAGATTCAATAAATATGATTTTAGAGTCAAGTCTAGATATAAAGGAAGGTGAATAATGGCTAGAGTTCCAGTTGGTGCATATGTTCCAGGAGATTCTTTTTTTCATAGAGCACATCCTTTTGTTAAATTTTACTGGGTTTTTTCTTTTGTAATTTTTTGCTTTTTCAATAAGAATCCATATATTAATTATGCATTAACTGTTGTTGGATTAATTTTTGTTGTTTTGACTAAAACTTTTCCAAGTTATGTTCGCGCAATGGTTATTTTTTTTCCAGCAGCATTTGCTATGATTTTTTTGCAATCAATAGTTCCACCAGCTGTATTTGATAACCCTACTTTCTTAACAGAAGTTGGACCATTTTCTTTATATACAGAATCAATAATTTACGGAATGTTATTTAGTAGTAGGATTCTATGTATAACTACATGGTCAATCCTTATGCTAATGACCCTACATCCAGGTGAATTATCATCAGCACTTCAAAGGGCAAAAGTCCCATATACTGTTAATTTCATGATTACTACAACATTGCAACTTATACCGATACTCCAAAGAGAATTTGGTATTATACTATCAGCTCAAAAATCTAGAGCTATGCAAGCACAGGGATTCAAAGCTCTTCTACCTTCCATTATTCCTGTATTTGCTGGTGCTATAGATAGAGTTGCACAACTTTCAATGAGTCTTGAAACTAGAGCATTTGGATCAAAAAATGAAAGAACGTTATTAAGATACAAAAAATTTACTATAAAAGAGACTGTCTTATCAATACTTTCTTTAACTCCCATTCTATTTGTTTTTTATGCAAGGTTTAATTTAAACTCTTTTGTTCCTTCTGGAGGATTTAATCTAAGTCCTACAGTCGGTGCGATTATAGTTGTGTTCTGTGGAACAGCATTTTTATCGATAATTTTTGGAGCCACATTTGCCATTAGGTTTATTGGTAAAAAGTAGACCGATTGTCAAAAACAAGTTCAGAGTTTATTAAAGATAATTTCGTATTTAATTACGTTATGTTTATATTAGATAGCTTTGGCTTTGGAGCAGCATTTGCATTAATGATTCCATTAAGTTACACACCTGATGTTGCATTTGAAATTTCTAGTTCAATTTATGCACCACCACTAATTATTATTTTGTTTTACTTATTAAATATTTTTGGGCAAGTTACGTCTTCAATAGGTAGAAAAAAAGAACAAGATTCTAAATACGAAGTCATTAAATGGGGTTTGGTCGAAAGACTGGGAATCATATTAATTTTTATTAGTCTTAAATATTTTCTTGCATCCGAATTATCTTTTTTAATGTTTTTAATAACTTACAGTATCTTTGTTTTTAGTTCAGGGGCTATATTGCCAGCTTATTTTGATCTTGTCTCAAGAGTGTTATATAAATATAGATCTATATTTTTTGCTATTAACCTAACGACTGGTTCAGCTGCAGGTTATTTTGTATCAAAGTATGTGGATACAAAGATACAAAGTAATGGACTCATAAGTGGTTTCCAATCAGGTGTTTTGATTGTTATTTTTATCACTTCATTCTCATTAATTCCGTTGCTACTTATAAGAGAACCAAATTCGACTAAACCCCAAAATAATAAATTTATGTTCACATTATTAAATTTGAAAATACAAGACTGGAAAAATTTATATTACAAAAATATACAAATTAAAGCTATAGCAAGAGCTAATTTTGTTTCAGTTCTTCCTGAATCTGTGACACCATTTTTTAGTATTTGGTTGATTTCAGAATACAATTATGAACCTTCAAAAATTGGGATCTGGGTTACCTTATTATTGCTTTCGCAAGGCATTGGGAGTTTTTTTGTTCCTATTTTTGCATCAAAGTTTGGCTTTAAATATACATACATTATGGGTTTGATTTTTCACTTTTTAGCTTGTGTAATTTTTATTTTTTTTCCTTTAAATTTACAGAATTTTATTTTTATTTTTGCAGGACTTGGTGCCGGTGCTTTGTACACATCACAAAGTAATATATCTGTTGAAATAGGTAAACTTGGTGAAGCTGGTAATACAAACACAATGCTAACAATGTTTAAACTCCCGGGGTTATTATTAGCACCATTCCTATTTGCATTTTTTTCTACAAATATTAATCTAAATTACTTATTGCTTGCGCCTATTTTCTCATCAGCTTTTGGAATATTTATCATGTTTTATCAGATGAAAGACAAAATAAAACCACAGGTTAGATTTTGGCTTAAGGACGCTTAGTACTTCCTTTATATAAAAATATAAGTCCAGCAATTAAGACTGTTAAAGATATATAAAAATTTACACTAAAAATAGAGCAGACTGCTGCAACTGTCACTAAGCCAAAACCTGTTCTCTGATCGCTATTGTAATCAGGGGTGTATTTGAATATTTTATTTAATATATGGTTCTCATTATTTTTTCTTTGCTCATCAATCCAGAAAACAATAAAAATTACTACAAATGTAGTAAGAAGTATTATTTGATCTCTAATAGGTAATACAGTCATTGTTCTTTAGCGTATGAAGATTGAGTACCAGGTTTTGTTACTGAATCCGATGCTCTATCAACTCCCAATCTTATTGCCTCAAGTGGAGATAATCCATTTGCTAATCCTGCAGAAAAAGCACCAACAAAAGCATCTCCCGCACCAGTGGTATCAATTGCTGAAACATTGGGTGCTTCAATTTTGATAACTCTATCATTCTCTATAAATGCTGCACCTTTGTTACCAAGCGTGACAATAAGATTACCAGTCAAGGTGTTTGCAAAATTAAGTAAATTTTCGTCAACAAATGCTGAACTTCCAGTAATTGTTTGAAATTCTATTTCATTTGGTATAAACCAATCTGTAGCTTTCAACAGTTCATTGCTAGGTATTTTTGCTGGTGCAGGATTTAAAATAGTTTGAATATTTTTATTTTTAGCGTATATAAATACTTTTTCCGTAACTTCTAGTGGTATCTCAAATTGTCCAATTATGTAATTCAAATTTTCAATTTTATCGATAGCTCCAATTGCTTTATTAGCATCTATGTGGTCATTTGCACCAGAAATCACAATAATTCTATTTTGACCTGTTTTATCAACCCATATTGGCGCCACCCCACTAGATCCTTCAAC
>JAQCEB010000048.1 GCA_027729925.1 Actinomycetota bacterium
ATAAGAGATAATATATTGCTATCTGTTGGCAGAATACAACCTCAAAAAGGTCAACTCAATGTTTTGTTGCTATTTAATAAACTGCTTACTTTATTTCCGGATTTGAAATTAATTTTTGTGGGGGGTCCTAGTGGTGTTGAGGGTGAAAAATACCTGAAAACTATTGAATCAGAAATTGAACTTAAAGGTTTAAAAAATAATGTACATTTTATGAACTCAACTACACATGAGGAATTAATAAATGTATATAATAAGGCAAAAATTGTAGTTCACTCTAGTCAATTTGAAACTTTCGGCTTGGTTACTTTAGAGGCTAATGCAAGTGGGGTACCTGTTGTATCTATTAATCAAGGTCCATTAAGAGAAATTATTGTTAATGGTCAGAACGGATTTGTTGCTGATACATTTGAAGATGAAAATCTACTGCAATTTTGTAAAACATTACTATCTGATAATGATTATTTATCTCAGATTGAACTCAACTGCATTCAATTAGCCAAAAAATATGAATGGAAAAATACAGTTAAAGAATTAAAAGGAATCTATCAAGAACTAATATTTGATTGAAAAAAATCAACTAAAGCCTTTGAAAATTCATCTGTATGGATCCAAATACTTTGAACATGCCCAGCGTCTTCATAGCGATATACGGTAATAGGTATATTGTTATCGTTTGCAATTTTGATTAAATCATCAGTGTGATGTGGCTGCACTCTTGCATCTTGTAATCCGTTAAACACAAGAATCGGTTGTTTATTTCCATTTTCCAATGCAGATTTTGGTGTAATTTTTGTAATATTTATTCCTTCAAAGATTTGTGCATAATGCTTAGTTGGTTCGAATAAGAATTCTGGAAAGCCTTGATAAACCATTTCCTCTCTTACTAAAGTTTCGAAATCTACAGGAGGGTCGTGTACTGCGATAGCACTAAAAGATTGCGTCTTTGCACCGGTTTGAAGTGCAGTTAATGCTCCGAGTGATTGTCCGTATAACCCGATGTTATTTGGATTTATTCCCTTGATATCTATCAACCAGTCTATTACAGCAGCTGAATCATCAGACTCCTTCTGACCTGCTGAATAGTATCCATCTTCACAAGTGCTATCTCCGTGATCTCTTAAATCAAAAGCAAGTACATTAAATCCACTGTGATACAGAATTCCTGATGAAAGTAAAATTCCTGATGAGTATTTACTACTAGTTAATCCATGAATGACGACAACTGTAGGACCACCTGGATTTCTTTCCATCCACCAACCACTTAAAGTAACACCATCAGTAGATTCTATTGATACATTTTCATAACTTGGAATAAAAAAAGGAGTTTGATCAATGCTATATTCTTCAGGTATTGAAAAGCTTGAGGGTGAATTATTTCTTTCACCTTCCCAAGTAGCGCACGGTACTCCTCCTGAGACATCATAAACATAGTACCCAACACCAAAATATCCAACCAGAACAATAATTAAAATTAAATATGTTAATTTCTTAATAAAATTCTCCTTCAACATTACTTTAGCGTTTGCAAATTATATTATTCAGTTTCTTGTGTAGTACTCTAAAAAATTAGCTCGTATAATTGGTTCTATGAAAAAAATAATTTCCTTTGCTTCAGATTTTGGACTTGATGATGGAAGTGTTGGGGTTGTAAAAGGTGTTATAAGTAGAATCGACCACGAATTACAAGTTAATGATATTTCTCACGGAATTCCCCCTCAAGATATTAAATACGGAAGTCTGATGTTAATGAGAGCAATTCAGTATATTCCCCAAGGAGTGTTGCTAGCAGTAGTAGATCCTGGTGTTGGAACAGAAAGAAAACCAATTGCAATAACTACAGATTGGGGAGTAATGATAGGTCCTGACAATGGTCTTTTAAATCTAGCTTGTGCAACGGTAGGAGGTGCTAAAAAAGCATTCGCTCTTGAAAACCCAAACTGGATAATTCCTCATGAAGGCAACACCTTCCATGCAAGAGATATTTTCTCCCCATTTGCTGCCGCATATGCTTCAGGACAACTCAAACTTGAAGAATTTGGACCCGAACTAGATCTCGAAAGCTTGAAACAATATTTAATTCCTTTAACTGATGTCACTGAAAATGAGGTAAAAGGTGAAATTCTTTATGTAGATCACTACGGAAACTGTCAGACAAATATTTCTCCAGAAGAACTTAAACAAAAAAATTTAAAAATTGGAGATGTTGTAAATATCAAAGTTGACGCACAGGAATTACAAGCAAAATGGTGTGAAACATATCAATCTGGCAACATAGGGGGCATTGGACTGGTAATAGATTCTTGGGGCATGGTCTCTATTTTTCTACCTAGTGGAAATGCTCAAAAACTTTTAAATTGTAAAGATAGTTCAAAGGTATTGATTAAAGTTTGATATTAGTTAAAGCAATAGATCCTGCAACAAAAATAACTACTATAAGCAAGAGAATATATATCAATGTCCATGGTCTCATATTTTTATAATACATGTCAGAGTTAATTTTTGTAACAACTGAAAATTGTGAACTTTGCAATAAAGCGAGAAAGAAGATTAAATTTTTAAAACCTCTTTTTAGAATTAAAGAGGTTGATGTTCAAGAAGGCTATCAAGAGTATTTACTAAGAGTCCCAGTACTTCTAAAGAATGAAAATATCATTGATGAAGGTATTTTTTCTAAACTTACAATTGTTCGAAAATTAATTTTTAAATATCTATAGGTGCTGATTTGTCTCTATTTAAGTGCCTATCTTCTAAGTAATCTACTATTTTACCAGCAACATCAATCCCACTTGCTCTCTCAATTCCTTCTAAACCTGGAGATGAGTTTACTTCAAGAATCAGTGGACCTCTAGAAGATTGAATTAGATCTACACCTGCTACGGATAAACCCAATACCTTAGCAGCTTTTATGGCACTTTTTTCCTCTTCCTCGGTAAGTTTGTAACCTTCAACACTTCCACCAAGATGAACATTTGATCTAAATTCTCCAGGTTTTGCTTTACGTTTCATTGATGCCACAACATTATCTCCAACCACAATTGCCCTGATGTCTTCACCTTTGGCTTCACTAATAAATTCTTGAATTAAAATATTGGCATCAATTTTTTTCATAGTTTCGATAGCACTAACAGCAGCCTCCATTGTCTCAGTTAAAACTACACCTCTTCCTTGAGTGCCTTCTAAAAGTTTAATAACATAGGGAGGTCTTCCAACTGTCATTAAAACTGATTCTATGTCTCGCGATAAATGCACATAACCTGTTACTGGCATTTCAACACCACTGTTTCCGATTAACTGAAGTGCTCTCAGCTTATCTCTTGATCTGCTAATTGAGGCAGAAGAGTTAGCTGATAAGGCACCCATGAGTTCAAACTGTCTAACAACAGCTGCTCCATAAAATGTCCAAGTTGCTGCAATCCTAGGTATTACAACATCATAACTTAGCTCTCGTCCCTTAAAAAATACACGAGGGTTAGCTTTGGCTATATTCATGTAACATCTTAGATAGCTAACTACATCAGTTTCATGACCACGATTTTTAGCAGACTCATACAATCTATTCGTTGAATAAAGAGAAATATCTTGGGATAAAATTCCTAATCTCATTTAGAACTATTTTCTTGTTTTTCA
>JAQCEB010000011.1 GCA_027729925.1 Actinomycetota bacterium
TAGTGCTTGAGGTAAAAAATTTAGAAGTTGTCTATCAGGACGTAATCTTAGTTTTAAGAGGTATTTCGCTTCAAATACCAAAAGGTAAAATTGTTGCTCTGCTTGGAAGCAATGGGTCAGGAAAAACCACTGTTATTCGTTCGATTACAGGATTATTAGATGTTCAAAATGGTGATATAACTAAAGGAAATATATTTGTTGATGGCGATGAAATTACTAATTTAAAACCGTCAAAAATTGTTGAAAAAGGTATTGCACAAGTTTTAGAGGGACGTCGGATTTTTTCAGAATTGACTGTAGTCGAAAACTTAAGACTTGGAGGACATACTAATAGCAGAGAAATTTCAAAAAATATAGAAAAAATTTTTGAATTATTTCCAATTCTTAAAAAACGTTCTAAAGGTGAAGCAGGATACCTTTCGGGAGGAGAGCAACAGATGTTGGCAATTGGAAGAGCATTGATGTCAAATCCGTCTTACCTGCTTTTGGATGAACCTAGTTTAGGTTTAGCTCCAAAATTAGTTGATCAAATTGCTGAGCTCATTACTGAAATAAATTCTCAAGGTGTAACTGTATTATTAGTTGAACAAAATGCAACTATGGCATTAAACATATCACACCATGGTTACATTATGGAAACTGGAAATATTGTTATGGATAACCCAAGCGATAAATTATTAAAAGATCAAGATGTCAGAGAATTTTATTTAGGTTTAAATGCAGAAGGAACAAAAAGAAAATCTTTCAGGGATGTTAAGCACTATAAAAGAAAAAAAAGATGGTTATCATGAATAATCTAGTCTTTGAAAATGTATCTTTAAAATTTGGTGGAATAACTGCAATCAATAATGTAAGTTTTGAAGTAATCCCAGGTAGACTCTTTGCGATTATAGGACCAAATGGTGCTGGCAAGACTTCTATATTTAATTGTATAAGTGGGATTTATAGGCCAACTGAAGGACAAATTAAATTTGGTGATAATCATTTAAATTTATTAAGACCTGATGAAATTGCAAACTTAGGCATTGCAAGGACATTCCAAAATATTGAATTATTTGAAAATATGACAGTTTTAGACAATATTTTAATAGGTGCTCATAGACATCTGGACTATGGGCCAATATCAAGTTTAATTTTCTCTAAAAAAGTAAGAAATATTGAAGTTGAAGCTAGAAAGCGTGCTGAAGACATAATAGATTTTCTAGAAATAGAGCAATTTAGATATTCATACATTATGTCACTGCCTTATGGGGTTCAGAAAAGAGTTGAGTTAGGTAGAGCTCTAGCTATGGATCCTGAAATTTTACTATTGGATGAGCCAGCAGCTGGAATGAATAATGAAGAAACAGAAGATATTGCTAGGTTTATTATTGACATTCATGAGGAAATGAAAAAAACTATAATTTTAGTAGACCATGATATGAACATGGTTATGGATATAGCCCAAGAAGTTATGGTTTTAAATTTTGGAGAAAAGCTTGCTCAAGATGAACCAAAGAAAATAGTAACTAATGAAAAAGTTATAAATGCATATTTAGGAGGGGGTTCTTAATGGCTTTAACAATGGAAGAAATTTATGATGAGATACTCAAAGAAGGTGGAAAGACTCCATCTTTAAAAGTAAAGGAAACTGCTAATAGGTTTCCTGAAAAAATTGCCATGAGATATAAAGAATACGGTTTATGGCAAGAAACAACTTATTCAGATTTTTGGTTAAAGTCTAATTATCTTTCAATGGGCCTTAAATTCTATGGAATTGAGAAAGGGGATTCTGTAGCTATTCATTCTGAAAATAGACCTGAATGGTTTATTGCAGACATAGGAATTCAATCAATTGGATCAATAAGTGTTGGCTTATACCCCTCCAATCCTCCTTCAGAAGTGCAGTACTTGTTATCACATTCCGAGACAAAAGTTTTATTTGCTGAAGATCAAGAACAAGTAGACAAAGTTTTGGAGGTTATTGATTCTCTACCAATGCTCCAAAAAATAATATTTTTTGAAGAAAGAGGCTTGTACAACTATGACAATCCTAAATTAATTTATTTTGAAGATTTTTTAAAACTTGGAGAAGAAGAATTTAATAGAAACCCAGACTATGTAAATTCGATGTTAAACAAAATTGAAGATGATGATGTAGCTTTTTTAGTTTACACTTCAGGAACTACTGGACCACCTAAAGGATCAATGATTACTCATGGCAACATTTCTTGGGTTGCTTCACAGATACCGAACTTCTCTTTAGTAGAGAATATAAAAGCAACAGAACCACAATTTTTATCATATTTGCCGTTGTGCCATATTTTTGGAAGATTAACAGATTTGTTAATTGCGACTCATACTTTAGCAACAATTAATTTTGCAGAATCCATTGATACAGTTCAAGCAGATTTGATTGAAGTACAGCCAACTATTTTTCCAGCTGTTCCAAGAATTTTAGAAAAAATGCATTCAGGTGCTATGGTCAAAATGAGAGATGCTTCTTTTCTTAAAAGGATACTATTCAAAATCTCTATGTATTTTGGTTATAAAGGTGCTGAAAGAAAACTTAATAATAGTTTTAATGATTTAATTGCAAAAATTTATTTATTTATTGGATGGCTGCTTTCATTTAGAACTTTGAGAAAAAAATTAGGGCTTAGCAAAGCTGAGACAGCGATTTCCGGTGCTGCACCTATTGCTCCAGAAATTTTAAAATTTTTCATGGCTCTAGGTGTTCCTATATTTGAAGGTTATGGAATGACAGAAAATTGTGGGTACGCATCAGGTAACAATGATAAAAAGATTAAGTTAGGAACCGTAGGCGTTCCAAACCATGGTATGGAAATTAAATTAGCAGAAGATGGTGAGATATTAACTAGGGGTGGTGCAGTATTCAAAGGATATTTTAAAAATGAAATAGCTACAAAAGAAACTATTGATGAAGATGGATGGCTACATACAGGTGATGTCGGTGTGTTTGATGGAGAGTTCCTAAAAATAATTGATAGAAAAAAAGATATCATTATTACGAGTGGTGGTAAAAATGTCTCACCTTCTGAGATTGAAAATAAAATAAAAGTTTCTCCATTTATCAAGGACGCTATTGTTATAGGGGATAAGCGCAAATATTTAACGGCTTTAATTTGTATTGAATTTGATACTGTTTCAAATTGGGCTTTAAGAAAAAGCATCCCACATACAACTTATAGAGATTTATCAGAAAAAGAAGAAGTTAAAGATTTAGTTTGGAGAGAAATACAAAAAGCTAACGAAAATACTTCAAGTTTAGAAATTAGAAAATTTAGAATGATTCCGAAAGAACTCGATCATGAAGAGGGAGAGCTTACAGCTACTCAAAAAATAAAAAGGAATGTACTTATTGAACAGTTTAAAGAATTAATAGAAGATATGTACTAATGACAATTTTTTTACAAGCAACTGCAGAGGGCCTAGCATTAGGTGCTGTCTATTCGCTAGTAGCAATTGGATTTGTTTTAATTTATAAAGCGATGGACGTCTTAAGCTTTGCCCAACCTGCCTTAGCAGTTGTAGGTGCTGGATTAATTAGTTCATTAGCAATAGATAGGGGAATTCCATTTTGGATTTCATTAATTCTAGGGATTTTATTGACTGGTCTACTGAGTTTAATAATTGAAAGAACTTTTCTTAGGCCCATGGTTGGAGAACCAGTATTTTCTGTTGCAGTTCTTACAATAGGTATTGATATTCTGTTGAGAACGGTATTAGATAATTGGATTGGTTTAAGTCCGAGATATTTAGGTGATCCATTTCCCAATTTTGGAAATTTCGGTTCGATTACTTTAAACGGTGTTACATTGAAATATTTAGAAATCTCAGCATTTTTCACTGGAATTTTTGTAATAATTGTACTCTCCATATTTTTCAAAAAATCAAAATATGGAGTTGCAATGAGAGCAACATCTCTTGACCAAGAAGCAGCATTAGCTCAAGGTATTGATGTAGGACGAATATTTGGATTAGTTTGGTTTATAGCAGGTATTTTAGCTTCAATGGCTGGATTCTTTATCACTGGTGGCTTTAATACATTAACTCAATTTAGTTTTATTTCTGCTTTGAGAGCTTTACCGGCAGTAGTAATTGGGGGTCTTGATTCAATATCAGGAGCAGTAGTAGGTTCCATCATAATTGGATTGACTCAGGGTTATGTTGGCTACTTCCAAAGTAATTTAGAAACACTAATAGGAATATCTTTAGGCAGCGGTTTTTCACTTCTTGCTCCATATTTAATTATGTTTGCAATACTACTTGTAAAACCTGATGGTTTATTTGGCACTGAAGAGGTTGAAAGAGTATGAGAGGTAGACCAAATCTTTATATAAATTACAAAAAAGAAACAGCAATATTATCTACAAATACTCAAAAAATTTGGTTTGTTTTTATGATAGTTTTTTCTATTGCGATGGTGTTCATTGCAACAGATTATTGGATTCTTTTATTAACTACAGCATTCCTTATTGCTGTTGCTTCATGGGGCCTAAATATTGTATCTGGTTTTGCCGGACAAATTAGCTTAGCACATGGAGTATTTGTTGGTATTGGTACTTATACAGGTGCCGTACTTGGTGGGGTAGCAACTGATTATGTTGTTGGCTATGAGTTAGATATGATTATCTGGCTACCTCTAAGCGGACTTTTTGCTTCATTATTAGGTTTATTAATAGCCCCTATAGCTGTACGACTAAAAGGACTGAACTTAGGGCTGGTAACATTAGCATTAGTTTTTATAGGATCTCATTTATTTTCAAATCTTAAAACTTTTACTGGTGGTGCAGGGCTAGGAAGAAAAACTGCAAAAGTAGTTTTGTTCGGTTTTCAATTCGACGATGGCTTTAATATTGGAAACGTGATACTTGAAAAAAATCAATTACTTTATTTATTTAGTTTGTTGGTTTGTATTTTATGCGGGTTAGGTGTAAAAAATATAACTAGATCAAAAACTGGAAGAGCATATTCAGCTATAAGAGATAGAGATATTGCTGCTGAAGCAATCGGTATAAATTTATTTAAGTTTAAATCTTCCGCATTTGCACTTTCCAGTTTTTATGCTGGAATTGCAGGATCATTATTATTTACAGTTTCTGGTGGAGTAGAGCCAGGAACTTTTAATCTCTTATATTCGATTACGTTTGTTGCCATTGTAATTATTGGTGGCGTAGGTACTGTACTTGGACCTTTATTTGGAGCACTATTCTTTTCCCTTTTGCCAGGCACTATTCAGACCGTAATTCATTCACTTGAAAACTTTGGTCAAGGATTTGCTTTATCATCAGGTCAAATTGAAAGGGTTATATTTGGGCTATTTATAATAATATTTTTGATTTTTGAACCCAGAGGCTTATGGGGTATTTGGTTTAGGTTACGAAATTATTTTAAAGCTTGGCCTTTTTCATACTAGTTTCAAAAAGTTCTAGTATCCTTATAACATTAGTACTAATAAAAATAGGGGGGAATATGAAACCATTGCGTAAGCAAGGAATCATTATTTTTTCAATTCTAGCCTTAGTATTAGCTGCATGTGGTGGTGGTACCGCTGAAGAAACAGTAGAAGCAACATCTGAGACTGTTGTTGAGACTTTAGATTCTCCTGCTGTTACCACGGCTTCGTCAGTTAAAACTGGAGTTGGTGTAACTGCAGAACCATGTCCTGAAGCAGTTGGAGGAGTTCCTACTGGAGCAGATCCAACAAAAGGATGTATTTACCTAGGTATGTTAAATGACTACACAGGTCCATATGCTGCTGTTGCCCCTGCTCTTGAAACTGCACAAAGAGCTTTCTGGCTCTGGGCAAATACTGCTGGAGGAATTGGAGAATACAGTGTTGCGATTGTAGAAGGTGGAGACACCAGTTACAATCCACAAAAACATCTTGAAGTATATAACTCTCAAAGAGACAAAGTTGCTGCTTTAGCAATGAGTTTAGGAACTCCACAAACTTTATTTATTTTAGATGAAATGGATAAAGATAGCATGGTTGGAGCACCAATGAGTTGGTATTCAGGTTGGTCATATAAATCAGTCGATAAAGGTCTAGTAGTTGAATTCGGATCTGCTTATTGTGCAGATGGTATGAATGCTCTTGACTGGGCTCTTGCAAGCCTACCAGTAGATATTAAAACTATTGGAATTATGGGATTTGCTGGTGACTACGGCAATGACTGGGCTGCTGGAATACAAGTTGCAGCAGCAAAAAATGGAATTGAAGTTGCATGGGAATACTTACCTCCAACATTAGAGTTTGACGTTGCTCAAGCTGTTGGGTTAATGGTAACTAAACCTGTGGATGCTTACTTCCCAGCTGTTGGACCAACTCAAATGGCACAAGTTGCTGGTGGAGCATTTCAACAAGGCTTGACTCCAATTGCAATGATGGCTGCACCTTCATATAATGATGCATTTGTTAAGGAAGGTTTTCCATTAAAAGCATTATTTGAGTCAGGAGCTATGTATAGCATGGCTTGGGTTGCTCCATATGAAGCAGACACAACTGCTCATCAAACAATGAGAGCTACATTAGCTCAAATGGGTGTTGAATCAGCAAGTTCATTCTTAGTTGCTGGTTGGTCTTCACAATATCACTTAAAAGGAGTTCTAGAAGCTGCTTATAAGGGTGGAGATTTAACTAGAGAAGGTATTAGAAGAGCTGCTGCTAATGTCTATGTTGAGTCAGATGGCATGATGCAAACAAGAGAATTAGGTCAAAATAGAGCTGATAATGACAGCTATATTAATATACCTGATGGAAGCATTGCCAGTGGCGCTAGACTTTTAGCACCTAGCTATGTTGGGCCAACTGCCGAATCTTATGATTGGACTAGCGGTCCTTGCGCATAAATTTTAAATAATTTATCTTAAAGAGCCGGTTTAATACCGGCTCTTTATTTTTTATTAAAACCTACTATTAGTCTATGAAAAATTACTTCAGTAAATACAAAAAGTCTCTATTGTTAGTAGTTCTTTTTCTTTCATTTCCTACCACATTAACTTTTATTGGTACTGATTATTATTTCATGTCTCCAGGACCACCATACCAGTGGGAAATTGAAGTTGATCAAAAAAAAGTTTATCCATTTGATGGTAGTTTATTTCAACTTACCGTTAGAAGAGACGAAGCAAACTATCTAATTTATCTTTGGTCATTTGTTGATAACAGAATTGACCTCTATCCAAGAGAAGTTATCTTACCAAATGGTGTGACACCAGAGGAGCTGACTCAGATTAGTTTGCAAAATATGAAAACGTCTGAAAATGTTGCAATTGCAGTTGCTCTAAAAGAACTTGGATACAATGTAACTACAACTGGAGATGGTGTGCTTGTGGTTGGATTGCTAGAAGATTCACCAGTTAATGATAAATTGATAAGAGGTGATTTAATAACTTCAATAAATGACATAAAAATTGAATCTACAACAGAATTCATAGCAGCACTAAGAACTTATAAAATTGGTGATGAAATCACAATAGGTCTTACTAGAACTATTAATGAAAAATCAGACAATCTTTTCGTAAAAACAAACTTAATTGAACATGTTGAATATGAGGGTGAACCAATGGTTGGTTTTTTAGCAAGCACAGTAAATGAAAGTTTTGAATTCCCATTTGCTGTTGATATTAAAACGGGGAATGTTGGAGGGCCTTCTGCTGGGCTTATGATGGCTTTAAATGTTTATAATCTTTTAACAGAAGAGGATATTACTAATTCAAAAGTTATTGCAGGAACAGGCACTATTGAAATAGACGGTTCAGTTGGTCCAGTTGGTGGAGTTAAGCAGAAAGTTATTGCAGCTAAAAACGCAGGAGCTGAAATTATACTCGTTCCTGTTGCTAATTATGAAGTTGCTAAAAATTATGAAACCGAAAAAACAAAAATAATTCCTGTAGATAATTTTGATGAAGCACTCGCAGTAATCTTAGAGTACAGTTCTAGTTAAAAACACAACACAAATAAACTATATATATGGTCAATATAGGCGGTGTGCCAAATAGCGGTGAAAGAAGGGGACTATCTTTTGTTATTTTTATAGCAATAGTAGGTTTCTCAATTGCAAGAGCAATTGCTACCTTTTTCACAAACTATTTATGGTTTGACTCAATAAATTTGAATTCAGTTTGGCTAAAAATATTAATTACCAAATCTGGATTAATATTCGGTACTTCATTAGTTGCATTTTTATTTATTTTTATTAATTTGAAATTAGCTGTCAGAGCAACTCCAGTAATGGATATATTTGAATCTTTTGAATCCCAAGATCCTTTATCTAGATTTAGAGCTTGGACAAACGAAAGGTTTGCCCGATATAGATTATTAGGATCAGTTGGTTTAGCCTTATTTCTAGGTGCTGGAACCTCGCAATTGTGGGAGCAAGTTTTACTATTCTTAAATCAAACTCCCTTTAATGTACTAGATCCAATTTTTCAAAATGATATTTCGACATATGTTTTTGGTTTACCGCTCTATAGACTTTTTGTATCTTGGGGTTTTCAACTTGTAATTTTTACATCTTTAGTTATCGTTTTATATTTTGTAGCAACTGGAGCTCTACAATTAAGACAAGGACGTTTACCTGATGTCAGTAGTGGTGCCAAAGCTCACTTGTCTGTGTTACTTGCATTTATTGCTGTTCTTAAAGCTATTGCATATAGATTAGATGCTCTTGAGTTATTGTATTCTCCAAGAGGTAAAGTATTTGGCGCTAGCTACACAGATGTTGTTGCCCATTTACCAGCTTTGAACTTGCTTATATTAATTTCAATTTTTGGTGCAATTTTGCTTTTAGTCAACATAAAGAGAAGAGGTTGGTTATTACCTGCTACTGCAATTAGTTTATGGTTAGCGGTTTCAATAATTGTTGGAGGTTTGGTGCCAGCAGCTATACAAAGGTTTAGAGTTGTTCCAGATGAACTTAATAAAGAACTAGCTTATGTTGAAAATCATATTGATTATACGAGACTTGCCTACGGATTAAATGAGATTGAAGAAAAATCATTTTCTGCAACACCAAATTTATCAAAACAAGATATATCAGACAATGCTCAAACTGTTGACAATATAAGACTTTGGGATCCAACAGTACTCTCTGAAACATATAGTCAGCTTCAAGAGATTAGAGCCTACTATGCATTAGACGAAGTAGATGTTGACAGATATGAAATTAATGGGGTACTAACTCAAGTTATGGTAGCTGCAAGAGAGCTAGATCAAACAAATTTACCCGCAGTTGGCTGGGTTAATGAAAGACTTCAATATACACATGGTTTCGGGGTAGTTTTTAGTCCTGCAAATAATGTAGCGAGCCAAGGCCAACCTGATTTTTATGTAAAAGGTATACCTGCGACTACAACAGTAAAAGAACTTGAAATTGCACAACCAAGAATTTATTTTGGTGAAGCTGCTGACTCTGAAGAGTATGTTGTTGTTAACTCTTTGCAAGAAGAAGTTGACTACCCATTGTCAACTGAAGGACCTTCAGTATCATACACAAATTACTCTGGTGAAGGTGGTGTAGGTATTGGATCATTCTTCAGAAGACTTGGTTTTGCATTGAGATACAGCGAGTTAAATTTATTAATTTCAAATCAACTTTCTGATGATTCAAAATTAATTATGGAAAGAAATGTTGTTAGTAGAGTTAAAAAGGCTGTTCCATTTTTATATACAGATAATGATCCATATCTAGCTCTAATTGAAGGAAATTTATATTGGATAATTGATATGTATACCGTTACTGATAAATATCCGTATGCTCAACCAGCAGATACTAGAAGATTAAACGCAAACTCTGGTCTACCTGTAAATTTTAATTATCTAAGAAACTCCGTTAAAGCAGTTGTAAATGCTTATGATGGCACTCTAAAATTTTACGTTAGTGATAATTCAGATCCAATAATTTCTTCGTATCAAAAAATATTTCCCGAACTGTTTTCCAATAAGGATACAATGTCTGAAGAGCTTTTAGAGCATATTAGGTATCCTGAAGATTTATTTACTATTCAAGCAGATATGTATAGAGACTATCATATGATTGATCCGAAAGTTTTTTATGCTGATGAAGATCCTTGGGTTATTCCTACAGATTCCGCAAACACTCAAAGAGTTGCAACTTTAAGAGGAGAGTTTACAGAAATTGGTTTTAAACCAATGCTTCCATATTATTTGTTGATGAGTTTACCTGGTGAGGATGATTTGAGTTATCTTCTTTTCCAACCTTTTAATCCTGAAAATAGACCAAATATGGTTTCCTTTCTTGTAGCAGATGCTGATCCAGAAAACTATGGACAACTAATAGATTTTAGGTTACCTAAGGGTGAATTTGTTGATGGACCTAGTCAGGTTGCAACACGTATTAATCAAGACCCTGATATATCTCAGATTTTCACATTACTAGATCAGCAAGGGTCTAGTGTAATAAAAGGTAACCTTTTTGTAGTTCCAATAAATCAATCTATAATTTACTATCAACCTATATATCTTCAGGGTGAACAAAATCCTTTACCTGAATTTAAATTCGTAGTCGTTGTCTTTCAAGACAAAATAATTATGAAGGAATCACTAGGAGAAGCAATTGAAAGTATTTTTGGTGAAGATAGTAGCGTTTCTGAAGAAGTTGATGAACAAGATAAACCTTTGGATCTATTGGTAAAAGCATCCGAGGCATTTGATAAAGCTCAAGAAGAATTATCTAAAGGAAATTTAGGTGCTTATCAAGATTTAATTGAAAAAGCTCAAAGATTTGTACAACAAGCTGTTGACCTGTTAAATAACAATTAATATTCTTGAGATTAAATCTAATTACAATTATCATTATTAAATCAGCGCGGGGTGGAGCAGTCTGGTAGCTCGCTGGGCTCATAACCCAGAGGTCGTAGGTTCAAATCCTACCCCCGCTACTAACTATCGGATAAAAAGATCTGTAATTTTTTTTCTACCTGTTGAAGCGGCAATCAACTTTAATGTAAATAAACCTGAAGCTCCTAGATAAAATAAACTGCCGAGGACCAAGAATATTCTCCAAAAAAGTATTAAATCCATATTGATATTATAAAATTTCTAAAAAATAAAACTTAATTAGAAAAGTTAATTATTTCTGAATAAGTGATTTCTCCGTTAAATGTTTGTATTACTTCATAATCTTCATTTAATAAAATAGTTGTAGGTATACCAGACCAATAAAATTGAGAAATTATTAACTCTGAATAATCAGGGTCTAAAATATTTTGAAACGTAATATTATTATCTTTAATAAATATTTCACCATTTATAATCGAATCTTGGACTAAAATTCCAATCACTGTATATCCTTCGGTTCTTGATATTTCTTTTAAATGAGTGACCTCATTTTGGCATGGTACGCACCAGCTTGCCCAAATATTTAAAATTATGAAATTGTCTTTAGTGTCAAGTTTTTGAAAGTCTATTAAATTGTTTAAGCCTACAACCTTAACACCATTATTGATTGAAGAACTATTAGAAATTAGTTCAGGTTCTCTTGGATTTGAGTAAGAAAAAAAAATAATTATCAAAACTGTAAATATTAATAAAATTAAGATTCGATTTCTTTTAACCATAAATTAAGTTTATAACACAATAGAAATACAATATTAATGATGGAAATAGAAAATATAGTTTATCCAGGATTTAATAAATCACTCGCTGAATTAAATGCAGTTAAAAAGAATAAGAAAAATTCGATTGAAATTATTGACTTTACAGAAATTGAATGGGTAAGAGATGTATTAAGACATAGATTTGATGAAGTAGGAAAATATGAAATAAAGTTTTTAAAAGCTACTGAAGACGAAATAACTCAAGTTTCTAAATTAGTTGGAGCTGATAAAAATGGTGATGAACTTAAAAATAATTTTCATAAAAATAAAAGAATTATTGGAATTACATCCGGAAAAGGTGGAGTAGGAAAGTCTACAATTACTTCTTTACTAGGTATAGCATTCGATGAGTTAGGAAAAAAAGTTGGTATTTTAGATTCTGATATTTGGGGGTTTTCAATACCAAAAATCTTAGGTGCAAAATTTCCACCCATTCCTTTTAATGAGAGAATATTTCCTTCAAAAATAAATAATTTGAGTGTTATATCAATGGAATATTTCGTAAAACAAGATGAAGCTGTTATCTGGAGAGGTCCTATGCTGCATAAAGCTATAGAACAGTTTTTGTTTGAAGTTTTGTGGCAGGATGTAGACATTTTACTAATTGATATGCCTCCTGGAACAGGCGATGTATCAATATCTTTATCGCAATTTCTTAAATATTTTGAAAATATTGTTGTCACCACACCACAATCTAATGCAACTATAGTTGCTGAACGTTCAGGTATTATGTCAAAAAAAGTTAATGCGAGCATTATTGGCGTCATCGAAAACATGTCCTATATGCAGGTAAACGATTCAACAATTTTTCCATTTGGTAAAGATGGCGGAGGAAACTTGTCTAAAAAATTAGATGTTCCGTTACTTGGTTCAATACCATTAAATGAAGATATAACTATTGCGTCAGAAAGAAATAATTTGTTTGAAGTTAGGGACAAAGAAATATTTGGAACAATTAAAGAAATAGCTAATGCAATTATTCAGCATCAGCCTAAGAAAAAACCAATTGACTTAACTATTAAATAAAATAGTAGATAATACTCAAAATTCCAAAAAAGAAACAGTAATAAGAAAAAATTTTAAGTTTAGATTTCTTTGTAATTTCTAAAAGAATTTTAATTGCAAATAATCCAGAGATAAATGCAACTAAAAAAGGTCCAACAGAACTAAAATTTAACTCAATTGGATTTTTAATAAAAGTTAGCAACCAAGCTCCAAAAATTGTTGGAATTCCAAGAAGCATTGAAAAGAATACTGCTTCACCTTTTTTAAGTTTTAAATGAATCCCTGTTGCAATTGTTATACCTGATCTAGATATTCCTGGAAGCAAGGCAATACTTTGAGCTAAACCTATAATAAAAGATTTTTTATAATTAAGATTTTCTATTTTTAATTCCCCTTCTGATAACAGATCTGTTTTTCTAAGCAGTATTGAGAGAAATAAATATGACACACCTGTAATGAGAAGAATATATTGACTAGAATCAATAATTTCTTCAATAGGTAAAAATAAACCAACTAACCCTGCTGGTATGATCCCAACTGTTATTAATTTGATATATTTAAAAAATAGTAAGTTATTTTTCATGATGGAATATAAATCTTTAGAGAAATAAATTAGAATTGAAAAAAAAGTACCAAGATGCAAAAAAGTAATTTCATCCGTACCATAATTTTCTAAATTAAAAATTTTAGATAACACAACTATATGGCCACTAGAAGAAATAGGAAGAAATTCTGTAATTCCTTGAACTAAGCCTAAAAAAAGTTCAGTCATTTCAATTTATTGTAGAAAAATGCCAACCATTGCATTCGTTGCATTCGTAAATTCTATATTTTTTTTTAAATTCTTTTTCAATGTGAATCCTCTCTCGACGAGCTTCAATCTCGCTATCAAATCTTTTTTTTTCTGTACAAGATTTAGTTACCATTTTTCAAAAATTCTATTTGTACTATACATCTTATTAAGAAGTATTCAATTAAACTCAAAGAAATGATGTATTTCTTTGGTTTTTTAAGTTATTTAATTGGTTCAATAAATTTTGCTTATGTGGTTTCTTACTTTAAGAAAACTGATATTTCAAAACTTGGCAGTGGAAACCCAGGAACCTCTAATGTTATGAGAAATTTTGGTAAAAAGTATGCATTAATAGTTTTAATTGGAGATGTTTTGAAAGGTGTTGTACCTGTTTTGTTTTTATCAACTGAAAGTAGTGCACTTATTTATGGTGCTTTAGCAATAGTAGGTCATATATTTCCTATATACTATTTTTTTAAAGGAGGTAAGGGAGTAGCAACTTATTTCGGGGTTTATATTGCTTTAAATTTCTTTAATCCCTTAAATGGCGATCTATTTGAAAATCAACTTTTTCAAAATTTGAACATATTATTTTTAGTATTTATATATTTTATTTTGTTTAAGATAACTAGAGTTTCTGCAATTGCAAGTTTAAGTACTGTAACTATTTCTGGCATTATACTGTTTCTTCAAAGCACTAGAACAATTGACAAAGTAACTGTATTTTTTGTTATATTGTTAATATTTTTAAAACACAAAGATAACATTAAAAGGTTGATTGAAGGCAAAGAAAATAAATTCTAAACTCTGCAAAGAAATTAATTTTAGGTTAATATTATCTTAATTAAACGTTGGGACAGGGCATGAGTTCAACACTAGTTTTACTTGCATTATTAATATCTTTATCTATTGCTGTAGTATTTCCAGAATTACAATTTTCAAGGAATAGTAAAGTAAAAATCTCATCTGAGTATGAGATTATGGTCAACAAGCAAAGGAAAGGGTTTTCAGTTTTGGGATTGTTGGCTTTAGTATCATTTTTTATAGCACTTCAAGCCTTATCAGTTCCAATTTTTATTTTTCATTTAATAACAGATGTTATTTTTGCTCTATATGCTTACTTAAGTTTCCAAGTTAGGTCTTCAGCAATACAAAATGCAAATATATCAATTGTTAACAAGTTTAATAACCCTGAAGAGAACAATATTGAGTTACTAAAACAAGCAGTATAACTTGTCTAACATTGATAAAAATTTAGATAGTTTAATTTTTTCTTTTGATTCAATAAATAAAATTAGAGAAGAGTCCCTAACAATATCAAGAGAGATCATAAGAGATTGTTCAAAATCTATAAGGTATTTACACAGAAATGAACGAAAAGAATCTGAAGAATATTTGTCTAGAGCTGAAAATAAATTAAATAAATTAAAGCTTATTACAAAAGAAGTTCCCGAAATAAATTATGCAGGCTATGTAATAGATGCAGAAAGAGAATTTGTAGAAGCTTCCTTATTTTTTATATTTGAAACCAAGTATGTTTTAGAATCATATGAAAATTTTAAAGTTCACCCTTCAAGTTATGTACAAGGAATTGGAGATGTAATTGGTGAATGGAGAAGAAAAGCATTAGAAAATTTAAGAAAGCTAGATTTAACTTCAGCTGAAAAATACTTGGAAGTTATGGAAGACTCGTTAGAAATTTTAAACGAATTAGATTATCCAGACGCTATAACAGGTGGGTTAAGAAGATATGCGGACAATGCAAGGGCGTTAATTGAAAGAACAAGAGCTGATTTAACTAATGCGATAATTAATGAATCGTTAAGAAAAGATTTATCTAAACTAACTAAAGATGAACTATAAATATATAACTGGGAGAGTTCTTAATATTCCAAATCCAGAACGTTGGAGTGAAGTAGAAAAATTGACAGAATGGTGGCCAGAAACTTTTGTATCTGGATCTCAAAATGAGTATGGAATGAGAATTGTACCTACTTTATCTGATTCAAAAATTGTAACGAATTATACATTTGAATCTAGATTTCAAGGTGGTCCAGGATTAGTTCATGGAGGAATATTATCTGCAGCTCTAGACGATTTAATGGGGTATTCTTGTGTTACACATGAAAGATCTTGTGTAACAGCTAATTTAGAAATTAATTACATAGCACCTGTACCGGTGGAAGTAGAATTTGTTCTTAATGCATGGGTAACGAAAATTGAAGGTAAAAAGCTTTATCTTGAATCTTCAATTTCTAAAGATGAAAAAGTTCACATTGAAGGTAAAGGATTGTTTATTGATCTTGGGAAATATCCTGGTCAACTCTATGAACCTGATATCAACTATCCTTAATTAAATTTTTTTTGACAAAAAATGGCTCATTGATTGTATTGTGACCATTGGGTTTACACCAGAACATCTCGGGAATGTCGAAGAGTCCACTATGTAGACATTTTCCAATCCATGAACTTTACCATTTATGTCAACAACACCTAATTCTGGATTAGGATTAATTCTCGCTGTTCCCATCTGATGAGCAGATCCTAAAAGCATCCTGTAAGGTTGATTTTTTATTTCACTTATTCTTTTTATGAAGTTTTCAATATTTTCATTTGAAGATTTTTTCCAATGCATTGTTGGTGAAGTTGCTACCATAATTTCTTCAGCACCAGCCAAATAATTAGCCCTAACGAGATTTTCAATTCCGTGAAGTAAATTATCATGATCAAAGTCATTTAAATTGTATTTCCATAAATGTTGGTTCTTTTTATTCACTATTGAGCCTGAACTTGTGTCTGATGTCAAAACAATACTCCCTGACCAGTAATTGTAACTTTTTACAAAATCTTCAAAGTTATCCTTATTATTTGGGAAAAAAGGAAAGAAAAGACTGGGATGCATAGGCAGTCCTTCTAAGAGATAACCAAAATTATTTTTCCTGAATAAATAATCATCAGAATAAATTCCCTGCATACTGCCTTCCCATGGTTTTTGTTTATCTGAGAATTTACCCGCTACGCCAGAAACAGGATGTAATTTTAGATGCTTACCAAGATTTTTATTCTTATATCCACTATTAAGCAAGATTTTAGGAGTATTTAGTGAACCAGCAGCAAGTACTACTTTATTTACAGCAACCGTATGTTCTTTTCCGTTATTTAAAACTTTTATATGTGTTGCTCTTCCATTTAAGATAACTAGACTTTGAATTTTTGTATTGCTAAAAATATTTTCTGTAACAAATTTTTCACTTGAGAACCAAGTTCTATATGAAGAATTTATACTTTCATCATTATGACCAAATGTACTAAAGCCTGTTTCTGTAAAATCAGAACTCCTGGTGTTTCTTGGAATAATCTTATATCCTATGTTGTTAAGTTTTAAACCTTCAGCTAGTTTTAGTTCTTTTTGAGGGATTCTATTATTAGCTTCATTGATATTTAAGTTATTAGATACATAATCTAAGCTACTTTTAAATTCATCTGAATTAAAATAATTAACTTGCCCGGTTAAAGTATCCCATTCACTCAGTATCTTGTCCGGAGTTCTTAATGAAGTAGTCCAATTTATACTAGTTCCACCGCCAATTCCTGATCCAGCTAAAAGTAGTACTTTATAACCTCTTGTTTGCTGAATGGCATGGGTTTCGTAGAAATTGTGATAACCAAATGTTTCATTATTAATTTCACCATTTGGATAGTTTCCTTTATCAAAAATTCCTACCTCGTATTTTTTATTAAGTTCATTAGCAGCAATACCACCTCCAGATCCACTACCAATTACGGCAATTTCAATACTTTTAGGAATTGTGACTTCATTTTTATCAATTTTTGAATTTTTATAAACTGGGTATTCAAAGTATTTATAGATCGAACCTTCGCCATTTATAGATCTTGCAATGCTTAATCCAAATAATGCAATAATTCCTGATCCAAGTTTTCGTAAAAGTGAAATGTTTGAACTTTGTAAATTATTAATAAATTTTGGAATAGACGAATCACTTATGAATATTTTTCTTAAACCTAGTGAGAAGGTAAAAAAGAAAAGTTTTAGTTGCTGAACGTCACTTTTATCAGGGTAATTTTTAAGAATAAAATTAAAGTAAAGTTCAGAATTTTCAATTTCCTTGTTTTCTAAATTTGGGTAGAGTTTTGAGAATATTATTTTAAATGATTTAGATATTCTTTTTTGCATATTTGTATTCTACAATTACTCCAATACCTTCATGCTTTGTTTTAAGAGTTTTACAAACGCTCCAATATTTTAAAGAAAAAATTTTTTATTTTATGACTTCTTCCCTTACAAGGAAGAAGTCACAGGTTCAAATCCTGAAGTGCTCAATGCATTAGCTATAATCAATGTATGAGTGACAAAGATAATACTTTTTCAACAGGTCAAATAAAAAAAATTTCAGAATGCCACAGTTCACTTGGTAAAAATAATCAATTAGCAGCTCCAAAGTTACAAAGGTGGAAAGATCTTAATCAAGCAATTATTGACTGGATGAATAATGATGCAATCGAAGAAACGTCAATAGCAATAGCTGAAAAAAATAATTTTCAATTCTATGATGAGATACAAAAAAAAATTCTCTCAAATCTCTTTTCAAAATATAGAGAGCTTTATCCAAAAAAAGATACCGAGTTTGAATTTAGCTATATAACGAAAGATACTACTCAAGTAATTAATAACGAAGAATATGCAATAACTTCTCATTTTACTTATTCGTATAACGATGGTGTTAGTACTGAATTTGTTAAATTAAAAACAGCTCATGACCCCGATCCTTCACTTATTGATAGGGCTATTTTGACTAAATTTAGAAAAGATAATGAAGAGTATATAACAGCTGCACTTGAAAAGAATGAACTGCAGGATATCGAATTAGTTGATAATCCAGATGCTATTATTGAACAACATTTTGAAATATTAAAATCCTACATTACTAATAGACAGAAACGAAATCCAGGTGATCATTGCAGTATTTGCAACATGGCGTCAAGATGCGGACAGTTTCCACTAATTAATTCTGACAAAATCACAAATCGTGTTCGTGAAGTAAAGATTTCAAAAACGAACTTGGTAAAACTTAATAATTGTGAGAGAAGAGCTGCATGGAATGTACAATATGGAATTCCTAGGGAAGATTTTGTTGAATTTGAAACTGAATCAACAGCAACTAAATTTCACACTTATACACAGCAAATGTTGGTTAATAATCAAAATTTCTTGGACGTTAAAAATATAGATTTATTTAATGACTTAACAACTGATGAAGAAGCAACGTTACGAGAAAATTTATTCAAGAAATATTCTGAGTTAATAACAAAACTGAAAGAATACAAGAATTTAAAAATTACAGATTCTGAGTATCAGTTAGGTTTTACTTGCATTGTTGATGGAGTAAGTACCAAAGATGGAGAAGTAATAGAAAAAAAAGTTGCAACTATCTTTATGGGCAAAGCAGATCTTGTTGGTCGCGCGGATGGAGTCCCTATAATCGTTGAACTTAAGACACGTCCAGAAATACCAGAAGATTTGTTGGAGGCTCAACTTTATGCTTTAGGTGCTTCACTAATTTTAAGAACGGAAGAAGTTATTGTTTTACATGTTTATTCACTTAATGATCAAACTTTTAATAAAGAACGAAGATTTGAATTAAGTGAGTTGGACTCAGTAAAAAAGAAATTTATTGAAATCTCAAAGAAACCTGCGTCATGGTTACCATTTGATGCTTTATCGACAAGGTACACTATCGGTGACTGGTGTCAATATTGTGAGTTTAAAACAACTTGTTCAGAATATCGATAATCTGTTGATTACACCGAAGTAAATATATAATTATCAACATGGACCTTTCAAAAACTCATATTCAACTTGTTGAAAGTGTTTATCAAACACTTCAGAAAAACATTGATGAATTAAGAAGCAGAAAAAAAGATTCTTTAACTTTGGCAGAAAAAATATTGTATGGACATGCAAAAAATATTAATGAAATCTCACTTGATAGAGGATTAGAATTTGGGGATTTTTCACCTGATAGAGTTGCTATGCAAGACGCAACAGCTCAAATGGCTTTATTACAATTTATGCAAGCAGAATTATCTGAAACAGCAGTACCAACAACTGTTCATTGTGACCATTTAATCCAAGCTTATGAAGGGGCTAATAGTGATCTTAAAGTAGCAAATAAAACACATAAAGAAGTATTTGATTTTTTAAGAACCGCATCACAAAAATTTAATATTGGATTTTGGGGACCCGGAGCTGGAATTATTCATCAAGTAGTTTTAGAGCAGTATGCTTTTCCTGGAGGAATGATGATTGGAACTGACAGCCATACTCCAAATGCAGGTGGTTTAGCAATGATTGCAATTGGTGTAGGTGGCGCAGATGCTGTTGATGTTATGGCTGGAATGCCATTTAATACTAAAATACCAAAACTTATAGGTATTAAATTAACAGGTTCTTTGAGTGGTTGGACTTCTCCAAAAGATATTATTTTAAAAGTTGCAGAAATATTAACTGTAAAAGGTGGTACTAATGCAATCGTTGAATATTTTGGTGAGGGAACTAAATCTATCTCAACTACAGGAAAAGCAACAATTACTAATATGGGTGCTGAAATTGGTGCAACATGTTCTATATTCCCTTTCGATATAAAAGGGGTAGATTATTTGACTGCTACAGGTAGGTCTGATATTGGAAAATTAGCTAAAGATAATATGCATTTACTTACTGCTGA
>JAQCEB010000012.1 GCA_027729925.1 Actinomycetota bacterium
ATGTCACTTAGGTTAATTCCAAACATAGATGTAATAAGACCATCTAACAGCATTGAAATTCAACATAGCTATAAGTATTTATTTACAAAAAACAATAAGACTAAAGTTCTGGTCTTAACTAGACAAGATCTAGAGTATATTGATGTACAGGTCAGCTATGAAGACTTTATTACAGGAGCATATGAAATAGCCAAGGGTAATGACTTAACCCTTATAGCAACAGGCTCTGAATTGCATCTTGCTTTTCGAGTTAGGGAAGTATTGAATGATAAATCTGTTCAGATTATTAGTGCCCCAATATTAAATAAATTTCAATCAACTAAAAATAAAAATTTTACAATGAATAATTTAATTTTTACTCTTGAGTTAGGACGTTCTGTTGGTTGGAAAGATTATGTAGGAAACATTACTAAATCATTTTCTGTTGAAACATTTGGCGAATCAGCTCCTGAAAAAGATTTAGTAAAACATTTTGAATTTGAAGCAGAAAAAATAAAACTAGAAATATTAAGTTTTTTCGATTAACAGCCAGTGTAAGCTTTCATTGCAGCTTTAGTTCTATTTCCTACGGTACCATCTGGGATTAAACCTACTTTTCTTTGGAATGCTTTTATAGCTTCATTTGTATAAGATCCAAGTTTTCCATCAATAATTCCTGGGTTAAAACCATTATTTGCTAAGAAAGTCTGAATACCTGAAACAGATTCAAGGTTAGCTTTTGTATTGTCTCTTGCAATACACGTGTTAGCCCCTTCACATCCAGTATGTTCTCGCATTGCTGCTTTAGTTTTATTTCCAACAACACCATCTGCAAAAAGTCCTTTATCAGATTGAAAGAGCTTTATAGCAGCCAAGGTTTTTGGTCCAGCTTGACCGTCTACTGGTCCTGGGTTGTAACCGTTATCTGAAAGAAACTGTTGAACGTCTAAAGTAGAATTAACAATTAAACTTGAATTATCACTCGGGATACAATTATCATTTCCAGCATTTGGGTTTGTGACTGCAGTTGAATTAGCATCTACAACTTCGCCAACAGAAGTAGTCCAACCATCTTGATAAATATTTTGAGTAAAAACTGAACTAGGTACTAAATTATTATTAATCATTTTGTCAATAATATATGAAACTTCACCAATAGTTATTTTTCTTGAAGGACAAAATTTTTCATTGATAGAACTGCAGGAAGGAATAACATTTTTTGAACCTAAAATTTTTATTTCATTTATAAAATTACTTGCACCTATATCACTATATAAATCAGTTGATCCTTCTAAATTATTTGTAGAACCCGCATTTATACCATTAACTAATATACAAACAAATTGTTCACGAGATACTGTTTCGGTTGGTTGGAATTGGAAAGATCCACTTATACATTTATTCATTCCATAATAAGGAATTGCATTTATTGCTTTTTGATAAACACTTAAGTCATCGTCACTATATGCGTTTGGAGAAGTTAATGGAAGCTGACTAGCGGTTACTACTATAGCAGCTACTTCTTCTCTTGTAATTGCTTTAGCCTGACACGCAGAAGAACTTTCAATGCATAAATTTAATAATCCAGAATTTGAGAGAAAGCTAAGTCCTTTAGATGAAGTCGCATATTGAGGAGTGTCCCCAGTCGAAGTAGTGACACCATCATTACTCGAAGTCGAATTCACAGTAACTGGTCCAACTGTTAAATTGGATACATCAGATTGGCTAGATGTATGAAAATAATGCGATGAAAATCCTAATTGTGCTTTTATATTTCGACCAGATTTAGTTTCTGATTTAGCAGCACCATTTTTGTAACCTTTCAAAGTCACTTCAATTGCAGCTCCTGAACTCGAAGCAGAGGATACGTAAATATCTGTTATAGAATCAAAGCAAGGATCATCACCACATAAAATATTTTTAGATAACTGATATGCACTAAAATCATATGACCAAGCTGCTTTTGGATTGCCAACTCTATTATCTATAGACCATGGATCATCCACACTAACTAAATAAGGCCAATTTGTAGAGGAGCCAAAACCTACTGAGTTTGTATTTGTTTTTCCACCTGTAGATGATGAATAGAATGCTTGAATAACTGTACTCTGGGTATATCCACCGTTATAAGTTATAACTTTACTTGCGGTATTGTTAACTGCTTGTACCCAGTTTGGACCTGCAATTTCTTTTAAGTATCCGTAATAATATTGACTCGATGCAGTAGATCCAATATGACACCAGCAATATGCTTTTTGAGCATCACTTAAACCTGCATCTAAATTAGTTCTTGAGCTAGGTATATCTTTGCTCAAGTAATGATAAACTGCATAACTTCTACCAACAAGGGCTTGCGCTTCCAAAGCTTTTACATTCCAATGGGAAGGCATCTCTGCTAATCCATATAAATACTTTTCTAGATTAACTGCAAGTGAAACATGAAAACCTGAAGATACTGATTTTGATCGCAGTTTTAATTCACCATGTTTATGTTCTCGAGGGCCAACTCTAATTCTTCCCCCATCAGACCATTTGATACCGATGTTACATCCTGAAGTTGCTTTAGTTACTAAAGGATGGCCGGTAAAATAACATCCTCCATTTGCGTTGATAATATTTACTGTTGCACCACCACTAATCTTTAACGGTCCATATTCTGATTCACAAGGACCATCAGCCTGCGCTTCTTCTTTAACTTTAGATAATGTTGCATCATCAATGGTCCCAGATTGATTCAAGCCAACAGAAGCTTGATAGTTTCTCAATGCGCCAGCCGTTTTTTCTCCAAATGCTCCATCAATAGGTCCAGGTTCAAATCCACGACTTACTAAAAAAGATTGAACTCCAGCAGTTTGGTTTAAGCCATCCTGACAAATAAAAAGTGTTGGCGGACTTGAAGAAGGTAAGGTTGTGAGCGATATTGACGTTACGTTTCTTGCTAGTCCGACCCAGAGCGCATTATTAGTTGTTGCAATGTCAGGCGAAGAAAGAGATATATCACCTAAACTTTGCACGTTGGTACCTTGGAAATAATACTTAATAACCTCATCCGAATTACATGAACTAGTGTTAGAACAAAAGCTTGCACCAAGTTCTGTTAATCCCTTAGTGCCATATTGGCTTAACCCAACACCGTGACCCCATCCGCTACCTTTAAAAGTAAAACTCACTGCACTGTATGCTCTCATTGCTTGCTTAGTGGCAGGGCCAATAACTCCGTCTGCAGATAGACCAACCGTTTGTTGGAAACTTTTAACAGCACCAGTAGTTCTATTTCCTGGCACACCATCTATTGGCCCAGGATTAAAGCCGTTGCAATTTAAAAATCTTTGAATATCAATTAATGTATCAAGTGGGGCAACAGCATTATCTACACAGTTTGAAAAAGTAGTAGTGTAAATTGGTAAGGCAGAAATTGAGTTAGATTCTTTTGAACTATAAAAAAAACTAATTAAAAAAACAAATATAAATAATATGAAATTTTTAAGCCCTATTTTCATTATCTCATTTTAGAATAGTTAAAAATTTTTATCACAATTCAGTGCGTTTTTTCCATTTTTTAAACATCATTTGTCCTAAAGTTAACAAAAAATAACTAATAAATAAGGTATAGGTAATTGGAAATAACTGTCCATTATCATTGTTAAATAAATTTGGAACCAATAGAAAAGTGCTTAAAAAGAGGATTAATCCTAAAAATTTGTTAATACGAAAAGCTTTAAGAGAAAAATAAAATAAAAAGTAATAAATCATAAAGCTTACTAAAGAGGTAATTGTTATTAATTGATTAATTTCATACCTGTTTATGGTAGAAATTAATAAGATAAGTGAGATTGAGCAAAATAATGCTCCTTTAAAGAGTTTTTTATCTTTCATATTCCGATTCTATATTATCCTAAATATGAAATGCAGTTGAATAGTTATGTAAGTTATATTTTGGTATTCTGTATTCCATTTATTTTATACATTAATTTTTCAGTAAAACCTAGAAAGGGGTTCAGTATACTTTTCGTTTCATTAATTTCATTAATTCTATTTTTAAATCAAAATTTAAAAATATTTTCAGGAATATTTTTATTAATAATTTACTTGTTATTAATTGAAAAAAAGGAAAGCATTCTATTCGGGTTATCAAGTTTTTGTCTACTTATATATTCTCTATATTTAGAAAATTCTTTTTTTACCAATATGTCATTTTCATTCGAAATATTAAACTTTTTGTTAGTTTCGTCTATATTTTCGTCGATGATGATCGGACATTGGTACTTAGTAGACCCAACAATTTCAAGAGAAGGTATGAAAAAAATCTCATTGACTGCAGCATTTCTTGCTGTATTGCTGTTGATTATTTTTATTATTTATGAGAATAATTTTAAATTTGAAATCTTAACTATTTTTAGTACTAATACATTTAGAAATGTCATTGCTAGTCTACTTGCCTCAACAGCATTGTTATCTTTAGGTTCGTATAAATCACTTGGGGAGAAGTCATATACTGGAGTCATGGCAAGCACTGGATTGAGTTATTTAGCACTTTTATTATCAATAGGTGCTAGTGGGGCAATGATACTTTCTATTTGAGCTATTCTAAAATTATGAAGATTTATACAAAAGCAGGAGATAAAGGGGTAACAAATCTGCTCTTCGGAGGAAAAGTAGATAAGGATAGTATTTCTCCTGAAGCTTATGGTTCCGTTGATGAATTGACAGCAGCTTTGGGCCTTCTTAGATCTGAGAAAAAATTACCACTCTCAACTAAAGAGCTTATTTTAAAAATTCAAAGAGAATTGTTTATTGTAGGGGCTGAGTTAGCAACATCTAAAGAAAATCGTGTAAAACTTAAACCAGGAGAAACTCTTGTTGTTAAAAATATGATTGAAAATCTAGAAAAAGATATTGATTACCTTACCGAAAAAAATGGTATTCCAAACTATTTTGTTGTTCCAGGGGAAAATAATATTGCCGCAAACTTTGATTGGTGTAGAGTGGTTTCTAGACGTGCTGAAAGAAAATGTGTAACTTGGCAAAAATCTTTTGAAATTAATGACTCTTTAGTTGTTGTATACTTAAATCGCTTATCCGATTTGCTCTGGATGATAGCTAGAGATTTTGAACAAGAATGGACTGCAAGTAAATGATTTTAGATGCTTATTTTGTTGATCAATTAGATGATAAATTATTGGATAATTTTCATAACAAAGACTTGTTTGATGAATTTCTTCAAATAAATAATTTTACTGCCAAAAAAAATTCTTATATTTTTATACCAAAAACTCTTAGCAAGTCAGATAATGAATCAATAGTTATAGGAATAAGTGGCTGTGACGAAGTCTTAGACTGGGTAGAACTTGGTTCAAAAATTGGAAGTAAATTAAAAAAAGATTACGAATTAAATATTATTTCAATAAATTCAAATATTGATTCTTATTCATTTGAATTTGGTTTAAAACTTTCAGCCTATGATTTCGACATATTTTTAAGCAAAAAAGAAAATAAGCCAAAATTTTCTATTAAAGATTCAAATTTTGAAGAAGAGGTTAATAATAAAATTGATTCAGTTTTTTGGGTTAGAGATATGGTGAATTACCCATCTTTAACAAAAACTCCTGAGTTTTTTATTAATAAAGTTAAAGAATTGATAAGCAATGTAAATATTGAATTAGTTGTATATGATAAAAATTGGCTAATTGAAAATAATTTTGGTGGAGTGCTTGGCGTTGCTAGCGGTTCGATAAAAGATCCATACTTTTTAGTAGGTAAATATAATACTGAAGCAAAAAAACAAATAGCACTTATTGGTAAGGGTGTCCTTTTTGACTCTGGTGGATTATCTTTAAAATCTCCTTCTGGTATGGAAACAATGAAAACGGATATGGCTGGTGCAGCAACTGCTTGGGGATTAATTACTCTTTTAGCTAAACAAGGTGTAGATATCGGTTTGACAGTATATACACCTTTAGTTGAAAATATGCCAAGCGGTACAGCAATTCGTCCAGGAGATGTTCTCAAAATGCGAAATGGAAAAACTATAGAAGTTTTAAATACTGATGCCGAAGGTAGGTTAATAATGGCGGATGCTTTAGCGTATGCTAGTGAGTTTAATCCAGATATAATTTGCGATGTTGCAACTTTAACTGGATCATCCTATGTTGCACTCGGACTGGAAGTAGGTGCGGTATTTTCAAATAATATAGAACTCGCTAACCAATTTTTAGAATCTAATAAATTAAGTCACGAAAGATATCATCAGTTACCACTAGAAAAACAATATAAAAAATTAATTAAATCAGATATAGCTGATATGAAAAACACTGGTGGTAGCTTTGGTGGAGCAATAACTGCAGCGTTGTTGCTTGAAGAGTTTATTAACAACATTCAATGGTTGCATTTAGATATTGCTGGACCTGCCAGATCTAGAGATAACGATCCTCTTACCCCAAAAGGTGGAACTGGCTTTGGAGTTATTGGTCTATTTAATTTCTTAAATTCATTAAATTAAGAATCTTCGTTACTACTTTTTACAATAAAAATAATTGTATCTCCAGTTGAAACTGTAGCCCCCTGGGCAACATTGGTTCCAATTACTTTACTCTCGCAACCTTGTGTTTCAGTTGATTCATAGTTTTTTTGTAAAAATAAAATAACATTGCTTTCACGCATAAATTCTTTTATCAAATTTTCTGCTTCCTCAACTGTGTATGTACATGGTGGTATATTTGGAATTGCTGCAGAATATTTATTACCAGAAACTTCTAAAATAATTTCTGTTCCTTCTGGAACCTCTTCATCCTTTTCAATACTTTGTGTTAAAACTAACCCAGGAACTTCATCTGAATCTACAAGTACTATTTTTGGTAATAAATAAGTTGAGAATGCAATTTCTTCTGCATCAAGTACATTTAATCCTAATAATTGGGGAATTAGTACTTTAGGAATTTCATAATATTTTTCAATATCACTCGGATCTTCTGGCCAGTCAGCTATTTCTAAGTTTTCTACCACTTTTGTCATAAATTCTTTCCACATAGGCGCTGGAACTCTTCCACCTGAAACATTAGAAATAACTTCGCCATTAATTTCAACGTTTGTTAAAGGTAATTGTTCTTCAGCAAACCCAACCCAAACTGAAGACGTGTATTGAGGTATAAAACCAATGAACCAAGCTTCTCTAAATCCTTGATGTGTTCCTGTTTTTCCTGCAATAGGTCTATCATCTAAAACTGCTCTTGTACCAGTACCCATCTGTGCTGCAACTTCTAAAGTTTTTCTAACTGCTGCAGCCGCAGCTGGATCTGGTATTGAAATTCTTTGCGAAACAATATGTTGATAAATTACATCTCCATTAACATCCTCTATTCTTTCAATTAAGTAAGGAGGAGCCAAGACACCATTGGTAGCAAATGAAGAGTACGCTGAAGCAATTTCAATTGGAGTTACAGCACCAGCACCAAGTGTAAGAGAAATTACAGGTTCTAAGTATGAATTTATTCCAATCCTTTTTGCCGTATATGCAAGCTTTTCACCTCCAACTTCTGAAGCTAGCTGAGCAAAAACTGTGTTTATGGAGCGACGAGTTGCTTCTTCTAAAGAAATCATTCCTGATGTATCAAGCAATTTTACGGACCTATTATATTCAGATTTGTCATTACAAGGTTTATAAACTGATTGAGCATCACTATCAATGTCAATTTGTATTAAATTATTCTGGTTCTCAATTTTTTGAGTATCAGAAATAACTACTGTGCCTTCAGGAAAATTAACTCCGTTTGTATTTTCTTGATAAATAATTTGATTACCATTCTCATCAATTTGACCTAAAGCTTTTCCCAGTTCAATTAGCTTATCTTTCTCTTCTGGAAAATCATCAAGATTTATTGCAAGCGGAAACTGTTCTAAAAAATCTTTATTTTTTAATTCTTCAACATGGTAACCAAGACATTGAAGTTCAATTGACCTGTTTTGTGCAGATATTTTATTTAAATATCTATCTGCAGTAATTGATGTTCCGTAGTTTCTTACAACCCATTTGGTTCCTATTCCATCTGGCGCACATGGATATCCACAGTCAATTTCCACAGGACTTCTCGAATCTCTGTAACTAAAAAGCTTATCACCAGCTTCTAAAGCGGCGAGTAAAGTTATCGGTTTAAAAGCAGATCCCGGATTTCTTTTACCTTGAGTAGCTAAATTAAATTGTTCTTCTTCAAAAGGTAAACCTGATGCCATAACTTCTATAGCTCCTGTGTAATTGTTTATTAATGTAATCACACCTGTTGGTTTAGGATCATCTGTTTCATCATTCTCGCTTTTAGGAGGAACCCAAGTATTTAAAACTGAATTTGCATGTTGTTGTAAATCTAAATTTAAAGTTATATAAACTTTCAGTCCACCACCACCACTGCAGGAAGAATCATCAGATGGACATCCAAAGATTTTTTGTTTTCTATCTTCTTTAGTATTGCCAAGCACAGCAAACTGGGGATCGTTTAAAAGTTGTCTTTTTACCTCAGCAACCACATGGTCTGCTTGGGCAACTTCATCTATTGATTCAACCACATTTAATGGAGCAAGCTTAGCCGAACGGGCTTGGATGGCTACAATAAAACCCTCTTTTAACATTACATCCAAAACATCATTTCTTCTTTCTACAACTCTCTCAGGATATTTTCTTGGATTGTAGTAAGCAGGGCTTCTGATAATAACAACTAAAGTTGCAGCTTCGTCAAGTGTGATATCACGGATGTCTTTATTGAAGTACTCGAGTGCTGCAGATTGAATTCCGTATGCTCCTGCTCCCCAATATATTGAATTTACATAATATTCTAAAATCTGGTCTTTTGAATATCTTCTTTCTAGTTCGGCAGCAACAACTGCTTCTGCAATTTTTCTTCTAATTGAAATTTCATCTCCAACGAAAGATTGCTTTGCAACTTGTGATGTTATTGTTGAACCACCTCTAGTTACTCCTCTTAAATTGTCAACAACAGCACTTAAAATAGCTATAAAATCAACTCCCTGATGGGTGTAAAAATTACTATCCTCTGCAGCAAGTAGTGTGTTGATTACAAAAGGGGGTATTTCTGACAACGCAACTGGATCACGATTTAATCCATCATGTAGTTCATCAAGAATTTTATTATCAGCTGTAATAATTGCAGATGGTTCAGATAAAGTGACAAAATTTAATACCATGCCTTCAGCACGAGGTAGAAATTTTTCTTCTAAAGAATTAACTACACTCATCCCAGACTTTAGTGGTAAAAAGAGAAAGAAACCAACCCATGCAGCTAATAAAATACTGGAAATTAATAAAATGAATCCAGCAACATATCTAGATCCAAATCTAGTCCTTTCTTCTAAATTATGAATTTGTGCCATATGAAAATGATAACTCCTCTATATTCAAACACTTACTTTGGAAGATTAATTTCTAGACTTATAAATTCACTAATGTACAATTGAATCGATGGATTATTCACCAGGCTTAAGAGGAGTTATTGCAGGTGAAACTGCTATTTCTACTGTAGGCAGAGAAGGTACCTCTCTAAGATATCGTGGCTATGATGCTGTTGAACTTACCAAAAAAAACGCATATGAAGATGTTGCTGCACTAATTGTTGAAAATAAATTAGATGGGTCAGATTTTAAAAATTACTATAAAGCTCACTTTGTTGAAATGTATGACAATAATTTTTTAAATAGTGTTCTTGATGAAATAAAAGACAAGATGCACCCAATGGACGTTTTAAAAGTTATCACTTCATTAGTAGGTGAATATGAAGGAATTAATAGGTTGGATGCTACTGCTAAACTTTGTGCTGTAAATTGCTATGTCATTTCAGTACTTAATGATGCGGTTTCGACAAATTTCATAAATGAATATGTTGTTGCTAGCTCTATGCTTAAAGACAACGTTTCTTCAGAAAAAATTGAAGCACTAGATGATATTTTAATTCTATACGCAGAACATGGATTCAATGCTTCTACATTTGCAACTCGAGTAACTGCTTCAACTAGGTCGGACTTAACTAGTTCAATAGTATCTGGTATTGGCACTTTAAAAGGCGAGTTACACGGTGGGGCAAATGAAAAAGCGGTAAAAATGATTACTCAGTTTTCAAATGTTAATGAAGCCAAAGCTGAAGTTCTAAAGCTTTTAGAAGCAAAGAAAAAAATAATGGGTTTTGGACATGGAGTTTACAAGATTCAAGATCCAAGAAGTCCGATTGTAAAATCATGGGTAGAGAAGTTAAGCACATCAGAAGAAGCTATTAATAGATTTAAAATTGCAAAAGAAATAGATTCATTAATGGATACTGAAAAAAAACTTTTTCCAAATGTAGATTTCTATGGAGGTTTGCTTCTTTATGAACTTGGTTTTGATATAGACTTATTCACACCAATCTTTGTTGCTGGAAGGATAGCTGGTTGGTCAGCACATTATTTTGAACAACATGATCAAGATGTTCTAATTCGTCCAGCTGCAAAATATATTGGTCCAAGCGAAAGATAAAATTGGTCAATAACACTATTGACAATATTATTTCTGAATATTTTAAAAATCCGATAGAAATAACTCAAGAGAGCTTTTTTTCGGCAAAATTAGCACTTTTAGATACTGTAGGTTGTATTTTTGAAGCTTCGTCACATAAAGAAGTTGTAGATTTCGCTTTAATGAATTTTGAAAATTCTAACCTAACAAACCCATTTAAAACAATTAATAATTATAAAAACTTTCAAACAACAGCTTGGTATCTCACAACGTTGACTAGATGGTTTGATTATAACGATACATTTTTAGCAAAAGAGTGGGCTCACCCATCTGATAATTTTGGTGCAATATATAGCTATTTTAATTTAAATGATGAATGTAAATTTGATGATTTTATTCGCTCATTAATTCAAGCATATGAAATTCAAGGTGCACTTTCCCTTGGAACTTCACTAAACCTCAAAGGCTTTGATCATGTTTTCTATGTAAAATTAGCTTCAGGTTCAGTATTTACTTCTCTGCTAAATAAAGGTGATGAGAATATTATTAAAAGAACGATTAATAATATTCTTCAAGATGGTCCAACTTTGAGAAGCTACAGGCATATACCTAATGTAGGTAAAAGAAAAAGTTGGGCAGCTGCTGATGCTTCTAAAAGAGCAGTTGAGTTATCGAAAATAAGCCAGTTTGAAGATGAAACTTATTCTGGAATACAAAATAACACTAAATGGGGTTTCGAGCAAAATTTTTTAGCCGGAGAACAACTAGAGTTTGGTAAACCGTTAAACGATTGGGTTATCAATAATGTCCTTTTTAAAGTATTGTACCCAGCAGAGTTTCACGGACAGTCTGCAATTGAAGCAGCTACTCACTTACACAACGAGTTTATTATAAATAAAAACAAGATTGAAAACATTCAGATTACAACTCATGAGCCTGCAGTAAGAATTATTGCAAATAAAAAAGAATTAAATAACCCTTCTGATAGAGATCATAGCCTTGAGTATATGGTTTCTGCGGCTTTGTTATGTGGAAATTTAACATATGATATGTATTTTGACAATTTTAAGTTTTTCGATCAAATTGAGTCATTAAGAAGTAAAATTTTGGTTCAAGAAAGTGATGAATTTACAAAAAATTATTATGATTTTTCAAAAAGAGATATATCTAATTCAATACAATTAAATTACATTGATGGCACTTCTTCAAATAAAATTACAATAATTAATCCAATAGGTCATCCAAGTAGAAGAAAAGAGGCTTTGCCATTTTTACAGAAAAAATTTATTAAAAATATGGATAATTTCATTACTGAAGAAAAAAGTAGAAAACTTTGGGATGACGTAATGTCTTTGAGTATAGATAGTTCTTTTAATGATTTTAAAAACTTATTATTAAAACATGAATGAAGTTTATTTATTGGTTGGTGGAGAAGCTACAAGACTTCAACCACTCTCTATTGGAATACCAAAAGCATTATTGAAAATTAAAAACAAACCAATAATTGAATACATATTCGAGGAGTATCTGAAGGTTTCAAATTTTAATTTTAATTTAATTTGTTCTTCTAAGCACAGGGATCAATGGCTGCAATATCAAATCAATTCAAAATTTAGATTCAATTTATTAGTTGAGGAAACTAAGTTAGACACTGCTGGGTATATAGTACAGAATTTGGAGAGCTTTCCAGAGAAATTCTATTGTATGAATGGTGACTTATTATTAAACATCAATCTAGGTCAATTCATTTATGAGGCAGAAAGAAATTTAGTTTCAACGATCGGCTCTATAGAGGTTGATGACCCAACAAGATATGGAGTTTTATCTATTTCTCAAAATAATTTGATAAGTGAATTTATTGAAAAACCATCTGATAACAGATTTGGAAATAAAATTAGTGTTGGATTGTATCATTTGCATAAATCTGATATTGAAAAAATTATCGACAAGCTTGAAATACCATGTAGTTTTGAAAAACAATTATTTCCTAACTTAGCAAAAAACTCTTTACTCAAAAATTTTACAGTTACTGGAGCAATGAAAGACGTTGGAACCAAAGATTCTTTTATAGAATCCCATTTAAATATTAATGAAAACTACTGGATAGGAAATAATGTGAGTATATCTTTCAATAAAGTTAGTGTAATAAATAGTGTCATTTTAGATAATTCAACAATAGAAGAAAATGTGATAATAGAAAATTCAATTATTTCAGAGCATTCAATTGTTAAAAGTGGAAGTACTATTAAAGATATGATCTACAGAGAAACATTTTGAAAATATTAATTACTGGTGGAGCAGGATTTATAGGCTCTCATCTTGTTGAAGAATTAATAAAAATAAAAGAGAATTCTTTATTAGTTATAGATAATTTATTAACAGGTAAAAAAACAAATCTAGACTTTAATCATGATTTTGAATTCATAGTTGATGAACTCGGCTCAAAAGAATCATTAGAAAAGATTCAAAACTTTAATCCAGATGTCTGTTTTCATTTAGCTGCTCAATCTTCAGTTGTTATTTCAGTTGAAAATCCTGCATTAGATTTTGAACATAACATATTGCAACCTATAAAGCTTATACAAACATTACTAAAAACAGATTGTAAAAAATTTGTTTTCACTTCATCAGGTGGAACAATTTTTGGCGAACCCGAAGTCATCCCAACATCAGAAACAGATTTTGCGGGTGAGCCGGAATCACCATATGGAGTCGCAAAAAAAAGGCTAAATGAACTAATAGAAATTATGCTAGATGATTCAAAAATTAGTTACTCCATCTTAAATTTATCAAACGTTTATGGTCCAAAACAAGATCCCAATGGAGAAGCTGGTGTAGTTTCTATTTTTGCTAACAAATTTCTTAATGGTGAACAACCTACAATTTATGGTGATGGCAATCAAACTAGAGACTACATATTCGTAAAAGATGTAGTCTCTGCTTTAATTCTCGCAGCAGCAAATAATGAAAATTTATTTTTAAATTTAGGGACTGGTGTAGAAACATCAGTAAATGATTTAGTGTCATCAATGCAAAAAGAGTTCTCATCAGAAATTGAACCAATATATGCAGAAGCGAGAAAAGGTGAGCTAAAGCGTAGTGTGCTTAATAATAGTCTTGCCAAAGAAAAATTAAATTGGGAGCCTAAGTTTACCTTGAATCAAGGCATGAAAAAAGTTTTTGAGTGGTTAAAAATTTAAAGAAAAAAATCTTCTGAGTTATCTCTAATTAATTCCGATGCTTCAAAATTAACTCCTCTTATAATTGCAACAGGCACGTTAATAGATTTTTCCATAACAAGCTCTGCTGCGCTTGCAAGCTCATCTATTATAGCAATCTCTGTTGCTTGTAATTCATTCTTAAATGTATCTAAAGTTCCTATATAGTTAACGATCGGATTAATACCAGATGAACCAATAGCAAAGTTAACTTGTCCTTTTCTCCAAGCTCTACCAAAAGTATCTGAAATAATCACTGCTAATTTAATTTGAAAATGAGATTCTAATTTCATTCTTATTGAATGGGCAGATTTATTAGGATCTTTTGGAAGTAATAAAGCAAAATTGCTCTCAACATTTGATTTATCTATACCTGCGTTTGCACAAATAAATCCATGTTTAGTTTGAGCAATTACTAAATCACCTCTTTTTCTGATTATTTTTACTGTTTCTTCTTTTAACAAATCATTAAAACTAATTTTTTCTAAATTTCTGACCATTCCTTCACTTTTTGAAACAATTTTTTGAGTAACAATCAAAACATCGTTTTCAACGATTTTATTTTCAGATTTTTCAATAGCGTTGATTATTAAAAGAGCTAAATTATCTCCACTTGAAATTTCAGGTATATCAAGTAGGGGCAGGATTCTTATTTCATTCATTTTCTAAAATTATTTTTGCAAGTTTAATTGCATCGTTTTTATTTTTGAATAAAATATTTTCTTCAACAACATTACTGCTGTAGTCGTTATCACCAAATTGAACGTAGTATTTTTTGCCAACATTCTTGTAATACTTCTTTACCCCTTCAATATTTGGTTTGTATCCAAGATCTATGAAGTTTTTTTCAGACGGTCCTTTTATTGCTTTTTTGTTAATAAATGGTGAAATAACAATTACATTTTTGTGATTTTTTAATTCATTTTTTATTTTTTTTAGTGAAAGTATTGGCCCAATAGAAAGAAAAGGATTGGAAGGCCCAATAATGACAATATCAGCTTCTTTAATTTTTCTAATTAATTCAACACTAACTATTGCCTTAGATGATCCTTTATAAATAATATTTTTAAGACGAGGTTTTCCCTGTCTTTTAACAAAGTATTCTTGAAAATCTAATAATTTGTTATCTTTGGTAACTAACTTGGTTTGCACACTGCTATCAGTCATAGGTAATATTTCACATGAAATTTTGAATTTATTTTTTATAAGTTTTGTAACTTCAGTTAGTGTTCTTCCTTCATAAAGCAATTGATTTCGAAATAAGTTCAATCCTAAATCTTTGTCGCCAATCTTAAAATTAGTTTTTATATAATTATTGAAATGACCATGAACTGAAAATTTATCATTTTTTATTCCCCAACCAAATTCACCTTGAATTTCAGCTAAGTTGTAAATTACGGTATCAATATCTGGAGACAGAGCAACACCATTAATAAACTCGTCATCACCAGTATTCACCAAAATTGTTAGATTAGTATTTTTTAGTGCATAGAGTCCTTTTGCGAATTTTGCACCCCCAACACCTCCACTCAAATATACTATTTTTTTCATTTAGAGTTCCTAACAACTTAAAACTATCAACTAACATTTTAGTTATGATTGACAAAGATATTCTAGAAGGTTTATCTGAACTAAATGAGTCTGATTTAAAAAGAGTTAAGTTATTAGTTGATAATAAGTTAAGTAGTAATAATGATTTAAAGATTAGTTATAGAGCTAAAAATATTAAATGTGGAAAAGAATCTTGCTCATCATGTCCACATGGTCCATATTGGTATGCAGTTTGGACAGAAAATGGAAAAAGAAAAACTAAATATTTAGGTAAGAACCTTAATGAACAAAATTAAGTATATTGATTTTGAAACTGCACAAAAAGTAATATTAGGTGTATTTTTATTAATTTTTTTAAGAATAGATTTAGTCTTCACTAACACTTTACCAACAGGTGGTGACATGGGAGCACACATTGTTCCTACTCATTTTTTTGTAGAAAACCTTTTTAAAAATTTCAATCTAAGAGGCTGGTCGAATGATTGGTTTGCCGGTTACCCTCTTTATTATTTCTATTTTCCTCTACCACCAGTAATTGTTTCTATATTTAGTTTTGCCTTTCCTTTTTCAGTTGCATTTAAAATAATGGTAGTTTTTTCACAAGTAGTATTAGTGGTAAGTGTTGAACGATTATTTAGCATAAAAGAAAATAAATTTTCAATTATTGGCTCAATAGCTGGCTTTACATACATTTTTACTGAATCATTTACAATTTATGGTGGGAATTTAGCTTCAACTTTAGCTGGTCAGTATTCATTTACATTTTCTTTAGGTTTTATATTGCTAGGTGTTTATTTTTTAAAAATAGAAAAAGAAAAAAGTTTAATCATTAGTGCTATTTTTTTAGGACTTTCAGTACTTTCACATATTATTCCATTTATGATTTTCATTCCATATTATGCATTTCAGTTTTTTCTTTCTGATAAAAATAGAAATACAAAAATATCTAGTTTTTTTATATTTCTATTTTTTAGCTTAAGATTTGCTTATTCGTTATTTTACAATTTGGAATATACGACAAATATGTCGTATACCCCTTATACCAAAATATCAGATTTAATAAAATCAGATTTAATACCTATGTTTGTGCTAGTAGTTATCGTTTTACTTACATTTAGACTTAAAAAAAATAATGAATTTTCATCTTTTGCTTATTATCTAGTAATTTTTTCAACATTTGTATTTTTTTATGGGCCAGAAAGTGCTTTATGGAATGGCAGAGTAGTACCTTTTTTTAATATGGGTTTAATAATCTTATTTTTTCAATTTTTTCGAGAAATCTCTAATTTCACATATAAATTTCTCATAAATCAAAATTTAATTAAATACTTAAATATTTTGTTCTCAGGTATTTTAATTTTTAATTTTTTTGAACGGTGGTTTCAGTATTATTCGATATTTACAATTACTTCAATAATTTTATTAATTTTGCTCTTGTTTTTTTTGTTTACAAGCTTAATGAATAATTTGAATTCACTTATTCTTATCATATCTATTTCGAGCATTACCTTCTTACCTCATTGGGTTAATTGGAATTTTACAGGATATGAAAGCAAACCTCATTGGAACCAAGTTGAGCAGCTTTATTCAGGTTTAAATGATTTAAAACCTGGAAGAATTATGTGGGAACCAAATTCTGATCTAAATAAATACGGCACTCCTATGGTTTTGATGACAATTCCTTATTTCACTCATCATCAAAGTATGGAAGGGCTTTATTTTGACTCTAGCATTTCTACTCCATTTCATTTTTTAACAGTATCTGGTTTAGCTGAGAGACCTTCAAATCCAGTTGGCGGATTGAGTTATATAAATGGTGATTTTGATAAAGGCATTAGGCTTATGAAGGAACTTGGCATTGATTATTTTATTGCTTACACAGATTCGATAAAAGACAAGGCAAGTTTGAATTCAGAATTAAAACTTCTCTTAACTACTGAAGTTTTTGAAGTTTATGGGTTAGAGAGTTCAAAAATTGAATTAATAAATAATAATCTTTATTTTTATGATACCCCCAAACTGTTAGATAGAATCTTAAGTTCTACCATTAGAGATAAACAAAAGGAAAGCTTTTTTGATCAAGCTTATAATTCCTTCAAAAATGAAACAAATTATAAAGTTATAGAAGGTTTTGATGAGGTATTAATCAGTAATTTAGACAGCACTACCCCTGTTATAAAAAACATAACAATAGATAATAAATCAATTTCATTTGAAACAAACAGCCCAAATAAATTACACCTGATAAAAGTTTCTTATTTTCCAAATTGGAAAATTGAAGATGGTAAAGGTCCGTATAGAGTTTCACCTTCTTTTATGGCAGTAATTCCTAACAGTAATTTCGTAAATTTAAAGTTTGAAAACTCTTTAAGTGAAAATATTTTAAATTATTTATCTTTCATCTGTTTATTTTCTGCAATTATCATTTACCACAGAAAGATAAAAAGTATTGCTTAAAAGATTTAAAAATTCAAAAATAATTAGAAGTAACAATGCTTGGGTTGAGTTAATTAGAACTTATTTAGTAGGTGCATTTAATCTTGTTCTTGGTTTAACAATAAGTTTTACTTTTCAATTTTATATTTTAACTTTTATATCATTTCCCCTCAGAACTTATTTAACAAATATATTTGGTTTTAGTATCGGTGTTGTTGTTTCATACTTTATTTCTAGAAAAATAATTTTTCAGTTACCAATTTTTAAAGGTTCATTCAAAGAATTTGTAAGTTTTACATTTATAAATTTAATTAATTTATTTGGACCAATATTGATTTGGTTTTTAATTAATTTAATCAATAATTCTTATCAAAGTGATGAAATGTGGTTTCTTGTTTTCACAGTATTAATTAATGGCATTATTTTGCCAATTAAGTATTTACTTTATAAATTTTTTGTTTTCAAAGATTCTTTATAAAAGATATACCGTAATTTAATTAAGCTTTTTAAAGTTCTAGGTATTCTTTCATAAATTAATGAGACACTTGGTCTAATTTCATTAATTTTTGCCGGCACTTCTTTAACTCTACCGCCACTTCTTTCAATTCTAATTAACAGTTCTGTATCAAAAATATCTTGGGTTGAAACTACTTGTTCTATATATTTTTCGATTTCTGTTTTTCTTATTGCTTTCATTCCATGGGTATCACTTAAGCTAGTTCTAAATAGAATTTTAAGGATATAAACAAAAGCATTAGTAGCTATTCTGCGAATTAATCTTCGAGCATCTTTAGAAGTTTGTAGTCTTTTTGAAGCAGTAATAGCAGCAAAATCTTTATCAAGTTGAAGAGCGGTTTTCAAAAAAGTTTCAGAATAATAATCAATGTCAAATGCAACAATCAGTTCATTACTAGCCAAATTGAATCCATGCTTTAGAGCACTTCCATAATTTGCATCGTGAAGTGAAAGTACTTTTATAGTGTTATTTTTTTTGCTTAAAGATTGAGCAATAGTTATTGTTTTGTCAGTTGATCCATTTTCAATAAGTAACAATTCATACGGCAATAGAGTTCTTTCACAAATAGAGGTAATTGCGTTTACAGATTCTAAAAGAATCTCTTCTTCATTGTAAATAGGAATTACAATTGAAAAGCTTTTAAACGTATAGTTTGAATTCATCATGAGTACAATAATTGAATAATGATAAAAAATAAACTAGATTTAATTTTTAAATCATATGATGTCAGAGGAATATATCAAGATGAAATAACCAATGAGATTGCTTCTAAAATTGGATATGCTTTTTCAGAGTTTGTTAAAGATGATGAAATTCTTATAGGTCACGATGGTCGATTATCAAATTTGGAGATGCTCAATTCTGTTGTATCTGGTATCACAGCCAATAATAAAAAATGTATCTATGTTGGATTAGTACCAACAGATGTTGTTTACTCGCTTTCAGGATTATTACAAAAACCAGGAATTATAATAACCGCTTCCCATAATCCCAAAGAGTATACAGGTTTAAAATTTTGTAACTCCGGTGCAGAGCCAATCGGTGAAACTTCAGGTTTAAAAGTTATCAAAAATAGGTCATTAGAGATAGAAGATATAGAAATTTTAGAAAATCAAATTAAAAAATCTGATGTATTGAGTTTATATTTTGAACACTTACAAAAATTAATTAATCCAAATTCAATCTCAAAAAATAAAAGATTTGGTGTAGATGGTGGAAATGGTGCAATAGGTTCAGTATTTGCTTCATTGTCAAAAATATATTCATTCAATTATGAAAGTCTATATCTCGAAATTGATGGTAATTTTCCAAATCATCCAGCAGATCCATCTGATGAAAAAAATTTGGAAGATTTAAAACGTATTGTTCTGTCTAAAAATTTAGATTTTGGGGTAGCTTTCGATGGTGATGCAGATAGAGCTGTTTTTATTGATGATCGTGGCAGATTAATTACAGGAAGTATGATGACTGCTTTAATTTCAGAAAATTTATCTGAAGAAAAAGAAAATTTGAAAGTTGTTCATAATGTAAATGTTTCTCCTTACGCTTTGAGTTATTTGAAAAATAAAAATATTAACTTATTTGAGTGCAAAGTTGGACACTCAAACATAAAAGCATTAATGCGAGAAATTGACGCCGATTTTGGTGGTGAACATAGTGCTCATTTTTACTATAAAGAAAATTTTTATGCTGATTCTGCAATTTTGACTCTATTAACATTTATGAGAATTCTTTCTGAAAAAAATATGAAAGTTAGTGAAATTATTGATATGTATGATTTCCCTCCTTCATCGGGTGAAGTTAATTTTAAAGTTCAAAGCGTTAATGCGTCTTTAGAAAAAATTAAGGTAGAGTTTGGTGATAATTTTGATGATTTAGATGGTTTAAGTTACAAGACTGAAGATTATTGGTTTAATGTTAGAGGTT
>JAQCEB010000013.1 GCA_027729925.1 Actinomycetota bacterium
TTCTGCAGGTTCATCTATGAGGAAAGTATTTTCAATACTTGATGAATCCCCAGTACTAAGTAAAACTGGAACTATTTCACCAGCAATGACAACAGATAATGTTATAGAGTTTAGAAATGTAGAGTTTTCATATGGAAGGGAGAAAGTACTACACGACATAAATTTTAAAATTAATAGAGGAGAAAAAATTGCTATTGTTGGGGAAACTGGGGCAGGTAAAAGCACAATAGCTAAATTAATTTTACGTTTCTATCTACCAACAACTGGACAAGTATTGTACTACAGCGAACCTTCATCAACGGTTTCTCAAACTTGGGCAAGGAAAACTATCGCATATGTTCCACAAGAAAGTTTTTTGTTTAGAGGTTCAATTAAAGATAATTTAATATATGCAAATCCAAAAAAAATAGAAATAGAAAACGAACTAACAGAAATAGGAGTTCTTGACTGGTTTAATAGATACGAAGATGGTTTACTTCATGATGTTGGTGAACGTGGTGGAAATGTTTCTGCAGGAGAAAGGCAGTTTATTGCTTTGTTAAGAGCAGTCTTAGCTAAGAGAGAAATAATAGTCTTTGATGAAGCTACTGCAAATTTAGATATGGAAACTGAAAATTCGATTTTGGAAGCAACAGAAAAGATTTTATTAAATCAAACTTCAATAGTTATTGCTCATAGGCTTGAAACTGTTTTGAATGCAGAAAAAATACTAGTAATGGAAAATGGAAAGCTACTTGGATTTGATAATCACAAAAATTTACTAAGCGAAAATGAAACTTATAGAGAGCTTTTTTCTGCTTGGGACTTAGCTAACTAGTTTCTTCAGTAATCCTTTTTTTAGCTAAATTTACATACTCTTTTTTAATTTCATAGCCAATATAAAATCTCTTATTCTTAATAGCAGCAATTGCAGTTGTTCCACTTCCTAAAAATGGATCTAAAATAATATCTTTTTCAAAACTATAAAGATTTATAAATTTTTCTGGAAGTTCAACTGGGAAAGGGGCAGGGTGACCAATTTTTTTTGCTCTAGCTGGAAGTATATTCCAAACCGAAAGTGTTGATTCCATAAATTCTTCTTTGCTTATTGTCGATTCATTTTCTGATGAATTTTTAAAAGAATGTTTAGAAAATACTAGACAGTATTCGTGTATATCTCTGATTACTGGATTTGATGCTGAGCGCCAACTACCCCACGCAAAATTTGCATTTGCTCCTTTAGATTTTTGCCAAATTATCTCTCCTCTCATTAAGAAACCAATATCTATCAGTAATTGCGTGAATAAGTTAGCAATTGGAATGTATGGTTTTCTACCTAAGTTTGCAACATTTACAACAACTCTTCCTCCAGATTTTGTCACACGGAAAGTTTCCGTAAAAACTTTTTTCATAAGATCCCAGTATTCTTCATCTGTCAAATTTAAATCACTGTCTTTGCCTATATTATATGGTGGCGATGTCACTGTTAGACTTATTGAATTATCTAAAAGTTCTGACATATTTTCTGAGCTTTTATTGTAAATTTTATTCTTTTTCACTAGAGTATTATTTTTTTCAGTAAATTCAATAATTGGAGTATCAATTTGAAACTGTGAAACGTAACCTTTTCTTGATCCTGATCCAATTTTAAATTTTGAATTTTTAGACATATTTAAATTTTAATGTTTTAAAATGTTTTAATGAAAAAATGGTTAAATACTATTATTTTTATAGTTTTTATTGTAAATATTTTGTGCTTACCATCAACTGCAAAAGCATCACACACTGATTTCCTTGAAAAACTTGTTTTTCCAGTTAAAAATATTATGTCTCATTTTTATGACGATTGGAATGAAACACGTGGGAATGGTGATAGAACCCATGATGGTTTAGATATCAGATCAAGTAAAGGAACACCAATCGTTGCTGTTGCAGATGGTGTAGTTAATACAATTGCTTATTCTGAAGCATCTGGGTATTACCTTGCTATAGACCATGGAAATGGATGGCTCTCCCTGTATGTTCACCTAAATGATGACTTAATTGGTAACGACAATTTAGGAGGTTTTGAAACAGCATTTGCAGAAAAAATTTACGTAGGGGCAGTTGTAGTTGGAGGTCAAGAAATAGGTTACATTGGTGATTCTGGTAATGCAGAGGGAACTGTTCCCCACTTACACTTTGAGTTAAGATATAACGGAGTTCCTCAAGCTATTTATGAATATATTAAAGCTAGTTTTCAAAGATTTGAAATAAGTCTTAACGTTCCAAAAAAAGTAGGATTAAACGTTTTTTAAGTCAATTAAATTTCTATCAATAGCTTCTGCATTTTCGAGTTCAAGAACTGTTTTAATATAATCAATTTTTGAATCAATTAATACATACACAAGATTTTTTAAATTCAAGATTAGATCATTGGGGTCCAAACTTGAAATCCAAATTATCCTACTAGTACTTGAATTCTTAATTGAAGTAATAAATGTCTCTCTTAAATTTTCAATTTCGTCTTCAAAATAGATTGAACAATAAGCCCCATGGCTAGCAGTTGATATATGGGTATCGTCTTTTATATCACCTATAGCTTTTTTACCTGGAAGTGAATCAATATACTCTCTCGGCTGAGCGTCTGATATAAACACTCTTAAATCTTTATTTTGAATATTTAAATCTTTTAATAAAGTTGTATGCACTTCATTTGAAGGATTGATAAAAATAGCTGGCATATAAAAATAATAATTATTTTATGAAATAATTGGCAGTTTACTTTATAGATTGAATTTAGTTGTTAGTAGTATTAAGTTATGGCAAACATAGATATAGATTTAGGAAAGTATTCACTTGGTTGGTCTGATCCAGAAAAGAATGTGTTTAAACCAGAAAAAGGTTTAAATGAAGAAATAATTCGAAAAATGTCTGAAATTAAAGAAGAGCCAGAGTGGATGCTTGAATTCAGATTGAAATCTTACAAAAGATTTCTTGAAAAGCCAATGCCGAATTGGGTAGCAAAAGAAAAATTAGAATCTTTAGATTTTGACGACATTTATTACTACATCAAACCAACAGAAAATCAGGCAGACTCTTGGGACATGGTTCCTGAAGAAATCAAACAAACATATGAAAAATTAGGAATTCCTGAAGCTGAAAGAACCTATTTAGCTGGTGTCACTGCACAATATGAAAGTGAAGTGGTATATCACAAAAATAGGGAAGATTTAGAACAACTTGGAGTTCTTTTTTGTGATATGGACACTGCAGTTCGTGAATACCCTGAACTTGTTAAAGAATATTTTGGCACTGTCATCCCGCCTGGTGATAATAAATTTGCAGCTTTGAATTCTGCTGTTTGGTCTGGTGGTTCATTTATTTACGTTCCTAAAGGAGTGCATATTGACGATCCTTTGCAAGCTTACTTTAGAATTAATGCACAAAACATGGGTCAATTTGAAAGAACCTTGATCATAGTTGATGAAGGAGCTTCAGTACATTACATTGAAGGTTGCTCTGCACCTGTTTATTCAACTGATTCATTGCATTCAGCCGTAGTCGAAATTATTGTTAAACCTTCTGGTACTTGTAGATATACAACAATTCAGAATTGGTCAAATGATGTTTTTAATCTTGTCACTAAAAGAGCTCAAGCATTTGCCAATGCAACCATGGAGTGGATTGATGCAAATATTGGGTCATCTTTGACTGTAAAGTATCCTTCAGTTTATTTGATGGAGCCTGGGGCACATGGTGAAGTCTTATCAGTAGCTTTTGCAAATTCAGGACAGCATCAAGACACAGGAGCAAAAATGGTTCATTTAGCCCCTGACACTACATCTTTGATTACCTCAAAATCAATTTCAAAAGGAGGGGGAAGGGGCGCTTATCGTGGTTTGGTGCGCGTTGAAGAGGGAGCAGAAACTGCAAAAAGTTTTGTACGTTGTGATGCTCTAATTTTAGATGATAAATCTAGGTCCGATACTTATCCCTATATGGAGATTGAAGAATCAACAGCTGAAATTGGTCATGAAGCAACTGTTTCAAAAGTTGGTGAAGATCAACTATTTTACTTAATGAGTAGAGGCTTGTCTGAAGCTGAAGCAACATCAATGATTGTTGCCGGCTTTGTTGAAGAATTTACTAAAACCCTACCAATGGAATATGCAATGGAGTTTAATAAATTGATTGAAATAAACATGATTGAAGCCGGCGCAATAGGTTAGAGATTAAATAATTTGAGTATAAAAGCATTCAGTGAATCTGTTACGTCTAAAAATTATGTAGACATACCTAAAATTTCGGTAAAAGACGAAGATTGGAAGTATACAAAGATTATTGATGAAATTAATGATTTTGAACCAATCAAAAATTTTGTAGATCTAAAAGCAACTGATGAATTTGAAATAATTACAAACGGTGCAGAGTATCTTGCTAAAGAATCTAATTACTTTCAAACGGAAGATATTCGATTATTAGGTAGCCAATTAGTTTCTGAATATTATAAGCGTCCTTTTGATAGATTTATTGCTCAACAATATCAGAAGTGTTCGGGTGGTTTTTTATTAAGCCTTATAAAAAATAATGAAGAAACAATTAAAATTGATGTTCATTCAAATGGACTTATAGTTCCGTATATAGGAATATCTTGTGAAAAAAATGTAACTTCTAAAATTTTAATAAATTTTGGAGAAAATCTTCAAGGCAGTGCTTATCCAATTATTGAAATTTTTGGGCATGAAAATTCTTCACTTGAAGTAATAATTAATACAAGTTCTGTACACGATATTGAAATAATTAATTCTATATATGCAGAATTAAGTAAAGACTCAAGTTTAAGTATTCACACTGTTAGTACTGGTGGTAGATTTTCTAGAAATAGAATTGATGTTGATTTAAAAGGAGATGGATCAAACTTTCTTATTGATGGAGTTTATTTTGGTGAAAATAGTCAAATTCACGATAATAGAGTATTTGTAAATCATATCGCTAAAAGGACAACTTCTAACATGTTAACTAAGGGTGTTTTAGGAGATAGTAGTAAATCTGTTTTTACTGGAACAATTCACATTGCAGAAGGTGCTCAGAAAACAGAATCACATCAAGAGAATAGAAACATACTTTTAAGCGACACTGCAAGTGCTCAATCTGTACCAAATTTAGAAATATTATGTGACGATGTTATTTGTGGACATGGATCTTCTGTTGGTCCTTTAGACGAAAAGCTTTTCCATTATGTCATGTCTAGAGGAATTGAAAGAGAGGGTGCTGAAAAGCTCTTAATAAATGGTTTTTTTAATGAAGTTCTTAAACAAAATGGTTGGGAAGAAATATCAGAAACAGTTGCTAAAACAATTCTAGAAAAGTATGAAAAAGTAAGAAAAGGAAAAAATTGATATGGTAAGTATTCCTGTATCTCAATTTGATGATAATTCCGTAGTAACAGTTCAGATAGAGGGTCAAGAAGTTGTAGTTTTTAAAATAGAAGAAGATTATTTTGCATTAAACAACAGATGTTCCCATGCTGAAGCATCACTTTCAGAAGGAGAAGTTTATGATTGTAAAGTTGAATGTCCTTTACATGGTGCAGAATTTGATTTGAAAACTGGTGAACCTTTAACACTGCCAGCAACAAAACCTGTGAAAGTGTATGATGTGTTACTCCAAAACGATCAGTTAATAATACAGGACAAACATGCTTGAAGTAATTAATTTAAAAGCTTCTATTGGTGAAGTTAAAATTTTAAATGGCATTAATTTGAATATAAATAAGGGGGAGTTACATGCTGTAATGGGTCCAAATGGTTCAGGTAAATCTACACTGTGTCATGTCCTAATGGGTAACACTGAATATAAAGCAGAAGGAACTGCTATGTTGAATGAAGTTAATCTGCTTGATAAACAACAATTCGAACGTTCAAAAGCAGGCCTATTCCAGTCTTTTCAGTACCCTCAAGGTTTGCCAGGAGTATCACTATATGAATTTGTGAAGACATCAAACAAAGATTTATCAGATGAATTTATTAATTCAATCGCAGATAAGTTCAATGTTAGAAAATTCTTAGAACGAGATGTAAACGTTGACTTATCCGGAGGAGAGAAAAAAAGAGCTGAATTGTTCCAGTTAGCACTGAAAAAGCCAAAATTAGCACTACTTGATGAAATTGATTCAGGCTTAGATATTGATGCTATTAAAACTGTTGCAAGTTTAATAAACGAAAACAGAGATGATGAAACAGCGTATTTACTTGTTACTCATTATTCTCGAATATTAAAGTATCTTAAAGTTGATAAGGTGCATATTGTTGTTAAGGGAACTGTTGTAAAATCTGGTGAAGAAGAACTTATTGAAGAAGTTGATTCTGGTGGATACACTCAATATCAAGATGCATAATGGATAATAAATATAGAATTGAAAAAGACTCTATGGGAGAATTCAAAGTCCCTGAAGAAGCAAACTACGGTGCGTCAACCGCGAGAGCTGTTGAAAACTTTCCCATTTCAAATTTAAAATTTACTAGAACTTTTATTAGAGCATTGGGTGAAATCAAAAAAGCTGCAGCCTTAGTAAATTTGGATAATGAACTATTAAGCCAAGAGATGACTCAAGCAATTGTTGAAGCTTCAGAAGAAGTCATTAGTGGCAAATATGATAAAGATTTTGTAATTGATATTTTTCAAACTGGTTCAGGTACCTCAACAAATATGAATGCAAATGAAGTTATTGCAAAAGTAGCAATGTCTAATTCTGGACAATCCATACACCCTAATGACCATGTAAATATGAGTCAGTCATCAAATGATGTTATACCTACAGCAACAAATGTTGCAGCTGTTTTAGAAGCAAATGAAAAACTTATACCCAACATAGATAAATTGATTAAATCACTTGAAAGTAAAGGCTTGGCTTGGAGAGATGTTTATAAAAATGGTAAAACACATTTGATGGATGCTACACCAGTTACATTAGGACAAGAGTTTTCAGGCTATGCTGCATTATTGACTGAGAGAAAAATTGACATAGAGAATTCATTAGAGAATGTAAAGAAGCTTGCTATTGGAGGTACTGCTGTTGGTACAGGTATTAATGCCCCAACTGGATTTGGTTCAGATGTAGCAAATTTACTGAGCAAACATTTACTAGTAGAGTTTTGCGAAATTGAAAACCATTTCATAAGACAAGGTTCAAGAGAAGAAATTGTACAACTTTCATCTGCTTTGAGAGCGTTAGCTGTTTCTATGTTTAAAATTGCGAATGATATTAGATGGATGGGTAGTGGGCCAGTTTCTGGACTAAATGAATTAAGCATACCAGCATTGCAACCTGGATCGTCAATAATGCCAGGTAAAGTTAACCCTGTAATACCTGAGATGATGATGCAAGTTTCTGCACAAGTTATAGGTAATGATCAAACTATTGCTTTTGCATCTTCTAGTGGAAATTTTGAACTCAACACAATGCTTCCAATTATGGCTCATAATATTCTTGAAAGCATTTCACTATTGGGTTCAAGTCTGGATGTATTTGAAGAGAAGTTAATAAGAGATTTAAAACCTAATTCTGAAAACTTATCAGAAAATGTACAAAAAAATTCAATTTTAGTAACTGCACTCGTACCACAAATTGGATACGACAAAGCAGCAGAGGTAGCTAAAAAAGCTATGAAGTTAAACAAAACTATTAAGGAAGTGTTGCTTGAAAATAATATACTTTCTGAAAACGAAATAGATGAGCTTTTAGATATTACTAAATTAATTTAAATGTATAAAGAATTAATATTTGGTTCAGATCATGCAGGTTTTGAACTAAAAGAATATTTAAAATCCAAACTGATTGATGAAATAAAAATAATAGATTTAGGAACTGACAGTAATGAAAGCTGTGATTTCCCAGATTATTCAGAAAAAGTATGCACTGTAATTCAAAAAAATCCTAATTCCATAGGAGTATTAATTTGCGGTACTGGAGTTGGTATGTGTATTGCTGCAAATAAATTTACAGGAATTAGAGCGGCTAATGTAGTTGATGTTTCAACTGCAATACAAAGTGTTGAACACAACAATGCAAATGTATTATGTCTTGGTTCAAAAAACGTTGATAAAGATATTGCAATTAAAATTGTTAAAAGTTTTTTATCTGCAAATCTATTACCTGACGAAAAATATTCTAGAAGAATTAAAAAAATTGAAAATTAAATCGAAAGCGTCCAGATAGCTCTAACCCAATTATCAGATATTTCATTTCTCGCAAAAACTACAATTCCTATAGCGCCTTCTTGATAAACTTCTCTCATTGATGCTCCAGTTGTATATACGTCATCACAAATCAGTAGTGGATCATTTTTTGAAAATGATGCATAAGGTTTTAATGCTTTTTCAAACGGTATACCTCCTCTAGGGATTCCAAAAACATCTCTAAATTTTATTTTTTCACTTACAATTTTTGCTAATGCAATATAGTCTGATTCTGTTAATGAATCGCATTCAACTTTCCATGTTAACGGAAGACCAGCGTGTGAAATAAAATCTTCTCTTATAAATAAACTCATAGTAACTTTCTTAATTTTAGTGGATTGAAACATATTGTACCGAGACTAATATGATCAGCACCAAGGTTAATGTAGTTTTCGATATCCTTTTTTGTTTGGACTCCACCACCAGCAATTATTGCAACCGAAGGGTAGTGTTTTTTTATGTGTTTAATAAATTTCTCAGTATATGGTATTAACTCTTTACCACTTAAACCACCTTTTTCTACAGGTAATGTATTACAAGCGTGAATTTGTTTAAATTTAAATTTCTCAATATAAAATTCAAGTTCATCATAAGTTGTTAATGGAGAAATTTTTCCTATGAACCATCTTTTATTTTTAATTTCAAAATTTTCTATCCCTGAAGTCTCATGAAATTCAATATTTGGACAAGATAAATTAATTTCTAAATCATAATTTTTAGGAATTTGTTCAGAAAAAGTAATCCAGTCATTAGGGTTTATTCCAGCTATAGACATAACTTCATTTAAATTATGATTTTTCAATCCAAATTCAAGTCCTGGATTTCTTAAACCTATTTTATTAACCCAACCTCTTTTTGTATATCTTAACGTTTTTACAACTTGTTTAATTCTTCCTGTTCTTTTTTCGACTGTCCAGCTTCCAGTAACCGAAATCGTATCTTTGGTCTTTACATAGTTTCCAAAAGGGGCAGCAATAAACTTTTTCATAGTTCAAATTCATTTAAGAAATAGTTTAAATTATTTCTAATAGATCTTCCCATAACAAGAAAAGTCGAGCCTCTTTCAATTGCGTTCTTTGGAGTTGTAACATTCTTCTGATCATTTGAACTTTCATTCTCAAAGCGAATTCCTGGAGTAACTAATAATTTAAATTGTTGAGATGCTTTTTCCAACTCTGATGGCGGACAAATTACACCATCAATTTTACATTTACTTGCTAATAAAAATTCTGACGAAACTTTGGCTTGTAAATCTTTCCCCATTGTCTTACTGGTTAATGCAGAGCTTACACCTAAAATTTTTAAATCTCCTTTTTTACTTTTGTTAGCTTCAATTAAAGCCTCTGACCCCGATGCAATATGTATAGTCAAATAATCTACGCCTAAGTTACTTGCACTTATTGTTGCTTCTTTTACAGTATTTGTAATATCGTGTAGTTTTAAATCTAAAAAAACTATCCATCCTTTTTTCTTTAGTTGTTCAATTACAGATGGACCTTCAGAAATAAATAGTTCTAAGCCAACTTTAACCCCATAAATTTCTCCTTTTAACTTATCGAGATAAAAGTTAAATTCTTGTAAGGTTTTTCCGTCTAATGCAAAGAATACTGGTTTAACTAACATTTTGTATAGTCTCCAAATCATTTAACACATTCTTTTTTTCTTTATATGCATGGATAAATGCATCAGCTTCTCTTACAGATGAAACTACTGCTACTCCTGTTTCGTGTGCTAACCTTCGTATTTTCCATCCATCTGAATATTCATTTTCAAAAGTCGGAGTATTTATAATTAAAGAAATTAACTCATCCTCTATTATTGTTAAAGAAGTCGGTGTTGCACTATCTGCTCTCCCAACTACTGTTGATTTAATACCAAATGAATTAAGGTACTTACCTGTACCCTCGGTGGAATATAATTTAAAACCTAATTTCTTAAAACTTTTAGCAGTTTCAATAAAATTTTGCTTCTGGTCATCACTTAGTGTGATAAATACCCCCTTTTGTTTTTTTCCAATTTCAACTCCTGAAGCAGCATAAGCTTTATGTAAAGCCGTACCAAAGGTATTTCCTATACCTAAAACTTCCCCTGTAGCTTTCATTTCCGGTCCAAGCATAGTGTCTTCAGCTGGAAATCTAGACCAAGGGAAAATTGCTTTTTTAATTGCGATTTTATGAGTTTTTCCAGATAGATAGTTTGTACTTTTGTGTACTTCCTTAAGAGAATAGCCAAGCATCATTAACGTTCCTGCCTTAATAATTTGGTTAGAGGTAACTTTTGCAACAAATGGCATTGTCCTGGAAGCTCTTGGATTTGCTTCAAGAATATATAAAGTATCTTCCTTTATTGCAAACTGAATATTTAATAATCCTTTAACTTTTAAAGACTTTGCTAATTTAATACTTTTTTCATTTATCTCTTCAATTACTGAATCTTTAATGCTAAAAGGAGGTAGTACAGCAGTTGAGTCTCCACTATGTACACCAGCCAATTCGAGATGTTCTAAAATACCAGCTATAAAAACCTCATCACCATCAGAAATTAAATCTACATCAACTTCAACAGTGTTTGTAAGGTATTCATCTACAAGAATTGGTCCGGAATTAAAAGGGTTTCCATCATCATCTGATAAAGCTAAAACTTTAAGATACTTTTGAAGCTCTGTTTCATTTTGCACAACTCTCATCGCTCTACCTCCCAAAACATAACTTGGGCGAAGTAATACAGGATAACCGATATTTTGCACTGCAATAGTTAATGCATTTTCATCAGTTGCAATTTCTGATTGTGGTTGATTTATTTCTAATGATTTACATAGTTTTTGAAATAAATCTCTATCTTCTGTTGATTCAATTACTTCTAAGCTTGAACCAGCAATCTTATATCCAGCATTTACAATCTTCTTTGCAAGTTTTAATGGTGTTTGACCACCTAGTTGAATAATTACAGAATCTGGTTTTTCTTTATCTAGAACAGCTTTAACTTCATTCCAAGAAAGAGGTTCGAAGTATAATTTAGTTGCCGTATCATAATCAGTTGAGACAGTTTCAGGGTTCGAGTTAATCATTATTGCTTCATAATTATTTTCTTTAAGTGAGTCAACACCATGAACACAGCAATAATCAAATTCAATACCTTGTCCAATTCTGTTAGGACCAGAACCAATTATCACAACTTTTTTATTTCTTGTTGCATAATCATCATTTTCCACTCCAGTAGTTGAATAAAGATAAGGTGTTTTTGAATAAAATTCAGCAGAACAAGTGTCGACTAATTTATAGACTCTATTTGTTTCCAGCTCAGCTTTTTGTTCTTTAGAGTCAAGATCATCCTCTGTCCACCCCAGCATTTTTAGTATTGATGATGGTGTAGATTGAGGTGTTGCATTAAAACTTTTTTCAATTTCATATAAAAACCATGGATCGACGAAAGAAAGGTTTGATATATGTTCAATTGACCAGTTTCTTCTTATAGCTTCTAAAATTGCAAAAATTCTTCTTGGTCTTGGTGTCTTAATCTCTTCTTCTAGATGAATTTTTGAAAGATTAATAAATCTATTATCGATGTTTCTGATTCCCGTTTTTCCTATCTCTAGTGACCGAATTGCTTTTGTTAAGCTTTCTGTAAATGAAGATGCAATGGCCATAACTTCACCTATGCTTTGCATCGAAGTTCCTAAAATATCATCAGTTGATGGAAATTTAGGGAAGTCAAATCTTGGAATTTTAACTACTACATAATCTTGTACAGGTTCAAAGCTAGCAGGTGTTGATAGGGTTATATCATTTTTAAGCTCTGTTAAGTTGTATCCAACTGCCAGTAATGCTGCAAATTTAGCAATGGGAAAACCGGTTGCTTTTGAAGCAAGAGCTGAAGAACGTGAAACTCTTGGGTTCATTTCAATTATTCGCCTATCTCCATTTTTTGGGTTTACAGCAAATTGAACATTACTTCCTCCAGTAGCAATACCAATAGTATCTAAACATAATAAGGCTTCGTTTCGCATCAATTGGTATTCTTTATCTGATAATGTTTGAATAGGAGCTACTGTAATAGAATCTCCAGTGTGAATCCCCATTGGATCAAAGTTTTCTATCCCGCAGACGATAACCCCATTTCCATCGGAATCTCTCATAACTTCAAGTTCATATTCTTTCCATCCAAAAACAGATTCTTCAATTAGAACTTCTTGGGTTGGAGAAGCGTTAAAAGCCTCCTTAAGTTTTTGAATTAATTCAGTTTTATTTTTAACAATTCCTGTACCGCCACCTCCTAATATAAAAGATGGCCTCAGCATAAGTGGAAACCCAATTTCTGCTGCTGCTTCAAAACCCTCATCTAATGTGTGAACATATCTGGCGTTTAACGTTTTTATACCAACTTTTTCCATTGCTTCTTTAAACTTCCATCTATTTTCAGCAATCTCTATTGATTCTGCTGATGCCCCTAGCATCAAAATATTATTTTTATGTAACACTTTTTTTTCATGAAGCTGAATAGCTAAATTTAATGCAGTTTGACCTCCAAGAGTAGGAAGTAAGGCGTCTGGTTTTTCAATTTCAATAATTTTATTTAAGAAATCGAAAGTTAGAGGTTCTATATAGGTTGCATCTGCTAATTCTGGATCAGTCATGATTGTTGCTGGGTTTGAGTTGACTAAAATAACTCTATAACCTTCTTTCTTTAGTGCTTTTGCAGCCTGGGAACCTGAATAGTCAAATTCACATGCTTGACCGATTATTATTGGACCAGAACCAATTATCAAAATACTTTTTATATCTTTATTTTTTGGCATAATAATTTTCCATAAGTTCAATAAATGGATCAAAAATTTGTAAACCATCAGAAGTTCCTGGACCAGACTCAGGATGAAATTGTACTGAGTAAGCTAATGAATCCCAAATGCTCAACCCTTCGTTACTTCCATCATTTAAGTTTGTTGCATAAGTTTCGATTTGACCAAATTTTTTATGTTCAATTCGTCCATTAATTTTTTGGACTGCAAACCCATGATTCTGTGATGTAATTAATGCTTTTTTAATCCCTTGTATTTTTACAGGATGGTTAGATCCGTGATGACCAAAATCAAGTTTTTCAACTATTAACCCACAAGCTAATCCTAATATTTGATGTCCTAAACAAATTCCAAATATAGGCAATGTACCTATTAATTCTCTAACTGTACTTATAACTTGTGTAAGCGATCTCGGATCTCCAGGGCCATTTGAAATTAGCAATCCTTTTAATTTCATATTTTTTATTTCTTGAGCAGTAATTTGAGGCTTTATAAATACAACTTGAAGATTATGATTTTCTAAAACATTAACAATACTTTTTTTAGTACCTAGATCAATTATTCCAACTTTTCCTTCAGTAGTATTGAATTTGTTTTTTAAACTACCGGCTGTTAGGGCAGAATTATCTCCAATTATATTTTTCGCTTTTTTTAATTCATCTATAAGTTCTTCTTTATAATTTTCAGTGCCTATAGCAAAAATTTGAGACCCATTACTTCTAATATATTTTGTTATAGCCCTAATATCAAAACCACCACTGTAAGGTATTTCGTATTCTTTTAACCAGCTAGTTAAAGATTTTTCATTTCTCCAAGATGATGGATTGCTTGTAAATGAATTGCCTATTGCTGCAGATATTTGAGGAGCACTTGATTCAAAATCTTCCATTGATAAGCCGTAGTTCCCAATGTGAGAGGAAGTAAATGATACAATCTGGTTTATATACGAAGGATCGCTTAAAATTTCAACAAATCCAGACATGGCAGTATTAAAAATTAGTTCACCAGTAGTTGGAAATAAATCATGTTCTGACCAGCCATAAAATTCATTGCCATTTGCGTTGACCAGCAAAGTTTTTTTATACATTAAATAACTCTTTTCTAATCAAAACTTTGGTATTTTCAAATGTAGAATTTTTATATGAAGTTTTTGTAGTAAAGGATGTTTCAGTTATTGACCAAGATATTTTATTGGTTTTTGCAACTCTATAACCAAGCTGTTTGAGAATTTTTTTAGGGTTAATGTGTAGAAAAGTAATTAATTCATCGAGTGAAAATAAACCAGAAGAAAATAATACTGGGAAAGTAGATTCTAAACCAACAACTCCTCTTGCCGCCTGTTTAAAATTTATATTTTTACTTTCTTTTGGATGTGGGGCATGGTCAGTAGCTATTACATCAATGACCCCATCTTTGAGTCCTTGAACTAGAGCATTTCTATCTGATTCACTTCTTATCGGAGGGTACATTTTATAAGTTCCATCAGTAAAAGTAATATTTTCATTACTGAGCAACAAGTGATGGGGGCTAACCTCTGTAGTGACTGGTAAGCCTAACTTCTTAGCTCTTGAAATCATGTCTAAACTTTTTTTTGTTGAAATATGTTGTGCGTGATATCTAGTTTTATATTTTTCAACTAGTTTCAAATCTCTTTCTAGTATTTTTAGTTCTTCCTCTTCATAAATTTCAATTAATTCATTATTCAATTTTGGAGGAGCAATATCACCGGGATTAGAGTGGCAATTTAATTCGCAATGTTGAAAAATACCACAATCAAGTTTTGCTAATGTTTTAAATGCTAAATCTGCAAGTTCATCATTTATTAATGATTTTCCGTCATCAGAGAAAATTCTAATTCCTTTATCTGCAAATTCTTTATAGTTCACAAGTTCATTTCCATTTAAATTTTTTGATAGAGCAGCGACCCTATGTATTTTAAGATTTAATTTCTTATCAATTTCTTTTGCAACTGATAAATTTTCAATACTATCAATAATGATTTCAGAGTTTGCCATAGCTAAAATGTCTGAATAACCACCGTACTTTGCTGCTTTTTCGATTTCCCTATATTGAAAATTGTCATTATCCGGATATCTTGTATGGGTATGTAAGTCAATAAACGATGGAGTACTGATCATTGTATTCCTAATGCATAAAGATATGACACAATACGTGTTGGCACGGTAAGCTTTAACTGTTCGTTGTAAATGAATCTGTAGTCTTTAGAAGCATCTTCAGAAATTTCGATACCAATATTTATAGGCATTGGGTGTAATACTACAAAATCTTTTTTTGCATTTTTTAATATTTTTGATGTTAATTGGTACTTTTTAGTATAGGTTTTGAAATCAAAATCTTGTAAATTATGTATCCGTTCTTTTTGAACGCGCAGAAGTTCAATAGAATTAGAATTTTCAAATATTTCATTCCAATCTGAAAACTTATGTAAACCTCTTAAATTTTCAGGCATTAAGTTGTCGCTAGTGAACACACCAACTTTATATCCAAGTTTATTGAGCAGTTCTCTTCCGGAATTAAAAACTCTAGAGTGTTTTAAATCACCAATGTATGTGATAGGTATCTCTTTATTTAATAGATTAAATTTTAATAATGTTGCTACGTCTAATAATGCTTGAGTTGGATGTGAAGTGGTACCAAAGCCTGCACTAATAACACTTAGATCATTCAATGACTTATAGTCTTCTATATTATTTTCTTTTGTTCTAATAACTAATACATTTATACCCAATCCTTTATAAGTTTCGATTTCATGCATTAAGCTTTCACCTTTAGAGAGCGCAGATATATTATTAGATGTTTCTAAAACTTTTATACCAAGTTTTTGAGCAGCTGCTGAAAAAGACAATCTAGTTCTGGTTGAACTTTCATCAAATTTCAACAGTGCAAATGAATTAATTATATTTAATTGATCTTGATCGATATTTATTATTTGATTTAAAAGTTGTTCTAGTTTTGAATTATCAATATTTTCAAAATCTAGTAGATGATTCATCCTTTAATATCGATTCTATCTATATTATCAATTTCACTTAGAAGAACTGAAACGTATTCATTTTCTTTTGTAGGTATATTTTTTCCAACAAATTTAGGAGTTAGTGGTAATTCTCTATGTCCTCTGTCAACCAAACATAGAAGTGAAATTGATTTAGGTCTGCCAGAATATATAACCGCTTCAATAGATGCACGTAATGTTCTGCCGGTATAGATAACATCATCAACTAAAATTATATTTCTATTATTAGGTGAATAAAAAAGTTTAGTTTTTTGAACTTCATAATCTAAGTCATCTCGAAAGGGATGATAGTTAATTTTTTCAAGATTATGCTCGTATCCAAAACTTTTTAAAAATACAGATATTCTATTAGCTAATATATCACCTCTTCTTGGGATTCCAAGGATTAGTGGATTATCAAGATTGGTCTCAACAATTTCTTTACTTAGTCTATAAAGAATTTTTTCAATATCCATTTTTTTCCTTTTGATGCTCACTGACATCATTTAAAGTCTTTTTTATAATAGCAAATATAAAATAATTTATATTATTTTAACGATTTTCTTTGAAGAAAGGTATGCCGATATTTTTAGGTGCTCCACTATTTCCTTTTTTAAATATAGTAAGAACAATTAAAACAACGATAGTAATTATATAAGGTGCAATTTTTATTAAATAAGGACTAACTTCAAAACCATAAGTCTGTAACCTTGGTCCTAATGCTTCAAGAAATCCAAATAAAAGAGCACCAAAAGCTGTTCTTAGGGGCTTCCAGCCACCAAAAATTACTAAGGCCAATGCTATCCAGCCCCTTCCTGATGTCATACCATCTGACCAATACGGAACGTAGCTGAGTGTAAGATAAACTCCAGACAATCCCGCAAAAGCACCGCCAACACAAGTTGCAACAAATTGAGTTTTACTTATATTCAAACCCATTGAATTAGAAGCTTTCAAATCTTCTCCAACCGCTTCAACTCTTTTGCCAAACAACGTATTGTTGAATATAAATGAAACAATTATTAAAAGTATTATTGCTATATAAAAAACAAAATTTTGGGAAAGGAGTACTTCTAATATTGAATTAGGCTCGCTTGCACCTCTAAAATTATATATTTTTACTTCTAGCTTTTTTCCGACATAAGATTTACCAATCATTGAAGAAAGTGATATTCCTAGAATTGTTAATATTAAACCGGATACAGTTTGATCTTGTTTTAGAATAACAGTTACAAACCCATGAAGTGATGAAAAAATTGAGGCACTTAGAACTCCGATAATTGCAGCCAATAAAATATTTTCAGTATTAATTGCAGTTATAAATCCCATTACTGCACCAATTGAAATCATTCCTTCAACTCCAAGATTTAAAATACCTGCCTTTTCTGTTATTAATTCACCAAGTGCAGCAATAAATAACAAAGTTGCTGCTTGTAAGGTTGCGTTTAGTAATCCTAAAAACTGAATGTCAAACATCTTGAACCTTTTTAACTTCATATGTAAAGAAAAACTGGATTATTAATGCTCCGAAAAGAGTAGATGCTTGAATAATTTCTGCTAAGTAAGAACTCACTCCAATTGTCTGAATTACCGATCCTCCTATTGAAAGTGCTCCAAAAAGTATGCCTACTAAAAAAATTCCTATTGGTCTCATTCCTGTTATTGCTGCAACAATAATTGCAGTGTATCCAAATCCTTGAGAAAGCCCTGTTGAGACACGATGAGTTTGACTTAGAAGCTCAATTGCACCAGCTAATCCAGCAAAACCACCACCAATCAACATTGCTATAAAAGCAACTTGTTTTGATTTAATACCAGCATATAGAGCTGTTAATTCTGAACCACCAGCAATTCTTAATTCATAACCAAAGACTGATTTTTCTTTTAAATAATAAGCTATAAAAGTGAAGAAGATACAAATTAGGAATCCAGAACTTAATTTACTTGTAATGATAGGAAGATAAACTGACTTATCAACATATGCTGCTGCAGGAAAATTTAATGAATTCGGATCTTTCCAAACTCCATTAACTAAGTAAAGAGTTAAACCAATAACTATATAATTAGTTAATAAAGTAGTAATAATTTCATTTACTCCAAATATAGTTTTTGCCAATGCAGGAATTAATATACAAAAAGAACCTCCTATAAATCCCGAAACAAGAAGAACTAAAATAAATACATTAGAATTACCAATTGCAAGATTTATATAAACAAAATTAAGTGCTATAGCACCCATAAATATTTGTCCTTCTGCACCTATATTCCAAAGCTTGACAGAATTAATAATTGAAATTCCTAAACCTGCCAAAATAAGGGGAGTAGCCTTATTTAATGAATTGCTTAGACTGTTTAAGCTACCTACAGAAAGTTTGATCATTAATGAAAACACATCCAATGGGTTTTTTGATTGTAAAAAAAGTATTATTGAACCAATTAAAAAAGCAATAATAAGTCCAAATAAAAAAGAATAAAAAGTTGATAATTCATTTGCTTTTAACTTTTTTGTAAGAATGTATTTATTCATTAATACCTGCCATAGCAAGACCTAATTTTTCAATAGAAAATTCTTCTAATGAAAATTCTTTTATTATAGTACCTTCAAACATGACTATGATTCTGTCGCTTAATTTAAATAATTCATCAAGATCTTCCGAGAATAACATTATTGCAGATCCCTGATTTCTTTGTTCTACTAATAATTTGTGAATTGCTTCAACTGCATTGAAATCTAATCCACGAGTTGGTTGAGAGGCAACTATTACATCCGGGTTTGAAATTAACTCTCTACCCATTAAAAGTTTTTGCATGTTACCTCCAGAAAGTGTAGATATTTCTGCTTTTACGTCTGGAGCTTTAATAGCAAATTGATTAATTAAACTACTAAGATAAGTTTTTAATTTTTTCGAGGACAAGTGTGGGCCATACCTTGCTTTAAAATATTCTTTTATTGCTGAATTATCTAAAACAGAAACTCCTGGAGCTAATCCTACACCAAGTCTATTTTCTGGAATATAAGAGAGCTTTAATTTTTTCCTAGACTTAACACCTTTCTTAGAAACATTAATATTGGAAATATAAATTGAACCTTTGTAATTCTTTATCAGCCCACATATTACATTTGCAAGCTCAACTTGTCCGTTCCCAGAAACTCCTGCAACGCCGAGAATTTCCCCACTTTTTATTTCTAGAGAAATATTATTTAAAATTTCAAAGTTTTGATTTGAATAAAGAGAAAGTTCTTTAACCTCCAACTTTGAACGGCCTTTAATGTTATCTTTTTTAATTTCGCTCCTATTAATCTCACCCATCATAAGTTGAATTAAATCGATATCTTTAGTTGCAGATGTTGTTAAATTTTGAGCAACCATATTGCCATTTTTCAAAATATAGATTTTATCTGTAAATTCTCTAATCTCTTTCAACTTATGAGTTATAAGGACTATTGTTTTTTTTTCTGATTTGGATAATATTTCTAGAGAGAGTTTAAGCTGTTGTGTTTCCTGTGGTGTTAAAACAGCTGTAGGTTCATCCAGTAACATAATTGAACTATTGTTAAATAATAATTTAATAATTTCAACTTTTTGTTTCTCTCCAACTGAAAGTTCGGAAATATATGTTGAAGATTTTAAATTTAATGCAAAAATTTCTGAGTATTTTTGATAGATTTGCTCAAAATTATTTTGAAACTTGTTTGATTTAGATAATATAAGATTGTCTTTAATAGTAAAGTTTTCAATTAATCTGAATTCTTGGTGCACCATACCTATCCCGTAATTAGATGCAATTTCAGGATTAAGTTTTTTAATTAAAGTGTCTCTAATTTGAATAATGCCGCTATCTGGCATGTATATGCCAGATAAAATATT
>JAQCEB010000049.1 GCA_027729925.1 Actinomycetota bacterium
CAAATAAGGTATAGATGCATAAAGTGAGATTAGAAACCAGGAAATTCCAACTGCTCCAAATCCTTGAATCGTATTCAACTGTCTACTAGGGAGTATATTTCTCTTAATTGTAAAATGTAAAATTAATAGAATTGCAATATAAACAGATAATTGAATACTAAATTTATAATTTTTTTCAAGAATTGTGTTGATGAGTGTAGGTATTAAAGAAAGTGAAAAAGTTGGAAAAATACCACCTGAAATAAATAAAGTAATTTTTAACATTTTTTAACAAAACATTTCTTCAATATTTTCAATTGAAGTTGGTAGTGTAAAAACAATTATTCTATCCTTTTGTGCAAATTTCCATGTCCCAGAAGGTATATAGGTATTTTCTCTTCTAGTAACACCTGCTATAAGACAATCTTTAGGAAGTTGAATCTCACTGAGTAATTTATCTAATACCTGGCAATTTTCGGAAATTATTATTTCAAGAGCTTCAACTTCAGAATCTTCGAATGTTAATGCTGATTTAACTTGATCAGATCTAACATCTTGTAGAATTGCATTTGCAGCAGTTATTCTTGTTGAAATTGTTGCTTGAATAGATGAATTTTTTAGTAACTCTAAATAATCGATTTTATTTACCCTAGTAATAATTTCAGGAGCACCAAGTGCATCTGCAACAAGCGAACAAACAATATTTTTTGAATCATCTTTACTTAATGCTACAACAGCAGTAAATGAATCCAAACCAAGCCCTCTTAGATTACTTGGATCTTTTGGGTCGTTATAAACAACTATAATATTTGAATTTCTTTCAGCAATTCTGTTACAATCGAACTCATTGTCGTCTATAACCATAACTTCATAATTCTTATACAGTCTTTCTGCTAGCAATTCCGAAGATCTACTTGCACCAATAATTATCACTTTTTTAATCTCTTGTTTTGACTCAATTCCTATTAATGAAGTAGCTGTCAAAACGTCGCCACTTCGGACGACAATTTTTACATGATCGTCAGCTTTTAACTCAGTTTCTCCATTAGCAATGAAGGATATATTATCTCTAACATATACTGTGACTAACCAATTATCTCGCCCACCAAATTCGTGAATATTTGCTAATTTGTTACCAATTAGAGGAGATTTATTAGTTAACACACCACCAATAGAAATCAATCTTCCATTTGAAAATTCATGAATGTCATAAATACCTACTCTTGATAACAGTTTTTCGATTTCATCACATGCACTTTGACTTGGGTCGATTATTTGGTCAATATTTAGTTCTTCAAGTTCATTTTTTAGCGAGCTATCTTGAACTCTAGCAAAGGATTTTTGTGTACCCATATTTTTAGCTAAATAACAGGAAAGCATATTTACATTTTCATCATCGGTAACTGCAATGATTAAATCTGCATTTTCAGCACCAGCTTGTGCCAACGAAGAAGGGCTTCCACCATTACCTTGAATTACAAGAGCATCAATTGTGTTGTTAAGTTCTTCAACTTTTTTTGAATTTTGTTCTATAACTGTAACGTCATGTTGCTCACCAGATAATTTTGAAGCAAGAAAGCTACCTACTTCACCAGCCCCTACGATGATAATTTTTTTCAAACTGACCTCAATTTAAGAATAGTGCCTTTTTGAATACATGGTAATATATTTATAAGTGACCCAAAAATTAAATATAGACTTTCAAAAAGAGTTCCTGATAAACAACATTTTAGATTTAATGTTTTCTCAAAAATTTTCAAACATTAAGGTAATAGAATTAAAAAATAATTCTTTTCATGACTATGTTCTAATTGCTACTGCAAATTCAATAGCTCAAATTAATCCAATAATTAAAAAAATTAAAGAAAATCTTAAAATTGAAAATTTTAAATATGAAGGCTTCAACTCATCATGGTTACTAATTAGTCTAAATGATATTTTGATACAGATTTTCAATGAAGAATCGAGAGATTACTACAATATTGAAGACATATATTTTGATAGCCAAACCATTGCAAAATTTGGTTAAATTTCTTGGGGCTGTAGCTCAGCTGGCAGAGCACCTGCATGGCATGCAGGGGGTCAGGGGTTCAAATCCCCTCAGCTCCACATATTCAAAATGAAAAATAATTATTTAAAAAAAGTTCTACATGAAACAAAGTCTTTGACTTCATCACAACTATTAGTTGCAATTATTTCTATTTTACAGCTTGGTATAGTTTCTAAACTCCTTGGACCAGATAATTTTGGTCGAGCAGTATTAGTAATTACCCTTATTTCACTAGTATTTAGGAGTTTACACGCACGAAATAGTGATGTTTCTTTACTTGTATTTAAAAATTATGGAACGAATTATTTATTTAATTCGTATATTTTTGATTTTTTGATCAGCTTTATTGGTGCAGTAATTACTCTGGCCGTATTCAAAAGCTCTCTAAATTCACTTTTTGGTAATTATAAAGTTGATGTATTTATTTGGTTATTGGTATATTCAAGAATTTTTTACTCTTTTTCTGAGACAACAAAAGCAATTTTAACTTTGAATGGATCTTTTTCAAAGATAGCCAAAATAGAAGTAATATCTAGTATTATCAGATTTTTGTTGATTTTATACCTATTTAATATTTCTCCAAAGATAGAGTTTTATTTTTTAGCATATTCTTCATATTTTTTTGTATACGGTTTTACAAGTTTATTTTTTGTGAGGAAAGAAAAAATAAGTTTTAAAATTCACATTTCTGAAATCATTAAATATTTTCAAATTACTAAATTAAATTATTTAAAACAAAGAACAGATCAAATAGTTGGAATTATTCCTCAGCATTTTGATTTGGTAATTTTAAGTTACTTTGCGGACTATACAACTGTGGGGATATATAGAGTTGCAAAGAGGCTAGTAGAACCTATAGATAGTTTGATTTCAGTACTCAATCCATTTGTTCAGTATAATTTATCAAATACTAAGAACAATTTCAGTGTAAGAACTTTCTTTCTAAAAGTTTTGTTACCAATTTCTTTTGTAATTTCACTAATTTATAATTTTTTTGGTCAGTTTTTTATTGAGTTAGTTGCAGGTAAAGATTATATTCAAAGTATCCAATCATTAAGAATTCTTCTAGTTGGCTATATTATTTATTTTTGTACATTTTGGATTAGACAAAAATTATTATTTAATGAAAAAATTCAATTTCATACAATTGCAAGATTGATTGGAACAGTAATCTTTTTAATTTCTGCAAATTTTCTAGCATTAGAGTATAAAGCTATTGGATTATCAATCGCTGTATCTTTAGGTATGGCATCTCAAAAAATTTTTGAATTTTATATTTATAAAAAACATCAATTATAAAAAATTAAATTTAAACAACTAAGCTTAGTTATCATGAAATTGTGTTGATAAACTTAAAAAAACTAAATTCTCCAATTGTTATCTTAGCCTTATTACTAATAAGTCTGGATGCTTATAGCATCAATGACTTTCCTATACAATATATCGGTTTTATAATTCTATTTTTTTAG
>JAQCEB010000014.1 GCA_027729925.1 Actinomycetota bacterium
ATTGAAGCTAAATCTGAGAAATTATTAAAAGAACTTACAAAAAAAATTGTAGAAACAATATAGTATATTTTATGAAAGATCACATATTTAACTTAGGAAATCAACTCAAAACTGAGTTAGAAGTTTCATCAAATTTTACTATCCCAAATTATGATAATTTATTAGTTGTTGGGATGGGTGGATCAGGTGTTGCCGGTGATGTTCTAAAAAATTTAATTATTGAAAACTCCAATAAAAAAGTAGAAGTTAGAAAAACTTATAATCTTCCTGTTATTGATAATCCAGAAAATTTATTTTTACTATTTATTTCATACTCTGGAAATACAGAAGAAACAATTAGCGCTCTTGAAGAAGCTATCAAGTTAGATTTAAATTGGGGCGCTATAGCTAGTGGTGGTAAGCTTTTAGAACTAGCAAACGAGCATAATAAATCTTTTGTTATTGTTCCAAGTGGTCTACAGCCAAGAGCTGCTTTTGGTTTGATGACTAAAGCAGTTGTTCAATTTTTATCAAATGACATTAAAGTTAATGGGAATACACTATGTAATGAAGCTGGTGATTATCTAAATAGCTTAACTTTAGGAAAAGAAAATAGTGAAATAGTTGCACTTTCAAAAAATTTAGCTAAATCTATTGGTAAAAAAACTGCTGTAATTTACGCAGGCACGCCGATAACTTATTTAGTCGCACAAAGGTGGAAAACTCAAATCAATGAAAATGCTAAATCTAAATCTTTCACCGGCTATATGCCTGAAGTTCACCATAATGAAATTTTGTCATGGGAAGCAGATGTTGAGGGTTCAAAAAATAACTTTATCTTAATATTTTTAAAAGATGCTAAAGATCATAAACAAGTTAAAAAAAGATATGAGTTAACAAAATCTATCTTGGGTAAAGAGGTTGAAATATTAGAAGTTGAAAATATTTCCTCAGATAATTCAATTAAAGATATTTTTTATCTAACCTTAATAGGTGATTTAGTAAGTGTTTACCAAGCAGAGTTTCTTGGTATTGATCCTTACAATATAAATAAAATTGAAAGCTTAAAGAAAATGCTGAAAGGAAACTAAATGTCTTCAATAAAAGATTCAAAATTAGCAGAACTCGGTCTAGAAGAAGTAAGTTGGGCACATAGGCAGATGCAAGTATTGACTGAAATAAAGGAAGAATTTTCAATTTCAAAACCATTGGATGGGCTAAATATAGGTGCTTGTATGCATGTTACTAAAGAGACAGCAAATCTTATGCTTACTTTAAAAGCTGCTGGAGCTAATGTTGCACTCTGTGCGTCAAATCCTTTATCTACTAATGATGCCGTAGCTGCCTTTTTAGCTGAACAAGACATTGAAGTTCATGCAATTAGAGGGGTATCAAATGATGAATTTTTTCAGCATTTGAATCGTGTTTTAGACACGAATCCAGATATTACAATGGATGATGGAGCAGATTTGGTTACCCTTTTACATACAGACCGAATGGATATTTCAATTCTTGGATCAATGGAGGAAACAACTACAGGTGTTATAAGACTCAAATCTATGGAAAAAAATAATAAACTTCGATTTCCTGTTGTAGCTGTAAACGATTCGGATACAAAACATTTATTTGATAATCGTTTTGGAACAGGTCAAAGCTCTATGGACGGTGTAGTGAGAGCAACCGATTTATTAATTGCTGGATTAAATGTTGTTGTGTTTGGATTTGGTGATTGTGGTAAAGGCGTCGCGGAACGTGCATACGGCATGGGGGCAAAAGTAACAGTAGTTGAGCCGGATAGTGTTAGAGCTTTAGAAGCCATGATGCATGGATATGAAGTAAAAAATAGCTTAAGTGCTGCGAAAATTGCAGATGTTATTATTACGGTTACCGGTAATCGTCATGTATTAGATAAAACTCATTTCGATGCTATGAAAGATGGTGTTGTATTAGCTAATGCTGGACATTTTGATGTTGAAATCAACTTAGTTGAATTAAGAAAAAATTCAAAAAATGTAAAGCGTATTAGAGAACATGTGGATAGTTATCAATACGGAGATAAGGAAATTCTTATTTTAGGAGAAGGAAGGTTAGTAAATCTTACTGTTGCAACCGGACACCCAGCGTCTGTTATGGATATGTCATTTGCAAATCAAGCATTAGCTGCTGAATGGATAAAAAACAATAATGGAAAGCTTGAAAATAAAGTTTATACCTTACCAAAAGCTGTTGATCAAAAAATTGCAGCAACAAAACTAAAACTAATGGGTGGAGAATTAGAGGTACTTACAAGTGATCAAGTTACCTATCTTGACTCTTGGGAGTTTGGTACTAGCTAAATTTGAATTTATTTAAAAAAGTTCTATCAGCAGGAAGTGGAAAGTTCTTAAATGAACTTAACAAAATTGTTGATGCTATAAATCAAAAAGAGCAAGAATATTCTAAATTAAGTGATTTAGAAGTTAAACAAAATTTCCAAGATCTAAAAGAAAAGATAAATGGTGATCCTAAAAATATTGAAGTAGAAGCTTTTGCTTATGTTAGGGAAGCGTCAAAACGAACACTTGGTCAGAGACACTATGATGTTCAATTGTTCGGTGGTTTAGTTCTTTTGAGAAACAAAATTGCTGAAATGAAAACAGGCGAAGGTAAAACATTAGTTTCCACATTACCCATCTCATTAATGGCTTTATTCAGTAAAGGCGTTCATGTCGTAACAGTAAATGAATATTTAGCTAAAAGAGACGCTGAATGGATGGCTCCCATATACAATTTCTTAGGATTAGAGGTTGGTTTGATCTATTCAAATCAAGACTATGAAGAAAAAAGAATGGCATATAAAAAAGACATAACTTATGGAACAAATAATGAATTTGGTTTTGATTACCTAAGAGATAATATGGCAGTTTCAAAAGAGCAACTTGTTCAGGGAGAATTATTTTATAGTGTTATTGATGAAGTAGATTCAATTTTAGTTGATGAAGCAAGAACCCCATTAATTATATCTGGTAAAGTCGGAGATTCGACCAAATGGTATACCGAATTTTCAAAAATTGTAAAAAGTATGCAAAAAGACATTCATTATGAAGTAGATGAGGCAAAAAAACAAGTACACCCGACTGAAGTAGGTGTTGAATATGTGGAATCAAGATTAGGAATAAATAATTTATATGAAGATACTCAAACTAATTTTATTCACTATCTAACAGCTTCGTTAAGAGCTAAATCGCTGTTTCAAAAAGATGTTGATTATATTATTTCAGATGGCCAAGTAAAAATTGTAGATGAATTTACTGGGAGAGTTTTAGATGGTAGAAGATATTCTGATGGTTTGCACCAGGCTTTGGAAGCAAAAGAAAATGTAAGAATTCAAGATGAAAATCAAACTTTGGCATCAATTACATATCAAAACTACTTTAGGATGTATGAAAATCTTTCAGGAATGACAGGTACTGCAAAAACTGAAGAAGAAGAATTAATTCAAATTTATAACTTAGAGCCAATTGAAATTCCAACCAACTTACCAATTCAACGAAAAGATCAGCAAGATGCTGTTTATAAGACTAAAGAAGCAAAGCTAAAAGCGGTAGTTGAAGATATTAAACAAAGGCACGAAAATGGACAACCGGTACTTTTGGGTACGGTTTCAGTTGAAGCTTCCGAAGAGATTTCAAAAAAATTAACATCAAAAGGAATAAAACATAGTGTATTAAATGCAAAAAAACATGAACAAGAAGCCGGCATTATTGCACAAGCTGGAAGAGTTGGTGCAGTTACTGTTGCTACAAATATGGCTGGCCGTGGAGTGGATATCAAACTAGGTGGAAATGCAGAGGAGATGGCGTTACAAGCTCAAATAATCGAAAATAAGTTAGAAGATGTAAACTTTTATTTTGATAAATTAAAGCAATTACAACCACAAGTTGTTGAAGAAAGAAAGAAAGTGTTAGAGTTAGGTGGTCTTTATGTTCTTGGAACAGAAAGACATGAATCGAGAAGAATTGACAACCAGCTAAGAGGACGTTCAGGCAGACAAGGAGATCCTGGAGAATCAAGATTTTATATTTCACTACAAGATGATTTAATGCGCCGATTTCAGGGTGAGAGAATTGAAGCAATTATGAATAAATTAAATCTTCCTGATGAAGAGAGAATAGAACAGTCGATGGTAACTAAGAGTATTGAAAGAGCCCAAGCGCAAGTTGAATCACTAAATTTTGAAATCAGAAAAAATGTATTAAAGTTTGACCAAGTTTTAAACCAACAAAGAGAAGTAATTTATAAATGGAGAAGACAACTTTTAAAATCTGATTCCATTGAAAAATTGATTACTGATTGGCTAGAAGATGTCATTGCAGTTATTGATAACAACATTTCTGAAAGTAAGAAAAATTATAAGTCTTTGGAAGAATTCTCTGAGAATGTTGAAATAGAATTAAGCGAAATATTAAGTGATCCAGTTAAAAAGAAAATTTTAAGAGGTGTTTCAATAAATGATAGTTTAAATGTTAATACTTTATTAATTGATTTATTTAATGAAAACAAAATTCAAGATACAGACAACTTTTGGAGACTTGCAAGGGGTTCAGCTTTATCTTTTATAGATCAAGCTTGGAAAGATCATCTTGCTGAAATGGATTATTTAAGATCTGGTATAGGATTGAGAGCAATGGGTCAGAGAGACCCCTTAGTTGAATATCAAAATGAAGGCTATTCATTATTTGAAGATTTAATATCAAACGTTAAATATTCAGTCATGAGATTACTTTTAAATTTTGATAAGTCTTCGTTTGTTGATAACTCCAAAAATAATGAAAAAATAAAAATTGAAACAATTAAGAACGATAAAACTAAAATAGGAAGAAATGACCCTTGTCCATGCGGATCGGGCCAAAAGTATAAAAAATGTCACGGATAAAAAATGTATAAAGAGTTAGTTGAGAAAGTAAAAATTTTGATTAACAGATTAACTTCAGCCAAGGAGTATCTTTGACTTTGAAAATAAAAAAAATCAACTTATAGATCTTAAAAAAGATATAAACAGTCCAGGTTTTTGGAATAATGCAAATTATGCTCAAAAGGTTTCAATTCAAGCTTCAGAATTAGATAAAATCATAGTCTCTTTGACTGGTTTGGAAACTGACTTAAATGAATATTTAGAACTTTTAGAAATTTCCAATGAAGATAATTCTGACTTAATTGATTTTGGTGATGAATTAAAAGTATTAGAAGCTAGATTGGAAGATTTAGAAGATGAATCTCTTTATATTGGAGAGTTTGATGTAAACAACGCAGTACTCACAATCAATGCTGGTGCTGGAGGTGTAGATGCTCATGATTGGGCGGAAATGCTTCTAAGAATGTATTCAAGATATTTACAATCAAGTGATTATAAATTTGAAATTGAAGAGATTTCTCAAGGCGAGGAAGCAGGTATAAAGTCAGCGTCTATAAGAATTGAAGGATACCGAGCATATGCAAATTTTGAAAGTGAAAGGGGAGTTCATAGGTTAGTAAGAATTAGCCCTTTTGATAGTAACAAAAGACGTCACACCAGTTTTGCTGGAGTAGATGTCGTACCACTAATTGAACAAACTGAAGAAATCCAAATCCAAGAAGATGAACTTAGAGTTGATGTTTATAGATCATCTGGTGCTGGTGGACAACATGTTAACACAACAGATTCTGCAGTTAGGCTTACTCATCTACCAACAGGATTAGTTGTTGCATGTCAGGCTGAAAGATCACAATTACAAAATAAATTAAGAGCACTAGAACTTTTAAAAACTAAGTTGTTGTTAAAAAAGCGAGATGATGAAATAAAAAAACTAAATGACATAAGAGGTGAGCAGCATGAAGCTGGTTGGGGTAGGCAAATAAGATCTTATGTACTTCAACCTTATCAACTTGTAAAAGATGCAAGAACTAATATAGAAATTGGAAATGTTCAAAATGTTCTAGATGGAGAAATTAACATATTTATTAAAGAGTATCTAAAATGGCGTAGACAGGGATTAAATGATTAAATTAAACAATGTTTCATTGGTATTTCAAGGCGGCAGTGTTGCCCTCTCTAATATCACGACCACAATAAATGACTCTGAGTTTATATACCTAGTAGGGCACTCTGGAAGCGGAAAATCTTCATTATTGAAAGTACTGTATAAAGAGTTTGAAGCTACTAAAGGTGAAATTGAAGTAGCAGGTTTAGATGTAATTGAATTACCTAAATGGAAATTGCCATTATTACGCAGAAAACTTGGTATTGTAACTCAAGAACCTCAATTATTGGAAAATAGAACTGCTTTTGAAAATATTGCTTTTGCACTAGAAGTAATGGGTGCTGATAATCAAGAAATTGATGCTAAAACTAATACGTTACTTGAACTTGTTGATATTGTAGAAAACGCTTATAAATATCCAAATCAACTTTCAGGTGGTGAGCAAACTAGAGTAAGCATAGCTAGAGCTTTAGCAAATAACCCAATGATTTTACTTTGTGACGAACCAACAGGAAATTTAGATCCTGATTTAAGTATTCAAATTGTATCTCTTCTAGAAAAAATTAATCGTGCAGGAACGACTGTAATTATGGCAACACACGATTCTTCAATTGTTAATAGAAGAAAAAAAAGAGTTTTAGAGCTTTCTAATGGAAAATTGATTAGAGATGAACTAGAAGGAAGCTATATTACAAATTAATTATGAACAAACTAACTTATGTAGCAAAAAACGCAATGCTCAATATGAGACGCTCACCTTTAATTGTCTTTGCCACAATCATAGCTGTTCTTGTTTCGAGCTTCCTAGTCTTTACGACGTTATCAGCAAGATCAATTGTAGAAAATAATACAATTCGTTGGCAAAATGGTGTTCATGTTGTTGTCTTTCTTGATGACAGGGTAACCACTACTGCACACAAGCAACTACAAGAGTCTCTTGAATCATATCCGGAAGTAAGAACTGTAGACTATTTTACAAAAGCTGAAGCTGCAGAAGAATTTAAAGCTTTATTTAATGATCAACCGGAGCTTTTATCAGAAGTTGATTTTGCTATTTTACCTTCATCTCTTAGGGTAAATTTAAATAACCCATCTGACTATCAGCTAATTTTAGAAAGAATGGATGGCAATCCAGCAGTTAAAGAAATTAGAACTTCTGGTGAAGCTATTGAGAGACTTCTTAATCTGACTAATACGTTAGTAGTTTCAGCTACCTCTTTTGCTTTTCTAATTGGATTTGCTGCGTTTATTCTTATTGTAAATACTTTAAGACTTGCAGCCTATTCGAAGAAAAAAGAAATAAAAATAATGAGGTTAGTGGGAGCTTCTGCAACATATATAAGGCTACCTTTCATATTCGAAGCAGTTTTCGAGTCTTTAATTGGCACTAGCATTGCTGTTGGGTTAGGTTGGGCATTGATTGAATACTCGAAAGGTTCAATTGTTTCAGATAGTATTTTTGATATTACTATTTCAGATAATTATTTAATATATCTAACTCTTTTATTATTATTGTCATCATTAATTTTTGGTTTGATAGCTTCATTTGTAGGTATTAGAAAAGTAATAAATGATTAAAAAAATAACAATCGCTACTTTAATGCTCACAGTTGTTGCTATGACAATTTTTCCTACCTCAGTTACAGCAATTACTGCTGAAGAAAGATTAATTGAGGTAGAACGTCAGCTCCAAGCTATAGCTGAACAAATTAGTAAATATGAAGGTGAAAAAACTGATTTAGAAAAAGCAATAATACAAAATGATAAAGATTTAAATCAGGTTAATAAAGAACTCGCAGAAGTCCAAAGTAGATTAAATGCAGCTCAGAAAGCACTTGAAGATGCTTTAGCAAACTATGAAAATTCTTTAGATAATCTTGCAGCAGTTCAGCAAGTAATTGTAGAAGAACAAATTAAACTTGGAAAAATAAAAAACGAAATAACAAATGTTTCAGATGAGTTGTTTGAAACCCAAAAAGAACTAGTCATAGCAGATGAAAAATTGCAGGAACAGGCAGTAAGTTTATATATCAATGGTGTAATGAGTCCAACGACGGCTTTATTTGTCGATTTGGATAATCTCTCAAGTTTTTTAGTAGCTCTTGGTTATGTCTCCACTGTAGTTGATTCAGCATATGTAATAGTTGAGCAGTTAAATGCATTACAAAATTTAGCTTCAACTCAAACTATATTTTTAACTCAAAGAGAAGAAGAGAGAGAAGAAATCGTATCAAATTTGCAAAATGAAGAAGAAAAAAGAAATCAGATTTCAATAAAAGCTGAAGATTATGCAGATGAAATTGAAATTCAAAAACAAGCCGTAGAGAGAGAAAAACTTCAAGTCGAAAATAAAAAAGCACAGGTTTTAAAAGCTAGACAAAATGCTCAAAATTTATTAAACCAAGCCAATAAAGAGCTTGAAAAACTTGATAAAGAACATGCTGATCTAGAAAAACTTGAAGATGCTATCCAAGCAGACATAGATCGATTAAGTCGGCTAGGTGGTGTAGCACCAAATCAGTTATCTTGGCCAGTATCTACAGGTTATGTTTCGAGTGGTTATAAATGGAGAAGGTTAGGAGGTTCTACGAGTTTTCATGGTGCTATTGATATTGCAGCAAGTAGAGGTACGCCAATTAAAGCAGCAGCTGGTGGAGTAGTAATCCTTGCAAGATATTATGGTTTAGCTGGAAACACAGTATTTATTGATCATGGGGGTGGAATGACAACACTCTATTTTCATATGGATAAAATTCAAGTTAATGTTGGTCAGACTGTTATAACAGGTGATCAAATCGGCACTGTTGGTAATACTGGAAGGTCAACTGGCCCCCATTTGCATTTTGAAGTTAGACTGAAAAATCCATCATCTTCAGGATGTTCACTTCCATATCTCGATCCAACATCTAGAGGTAGAGTTAACCCATACTGCTTTTTAAATTAATGAAGGTATTTGCAGAAAATCGAAAAGCCCGAAATTCTTATGAATTTATTGAGTTCTTCGAAGCAGGACTTGTACTAACAGGCCCAGAAACTAAAAGTATTCGACAAGGGGGAGTTTCAATAGTTGATGCTTTTGCTAATTTAGAAGGAGAAGAAGCATTCATTAGAGAAATGAATATTGAACCATATAAATTTTCAACTTTAATCGATTACGAACCTAAAAGGTCAAGAAAACTTCTAATGCATAAAAATGAAATTAAAAGACTAATTGGTTTAATTTCGCAAAAAGGATACACCCTTGTAGCAACTAAATTATTTGAAAGCAATGGTTATGTTAAAGTTGAATTAGCGCTTGCTAAAGGTAAAAAGGATTATGACAAAAGAAGTAAAATTGTTGACAGACAACATAGAAAAGAAATTAAGAACTACTAAAAACTTTCTCAGTACCTACTCTAATATCACATACACCTCTAAACCCTAAGTTATTTTTTTCTTTATAAATTATTGAAATTGGTCCGTTACCTTTTTTCAATTCTCCTAAATTCTCAATTTTGTGTCCAAGTAAAGTAAGCTCATCAAGTTCAGATTTGTTTATGTTTTCAAATTTTAAATTTGAATTTGTTTCAGAAGTAAAATAATCAATTGTCCATCTTGGTAATTTAATAATTTCTTCAAAGCTCATTTTGTTCAATAAATAAGGCAGAATAACTTGAACTAGTAGTTGTGGTTGGTACCTTCCACCACGTGTTCCAATGATGAATTCTAGATTGTTGTTTTGACTCCAAAGCGTGGGAGATAAAGTATGGAGAGGTTTCTTATGTGGTTGTAAATAATTAGGATGGCCTTTTATTAAATTAAAACCACAACCTCTATTATGAAGAAAAAAACCATAGCCTTCTACTCCTATTCTACTCCCAATACCATAAAAATTTGATTGGATAAGTGAAACTGCAAGACCGTTCTTATCAACAGTATTCATATAAGCAGTACCACCACCATGTGCTTTGGGAGTCTCAAAGATACTTGATTTATTTGGATTATAAAGATTTACTTTCTCAGCAAGGTAGTCAAGGTCACAACCTATAAAATTATCTTCAAGATTTTTATAGTCATAAGTAATATCGTCTCTATCAGCTGCAAGAATTCTATATGATTCAATTAGCTGATGATAATTTACATCAGAAGAACCAATTAATTCATAAAGTTTTAAAGTACTAAGAGTTAAATAGCCTTGAGTAGATGGTGGAGATGTCCACCCATCATAACCAAAAATATTTAAATGTAATGGTTCTCGCCACTTTGAATTAAATAGTTCTAAATCATTTTTGGTTAAAACATTTGATACCGACCTTGAAATAGCATCAGCAATTTCTCCATTGTAAAAGGACATTAGACCTGAATCCCTAAGAGTTTCAAGAGTTTTTCCTAACTGCACTCTTCTTATCAAATTACCAGTTTTAAAAGGTTCGTCATTTCTATAAAAGTGATATCCCGATGCTTGACCACTTAGTTCTTCTTTATGGTGGTTAAGAGATTGAAATAATTCTTCAGAAATTTCAAAACCATTATGACAAAGTTCAATGCCAATATCTAAAATTTCTTCAATCGGAATAGATCCAAATTTTTTATGAAGGGTATGCCATCCAGCAACAGCTCCAGGGACGGTAACAGAAAATGGGTGATTTAATGGAATTGAATTATGCCCACTTAGTTCGTCTGCATTGACATTAGTTCCAGCATAACCAGATGAATCTAAAAAATAAGGCTTGCTCTCTCCAGGTACCCAAACTAAAGCAAATAAATCTCCACCTATCCCACAAGTTTCTGGAGCAACAATACCTTGTATAAGATTCGTTGCAATTGCTGCATCAACAGCATTTCCACCTATTTCATAAATTTTTGAAGCAAGATCAGTTGATAAATAATGGGGAGAAACTATTACATTGTTCATCTAATAAGTATAAAGAATTTTAGAAATTTATTTTTTCTCTTATTTACATGTATAAACAAAAACACAATAAAATAATTAGACAATTAAGGAGAATTAATGAAAGATATAAACGCTCAAGAATATACAGAGTTATTAAATTCAGAATCGCCAGTTGTAATTGATTTTCATGCAACATGGTGCGGTCCATGTAAAATTTTAAGCCCAATTTTAGATGAAATTTCAGCTGAAGTTGACGGAGTTGAATTTGTTAAATTAGATGTTGATCAATATCCAGAAATTGCTGGCGCAAACGGTGTAATGGGAGTTCCAACTGTTGTTATGTTAAAAGGTGGAGAAGTTAAAGAAAGATTTGTTGGAGTCCAACCTAAAGAAACAATAAAAGCTAAAGTTACTGCATTACTCTAATTGATAAAGTTAGTTCTTTTTCTACAGACATTAATAATCTCACTACTTTTAGTTGTGGGTTATTTTTTGTATTTAGAGTTAGGGGCAATATCTGCTGGTGTTCAGGATGCTTTAAGTGTTATTGCAGATATCAAGCAGTTACTTCCAAAACTTGATTCAGCTATCAACTCAATTAATGAATTAGATACTTTGTTTGAGAGTTTATCTGGAATTTCTGAAGTATTAAATCTCCTATTAGACCCGTTTCAAGGTAATTCGTGACTTCAAAGATAAATTTTTACACAACCAATTGGTGTGGGGACTGTGTACGTTCAAAAGCATTATTAAAAAAACATGGTATTGACTTTAATGAAATTAATGTAGATGAAAATCTAGAAGCAAATGAATACATTAAAATATTGCAAAATCAAAAAAGAAGAATTCCAACAATTGTGTTTGAAGACAATTCTTTTTTAGTAGAACCAACCGATCCAGAGCTAGAAGAAAAGCTAAGGGCGCTTAATTTAATTTAGCTAGAGATACTGACCAGGTCTTTCTTCTTGATCGTCAGAGCTTTTGGCTTCTATTGCTTGAGTCCTCATTTCAGCAAATTTAGCTCTAGCCAATGCTTCCTGAGAAAATAAAGATGCTTGAATCCCGTGAAACAATCCTTCAAGCCACCCAACTAATTGTGCTTGAGCTATGCGAACAGCACTTTCAGATATTTGTTCATCTTTTAATGGTAAAAAAATTGTTTCTAACTCTTCTTTTAAATCATCAGAGATTATTTCTTTTAGTTCATTAAGCGACCTTTCATGAACTTCTATAAGTAAATTCCTTCCAGTTTCATCAATAGGCGCTCTTCTTACTTCTTCTAACATAGCCCTGGTCATTGATGCTATGCGAATTAATTTATCAGGTTGATTAACAGTTGAATTATTTTTAGTTATTTCTTCTTCCATATTTTTTATTTTAATTTATCTTTATAAAAATGACTATTGATAAGGATAAATCAACTGAATTTACAAATTTTATTAATTCAGTTCTGGATGATTCAGGAGAAATTGCATTAAAATATTTTCGTCAAATAAGAAATCTTTCTTTGAAAGGTGACCTAAGTCCAGTAACACTTGCAGATCAAGAAATAGAAAAATTAATTAGATCAAGAATTAATGAGGTTTATCCAGATCATAATATCAAGGGTGAAGAATATGATGACCATTTATCTTCATCTGAATTTACTTGGTATATTGATCCAATTGATGGAACTAGAAGTTTTATTGCTGGAAAATATGATTTTGGAACATTAATTGCATTGAGAAAAAGTGATGTTTTAATTGGTGGGGTTATAGATTGTCCAGCATTAGAGGAGAGGTGGCTTTCATTTAGTAGTAATGAAACTTTAGTTAATGGAAAAAGAGTTAATTGTAAACCTGTTAAAAAACTTGAAAACGCAGTAATGGCTACAACCTCAAGTCATGAGTTTGGTTATCAAAAGTGGAGAGCTTATCAAGCACTTGAGAAATCAGTTAAAGTCACAACCACAGGTAGTGATTGCTACAATTACGGCTTGCTTGCTAGTGGGTATATTGATATTGTTGCAGAGCGACTTACTGCACCTCATGATTACTTACCACTTATTAAAGTAGTTGAAGGTGCGGGTGGTATCATTACTGATTGGGAAGGAAATAAACTTAAGTTTGAAGATAGTTTAGTTTATGTTTTAGCTTCAGCTTCAACAGAACTTCATAATCTTGCGCTGAAAAAATTAAAAGGTATTGAATGAAAATATTGGTCTGTGACCAACTTCAAGAAGTTGTTTTAAATCAATTACTCGAGTTAGGAGAAATTACAGATATCTCTGGTTCGTCAAATAAGAATGAAGAGCTTTCATCACATATTGTTGATGCTGAAGTAGTAGTAATTAGGAGTGCTACAACTTTGACAAAAGAAATATTGGCACATGCAAAAAATGTAAAAATTATCGCACGATGTGGTGTTGGAATCGATAACGTTGATGTTGAGTATGCCAAGTCAAGAGACATTTATGTTACCAATGCACCAACTGCTAATCTAATTTCATTAGTCGAACACACGATTGGTTTAATTCTTTCAACAACTAGAAAAATTTATGAAGCTAATGCAAGTACTAAATCTGGAAAATGGGAAAAAAGTAAATTTGTTGGTCTTGAGTTACATCAAAAACAACTTGGAATTATTGGGTTTGGAAAAGCTGGAAAATTATTATCAGAGAGATTAAAAAGTTTTGGGATGAAAATAGTATTTTATGACCCTTTTGTTACTGATTGGGAAGGTGAAGAAGAGAGTGTTGCTCTTGAATATTTATTAAGTAGTTCAGATGTTGTATCTGTACATGTTATCAAAACTCCTCAAACTGAAAACTTGCTATCAAAAGAAAAGCTTAATCTTCTCAAACCTAATGCAATCTTAGTCAATACCTCAAGAGGGGGCATCATTGATGAAGAGTATTTAGTCGAACTTGTAAATTCAAATAAAATATTTGGCGCAGCCTTAGATGTATTCGATAAGGAACCTATCGAAGAAAATAATAAAATATTGGACTCAGATATTTTAATAACTCCCCATATTGGAGCATCAACCATTGAAGCCCAACTAAAAGCAGGATTAGATACAGTTCAAAATATTAAAAAGATTTTAGAAGGAGACACTTCTCCAGCCTTATAAAATTTAAAAAAACTTGTTGTAATAAAATATGTTTAAGACAATAATTAAATTACAAATTTAGTTGTTTAGGCTGGCACCAATAACTAAATCTTAATCATCAAAATTGGCTGATACTATTTCATAAACTGGCCAACCATAAGGCAAGCAACCATTTGTTCCCTTACTCTGCTGCATCATTACCGGTGCAATTGCTCCTTCTTTTGGACACTCTTTATGTGGCCAACCAAGAAGATGACCTGTTTCATGATTTATTAAATACAATCTGTATGTTTCAATGTCTTTGCCAAAATCTACAGCACCTTCTTTCCATCTAAAATTATTGATTATTATTTCTGACTCATTTCTACAAGAATATATTCCATTAGTCTCAAGTGGGTAACATAATTCATCAGTTTTTTCAGGTGTTGCAAAAATAAAAACGAAATCACTATCTTCCACACTTGTTAATTGAAATCCTTTACCTGTTATATTTGTCCATCCTTTTTCATTATTTAAAATTAAAAAAAGTAGATTCTTCATACATATTGGGTCTAAATTAATTTCAGATTGAATTTTTAAAGCGTAATTAATTTTTTTACTATCTCTAGGGTTAACATTATCCACTAACTTCCATTCTTCTTCATTCTCTTGAGATAGTTCATCAATGTAGCATCCAGATATAAGATCTTTAGTTCCTATGTCTCTAGCTTTTTCAATTGATTCACTTGATAAAAATATAATAGTTGAGTTATCTGATTGATTGGATTTGCTCAGTAATACATTCTCAACTTCAATAAGTTGTTCGCTAAAACGGTTAATTCTCTCATCAATTAAGAAGATTGGAGTGATGGTATCGAGTTCTTCTCTAGTTAAATATTGATAGTTGTTAACAAAATAATTTCTGGCATTTGTAGAATATTGCAAATACTTAGATTTAGAATCGTCAATTTTAGTTAATATTATTAACCATTGTTGTATGCAGTTATCAGTTAAGCTATACCAACTTCCTACTTTTTCACAACTATTATCTAATCCAACGAATAAAGAATTTATGTACTCATCAAACGATGTTTCAAGATAATCAAAAGTTTCTTTATTTCTTTCTATAACAACTGCAGTAGTTGTAGTTAATTGTTCTGTTTGAGGAGGTAATTCAACTCTTGCTTCATTAATATTGGTGAAATAATTAAATGCAAAAAAACTAAAAATAAAAAGAAAACCTAACAATATTATTGTTTTTATATTTTGGTTCATAACACTATGTTATAAAAGAAATTCATTTATTTTCTTAATGCTTTAAAAATGTAAATTAAAAATTTTTAATTAAAATGTTTCTTAATGGAGTTACCAATTGAGTTAAAAAATTCAATTAATAATAATGCATTTTGTGCGATATCAACTCATTTATCTAATCATCAAATACAAACACATTTAATGTGGATAGATTTTGAAGAAAATTATTTATTGATAAATACAGAAAAGGATAGAAAAAAAACTGAAAACATCAGAACAAATTCCAATATTTCATTAGTTATTTTTCATCCATCAGCTATGTATTCAAGCTGGGAAGTTAGAGGGATAGTAGAACGTATAGTTGAAACTAAAGAAGCAAATGACCATATTGATAAGTTATCAATTCGATATATAGGGAAACCTTATAAGAGAGAAATAAACGAGACTTGGGAAGAAAAAAATATTAAATCAAGAGAAATTTGGAAAATAAAACCTTTAAAGATTTTATCTATGGTCAGACCTCAAGCAAGATCTGAATCTGAATAAAACTTCAAATACGGATTTTCTTCGTAACTACTTGCTGCATTTCCTAAATAATTTTTAATTAATATTTCTGCATCAAAAGAAATGTTTCCACCTCTTGAATCAGAATGACTTGATTTCATAAATAAAGTTGGTGGGATTTTTTTCAAAAAACGTTTAAAGTTTTCTTCAGATATTCTTAGGTATTTTGCCATTGCTAACTCAATTTTGAGTGTTGTTGGCAATACATTGCAACTGAATATATACAAAGTTGCAAACATCGCCCAATCTAAGTCAGAAGGGCGCCTATTTTTTTCAAAAACAGAAAAATCATATTCTGGAAAATACTGATAAGGGGAGTATGCGATTCCACTTTTGTCAGAGAGAGATTTGAACAAATATCGATCGAGTAATTTAATGTCTAAATTACCTAACCTTTGCTCTATTCCAGTTTTTGAAATTTGTAAATTATTTTCTCTTGGATATATCTCAATTGTATTGATTAAAATTTTTCCAAAATAGTTTTCAATTGTCAGCCTTAGTTCAATATTTTTTGGTACAAAAATTAGTCCATCGTTATCTTGTGAATCTAAAATTACTTCAGCAATTTCACCAAGTTGAAATTCTTCTTTATTAATTTTCATATTTTAAAATCCTTAAATGTCAAGTATAATTTTATAGCTTATTAAAGAGTATGGGGGTGAACTGGCTTCGACTTTGAAGTGAGTCTCTCAGTAGCGAGTCGAGGGTCCTAGGGCCTCGTTAAAAACGTAGGAAAAAAATATAACTGCCAAACCTAAGTTGGCTTTAGCAGCATAAGCTGCTCGTCACCTATCGGGGCTCCCACCTCGGATAGCAATGGCGTCGCAATGTGGGATGCTGAGTTAGGATACCGACTAACTTTTAAGATTTAGGTAAACCTACCAGGTCATAGGTTCCGATGACTAGCCTGTTAGTAAATCATCGGATGCACTCGGAGAAGCTGTTAGGTAGCTTGGAAGGACCGGGGTTCGACTCCCCGCACCTCCACCAAAAATGAATAACTCTTATGATTTTATTGTTATCGGTGCTGGCATTGTTGGTGCCTCAACTGCATTAGAGCTTAAAAAACAAGGTCATCAAGTTTTAATTTTAGAAAAAGAAAAATCACCAGGCTTGCACCAATCGGGGAGAAACTCAGGTGTTATTCATTCAGGAATATATTACAAACCTAATTCATTTAAATCGAACTTATGTATTAGAGGCAGAGAGCTCTTATTAGAGTTTATTGATATTGAGAAAGTTCCGAATAGAGTAGAGGGCAAGCTTGTTGTTGATGATCAAATTTCTAAAATTGAAGATTTATTTTTAAGAGCACAAAATTTAGGTATGAAAGACGTATCAATCTTTGATAAAAAAGAAATTCTGGAAAAAGAACCTTATTGTAAATTTGAATCAGCACTTTATGTTCCCCAAGCAGGTGTTGTTGACTATAAAGTTGTTACTGAAAAAATTATTTCAAAATTTCTCTCATTAGGTGGAGAAGTTAAATATTTCAATCAAGTTAATGCAATTGAAGATAGCAGGTATCTTAAGAAAATATTTACCTCACATAATCAATTTGAAACCGAATTTTTAATAAATTGTGCAGGTTTATATTCTGATACTGTTGCAAAACTGGATAATTTAGAACCAAATTTACAAATTATTCCATTTAGAGGAGAATATTTCACAATAGATTCCAATAAATCAAAATATGTTAATAATATGATTTATCCAATTGCTAATCCTAATTTACCCTTTCTTGGGATTCACTTAACAAAAACAATAGATGGAAATATTGAAGCAGGTCCAAATGCAGTGCTAGCTTTTGCTAAAGAAGGATATGATTGGTCAACTTTTAATGTAAAAGAATTTGCATCAACAATTAGTTACAAAGGAATGTGGAAACTAGGTAAGAAGTATTTAAAAACTGGTTTAAGTGAAATGTATAGATCGTTAAATAAAAAAGTTTTCTTAACTGAAATTTCTAAATTTATTCCTGATATTAATGCAAATGATCTCACCCCAAGAGTTTCTGGTGTAAGAGCTCAAGCAGTAGATATTAATGGTAATTTAGTAGATGATTTTGTTTTTGAGTCAAAAGATAATTCACTACATGTACTTAACGCTCCCTCACCTGCTGCTACGTCATCATTTGCAATAGGAGAGTATATAGCTAGTAAAGTCTCTTAAGCTCTTTCACCTGTCTGAACTGACCAAAGACTTCTATAGACACCACCAAGATTCATCATGAGTGCCAGTTTCGGTTACTACGCCATTTTCTAATACATAAATACAGTCAGCATTTCTAATAGTTGATAATCTATGTGCTATCACGATGACGGTTCTATCTTGTTTTAAAACGTCAAGCGATCTTTGAATCGCAGCTTCAGTTTCATTATCTACCGAGGAGGTTGCTTCATCTAAGATTAATATTTCAGGATTTTTTAAAATTGCTCTAGCAATGGATATTCTTTGACGTTGACCTCCTGAAAGTTTTTGTCCTCTCTCACCAACAATAGTATTTTCCATATTTGGTAAATCTTTAATGAAGTCAATTGCTTCTGATTGTTTTGCAGCATCCCATATTTCTTCTTCAGTTGCATTTAAGTTTCCATAAGCAATGTTTTCAAAAACAGTTCCTTCAAATAAGAAAACATCCTGGCTAACTAATCCAATTTTGTCTCGTAAAGTTGAAAGCTTAAAATCTTTTAACTCAGTATTATCATATAAAATTTTTCCAGAGTTAATTTCGTAAAGTCGTAAAAGTAATTTTATTAAGGTAGATTTTCCAGATCCTGTACTTCCAACAATAGCTGTTGTATGACCACTTTTGATATTTAAAGAGACTTGGTTCAAAACTTTAAAGTTTTCAACATACGAAAAATTTACGTCTTGTAAAGATATTTGATTTTCTAACTTTTCAAACTTTATATCTCCATCTTGAATTTCAGGTATTTCAGTTTTTAAAGAATAGATCCTCCTAAATGAAGCCATAGCACGTTGGTATAAATCAAATGTATCGCCGAGTTCTGTTAGTGGCCAAAGGAGTCGTTGTGTTATAAAAAGTAGAACTGAATACATAGCTACTTTGATTTCTCCATCTAAAGCTAAAAATCCACCAATTAATAATGTTGCAGTAAATCCAAAAAGAATAGCAATTCTAATAATGGGAATAAAAGCTGCAGATAATTTAATTGCATGATAATTTGCTGATTTAACTTCTAAAGAAGAATCAGTAATTCTCTCCAATTCTTTATTTTCTCTAGTAAAACTTTTAACATTTAATATTCCAGAAATTGAGTTAGAGAGGTTAGAGTTCAAAGACTCTATAGTTTGTCTAATTTTTTCATATCTTGATGCAATTTTTGATGTAAATTTGAAGGATCCAAAAATAATTACGGGAATTGGTATAAATGCAAACAAAGCAATAACTGGTGAAATATAAAGAAAAGTACCACCAATTACTAGAACTGTTGTGGTTGTTTGAATTAACTTGTTAGCACCTGTATCAAGAAATCTTTCAAGCTGATTTACATCGTCATTCAAGATAGCCATTAATCTTCCAGATGACTTATTTTCAAAATATTTTATATCAAGTGTTAATACATTTTTAAACGTTTCAGTTCTTAAACTATGTTCAATATCTTGTGATATACCCCTCCAGGTAACAGCAGATAAATAATCAAAAAGTGATTCTAGACCCCAAATAACAAAAGTGAGAATTGCCAAAACAATTAGTTGATGTCTTCTATCTGCAAACCCAAAACCAGAAAGAAATGATTCACTACCTTCAACCACAATATCGATAGCAATGCCAATCAGCACTGGAGGG
>JAQCEB010000015.1 GCA_027729925.1 Actinomycetota bacterium
TTAATAATATGACAGACAATCTAGATGATCGTATCGAAAAAGCATTGACACAAGCAGCATTATGGGATGAAGTAAAAAAAGATTTAGATAAAAATGCATTAGATTTGTCAGGTGGTCAACAGCAACGTCTCTGTATTGCAAGAACAATTGCAGTTGAGCCAGATACTATATTAATGGATGAACCTTGCTCTGCACTTGATCCAGTTGCTACAAAAAAAATAGAGGATTTGATGCAACTACTAGTAAATGAATTTTCAATTTTAATTGTTACTCATAATATGCAACAGGCATCAAGAGTCTCTGATTATTGTGCTTTTTTCACAACTAAAGCAACAGAGGATGGGAGAAGAACTGGAGAGTTAGTAGAATATAGTGATACAAAGACTATGTTTACAAATCCGGTTCAAAGTTTAACTGAAGAATATATTAGTGGGAGGTTCGGATGAGTTTAGATACTAAAATTAAAAATCTTGAATTAGATTTATTTTCCATGGGTGAATTAGTTATTAAGAACCTTACTGAAGCAGTTAAAGCCTTAGAAACTAGGGATGTTCAATTAGCTGAAGTTGTAAAGAAAAAAGATGGAGAAATTGATAAAGCCTATTTAAAAATTGATAAAGATTGGTTTGAACTTATGGCAACAGAGCAACCAGTTGCGAAAGATTTAAGATTAGCTACATCTATATTTCAAGCTAGTTTACATTTAGAAAGGCTCGGAGATCTTTCGGTTTTCCTATGTAAAACAACTAAAGAGATTTCAGATCTTCCAATTCCTGAAAGTTTACATAAGATTGTTGTAGAAATGGGATATATGGTTATTGATATGTCTTCAGATGCAATGGAAAGTTTAAAATCTAAAGACATGGATTTAGCACTTACAACAGCAAATAAAGACTCATCAATAAATAATTTATACAATAGAATGCTTAATGAGGTATCAAATATTTCAGGAAACAAAGATTTGTACACTGGACTTTTTAGATTAATAACGTGTGTAAGAACTCTTGAACGAGGCGGTGATCACGCTGTTGATATATGTGAGCTAACCGCATTCTTAGTGTCTGGAGAATTTAGAGAATTCTAATGAGTAAAAAAATTCTTCTTGTAGAAGATGAAAAAAGTATTGCAGATAGTGTTATTTATAATTTAAAAGCAGAGGGATATAAAGTTACTCATGTTGATGAAGGCCCTATTGCTTTAGATGTATTTAATGAAGAACATTTTGATTTAGTTATATTAGATATAATGCTCCCTGAGATTTCTGGAATAGAAATTCTTAAATCAATAAGAAAAAATTCTGAGATACCGGTCATTATGGTCACTGCTAGAGATGAAGAGATTGATAAAGTTACTGGTTTGGAATTAGGTGCAGATGATTATATAACAAAGCCATTTTCTGTAAAAGAGTTAATTAGTAGGATAAAAGCAGTTCTAAGAAGAACTGAACAAGATCGTTTTACCCCTCATAAACCTGTGACAGACACTGAGAAAATTACTATCGGTTCTATTGAAATAAGTCCACTTAGATATGAAGTTAGAGTTAATGGAAATCTTATTGATTTACGCCCCCGTGAGTTTGAATTATTGTATTTTTTATGCGACAATGCTGGAAATTTAGTTTCTCGAGATGAATTATTTGACCAAGTCTGGGGATATAGTTTTGTTGGAAGTTCAAAAACTTTAGATGTGCATATACAAAGAATAAGAGAAAGAATAGAAGAAGACCCAAAAAATCCAAAAATATTGACAACTGTAAGGGGAATGGGGTACAAGTTAATTGATGAATAAAGACAGTTATTTAGAAGTTTCAAGAATTAAAGAAGAATTTGTTGCGAATGCTTCACATGAATTAAAAACTCCAATTGCTTCTGTACGTTTAGCAGCTGAGTCAGCTTTAAGATCACTTAAATTAAACGACGGAATGGTGGAAAGTTTCTTAGAGCAAATACTTAGAGATTCGGACAGGATGAATGATCTTGTAACTGATTTATTAGACCTATCATCTTTAGAGTCTAGCGAAGTTGATTTTGAGATGATTGATCTTAATGATGTTGTGTTACAAGAAATTTCCTATCTTTCTAAAATAAATAAAAAACGTGTTGGTTACAAAAAAACTAAAAATAGCTTTGTAATTGCAAACTTCGATGATGTCAGTATTGCTTTTAAGAATTTATTAAGAAATGCACTCAAATACTCTCCAGTTGAAGAAAATGTTTTTGTAAAAATTACATCTATCGATGATGAAATAATATGCTCTGTGCAAGATTTTGGTTCTGGAATAGCTAAATTAGATCAAGAAAAAATATTTGAAAGATTTTTTAGGGTTGATAAAGGAAGATCTAGAAAATTAGGGGGAACTGGACTTGGTCTAGCAATAGTTAAACATGCAATTGAACGAAATAATGCAAAGGTAGCTGTAGAAAGTTCACTAGGTTTTGGGTCTACATTTAGCTTAAAGTTCAAGAAAGTAAACGCAAAGTAAACTAAAAACCCTAATTTTTTAGTACGTTTAACTTTCGTTTACCTAAAATTTGTATGTGAAATTAAAAACTATAAAGAATATAACTTTTGCAGTTTCATTCCTTTACTTATTTTTAATTGCTATAAAACTTCTTGAAACTGGAATAAAAACTTTAGGTGAAGAATACACAGATCAACTTTTTGAATCAGTTTCTAATCCTTTTGCTGGATTACTAGTTGGAATTTTAGCTACAGTATTAGTTCAGTCATCTTCAGTCACTACTTCAACAATTGTTGGTTTAGTTGGTAGTGGAGTTTTAAGTCTAGAATACGCAATTCCTATTGTCATGGGTGCAAACATAGGAACAACAGTGACCAACACACTTGTATCATTTGGGCATGTAAGAAGAGAACAAGAGTTTAAAAGAGCTTTTGCAGCTTCAACAATGCATGATTTTTTTAACCTATTAGTTGTCATAATACTTTTCCCAATTGACGTTTATACCAACATCATTACAAGAATGGCTGAATATGGTACAGAAATGTTCATCGCAAGTGGTTTTTCTGCTACCAATCCTAATAGCCCTATCAAAAATGCAATAAAATGGGGTGCAAATAAAATTCTTGATGTTTTTAACTCGATACCATTTTTAAGTGATTTAAATGAAAACTCTTATAGAGTGTATGCAGTTGTTCTAATAGTTTTAGCAATAATTTTGATATTCACATGTTTGAAAAATGTTGTTTCCAATATGAAGTCAATTATGTTAAATCAAATAGAGTTTGGTTTAGATAAAGCATTAGCTAAAGGTGGGGGATTATTTGCGATACTAATTGGTATCCTCATAACAATTTCTGTACAAAGTTCAAGCATAACAACATCAATATTGGTACCTATTGTTGGATCTGGTATTTTAAGTGTGGAGAATGCATTCCCTATTACACTTGGAGCAAATATTGGAACTACTGTTACCGCAGTTCTAGCTAGTTTTGCTGTCGATAATATTGCTGGACTGACCATTGCCTTACATCATGTTTTATTTAATGTTTTAGGAGTTCTAATTGTATATCCTTTCAAGGCAGTAAGAAACATCCCAGTAAATCTTGCGAAATCTTTAAGTGCAGCAACTGCTAAAAGGAGATATGTTGCTTTATTATATGTACTAATAGTTTTCGTTACTATTCCATTACTTGGAGTAGTAATATTTAATTAAGGAGAGAAATGAGTAAAGATTCAATTGATTTAATAGAATCTAAATTAAGCCAAATGTTAACTGAAAGTACAAGAATGTACGATATAGCAATGAACTGCTTGTTAAGTGATACAAATATAGATGCAGTGAGAGATGACTTATACGCTACAGATAAGGAAATTAACAAGCTGCATAAAGCTGTCAGAAGAGAGATGATTATTCATTCTGCAGTTCATTCAAGAAACCTTGATGTTCCACTGCTTCTTTCATTTATGACTATGTCTAAAGATATTGAAAGAATTGGAGATTATTGTAAGAATTTATTTGAAATTGCTGAAACAGGAAATACTTTTGCTAAAGGTGAGCACGCTGATGAATTTCAAACTTTGAAAAGTGATGTTGGAAAAATGATTATTTATCTACAGTCATGCCTTAGTCTCGATGATGAGTCAAAGACACAAGATCTAATCACTCTTGGTCAAGCTACTACAAAAAGTCTTGATAAAAAAATTACAGCTTTATTAAATAAAACTGTTGAGACTCAGTATCCAGTAGCAACAACTCTGTTTTATAGATACCAAAAACGAATTGTTTCGCACATAATTAATGCGAGTACGGCAATAATAATGCCTACAGACAAAATTGATTATTTAGACGAATAAAAAAAAGCTTAACTAACGTTCCAAGTACCAAGACTTCGAATTAACTGCTCAACACTTCCGTTGCCTTTTTGTTCTTTTGCAGCAGCAATTTGTTGATGAACATCTTCATTAAAAGAGTCTCTTTGTACTTTTCTAAAAACACCTACTGGTGTAGGTCCGTAAGGTCCATGAGATAGTCTTGAGAGCGAAAAAGCAACTGATGGATTTTGTTTATAAATATCATGAACATAAATTTCAGATGCATCAACATCTTTAGTATCAACAATGATTGCCTCACCATTTCTAATTACAACAGCCTTTTCATCATTAGCTCCAAAAACAGTTTTTTGTCCATGGACTAAATTAATTCTATTTGCAATTTTTCCTTCTTTAGAAGTAAGTTGCTCGAATGCTTTATCATTAAAAACATTACAATTTTGGTATATTTCTATAAATGCAGAACCTTTATGTGTTGCAGCTTCACGTAACACGCTTGCAGTTAAATCTCTATCCATATCAATTGATCTAGCAACAAATGATGCTTCTGATCCGAGAGCAATACTCATCGGATTTAAGGGCATTTCAACTGATCCAAATGGTGAAGATTTAGTTTTCTTCCCTTCTTCACTAGTAGGAGAGTACTGTCCTTTAGTTAATCCATAAATCTGGTTGTTGAACATTAGAATTTTAACATTTATATTTTTTCTTAAAGCGTGTACTAAGTGGTTTCCGCCGATAGAAAGTGCATCACCATCTCCAGACACTACCCAAACAGACAGGTCAGGATTTGAAACAGACACTCCCGTTGCAACTGCCGGCGCTCTTCCGTGGATTGAATGTAATCCATAAGTATTCATATAATATGGAAATCTTGCGGCACATCCAATTCCAGAAACAAATACAATTTTTTCCTTGCTTATACCTAGCTCTGTCATAAAATTTTGAACTGATGCAAGAATTGTATAGTCTCCACAACCCGGACACCACTTTACTTCTTGATCACTTTGGAAATCTGTTCTTTTATACGTTACAGGAATTTTACTCATTTATTAACCCTTCAATTTTATCAACTAGCTCTTGAGCAGTGAACGGTACACCAGCTACTTTATTAATACCTCTTGCATCAACTAAGAAATTTTCTCTTATCAATTTCAAAAGCTGTCCAGTATTTAATTCAGGAATTATTACTTTTTTAAATTTAGAAACGATTTGTTGTGTATTGTCCGGAAATGGATTTAAATGAACAAAATGGGTGCTAGCAACTTTAACTCCTTTTGCGTTAAGTCTATTGACAGCTTGAGTTATAGCTCCGTAAGTTGATCCCCAACCTAGCACTAGTGTGTCAGCACTCTCATCTCCATGAATTTCTAATTTATCAATATCATTTGCAATATTTGCTACTTTCCAAGCTCTCATATCAGTCATGTATTGATGGTTAGCACTATCATAGGATACATTCCCAGTTCCTTCTTCTTTCTCTAATCCACCAACCCTATGTTCCAGTCCAGGAGTGCCAGGTATTGCCCATGGTCTTGCAAAAGTTTGAATATCCCTTAAGAATGGCATGAAACCTTCTTCTGTATTAAAAGTTGTAGTTAAATTATTTCCTAGTTTTTCAATATCGTCTAGGTTTGGCAACTTCCAAGGCTCAGAACCTGTAGCAACATAGTTATCTGAAAGGATAATAACTGGTGTCATATATTTGAGAGCAATTCTAGCTGCCTCATATGCAGCATAAAATGCATGTGATGGTGATTTTGCTGCTACTACTGGAAGAGGTGACTCACCATGCCTTCCATATAATGCAAATAATAAATCTGACTGTTCAGGTTTAGTAGGTAAACCGGTTGAAGGACCACCTCTTTGAACATTAACAACTACTAATGGAAGTTCTGCTGAAAGGGCTAATGATATAGTTTCACTTTTTAAAGCTAGACCTGGTCCACTTGTACCTGTTACAGCTAATTTTCCTGCAAAAGATGCACCGACCGAGGCTGCGGCAGCTGCAATTTCATCTTCTGCCTGAAAGGTGATTACATTAAAATTTTTGTGTTTTGATAACTCATGCAGAATATCTGATGCTGGTGTAATCGGGTAACTGCCATAAAATAAATCAAGATTAGCTTTAGAAGCTGCTGCAATTAAACCCCAGCTTAGACCTATATTTCCATTTATGTTTGTGTATTCTCCAGGAGGTAATGTTGCTTTCTCAACTGTGTAGGTGTGGTGAAATGCTTCAGTTGTAATACCAAAGTTATAACCAGTTTTTAAAGCTTTAATATTTGCATTAGCAATTTCAGGTGTTTTTTTAAATTTTGCATTTATCCAGTTTTCAGTGTCTTCTAGTGGTCTGTTAAATGTCCAAGAAATTAAACCTAGAGCAACCATATTTTTAGATCTTAAAACAGCTCTTCCTGGAAGATCAAACTCTGCAAGTGCCTCCTTAGTTAATTTTTCCATAGGTACTTGAAAAACTCTGTAGCCATCAAGTTCACCAGAATTTCTTGGATCTAATTTATAACCAGCTTTTTCAATATTCTTCTCATCGAATGCATCTTCATTTAAAATTAACATTCCATTTGGCGATAAGTCGCTAAGGTGTGCTTTTAGAGCAGCAGGGTTCATAGCAACTAAAACGTCAGGATTATCCCCAGGAGTTAAAATATCAAAGTCAGCTATTTGAACTTGGAAAGAAGATACTCCAGCAATAGTCCCTTGTGGAGCTCTTATTTCAGCGGGAAATGCGGGTAAGGTTGCTAAATCATTTCCAAATAGAGCAGAAGTATCAGTAAACCTGGAACCTACCAATTGCATTCCATCACCAGAGTCACCAGCAAAGCGAATTGTTATCGCAGGTAAAGCTTCAATTGTTTTATTTTCAGTTGTCATTTATTTTCCAAATATTATTGTAATCTTTGCGGGGATAATGTGATTTCATTTTGTTGAGTTCCTATACAACTTAAAGAAGTCTCACCGGAACAACACTCTGCTTGATTTAATCCAAACATTGCACAAGAGTTGTTTATACAAGCTGCATGACCATGAAGGTAAGCCATCTGTAACTTACACCAGCTACACTTTAAAGAATCACTCATAAGCTTTAATTCTTTGAAGTGGCCAATATCTGTATTTAACTTTCATTATTTTATCTAAATTTATAACACCTAAAGTTCTTGAATCACTTGTAGAGAGTTTTCTGTTATCACCTAGAACAAAATACTCATTTTCATTAAGAGTTATCTGAACAAAATCATCAGTAGCCCCATTGCTCCAGTCTTTTTCAAGAGGGGAGGAATTGACTAAAATATTTCCATTGTCTGTAGAAATAGTTTCACCGGGTAGGCCAATAATTCTTTTAACAACATCAAATCCTTTTTCTTCATTTTTAAAAATGACAATGTCACCCCTTTTTAAGTTTCCAAAATTTTTTAAAGCTATAACATAGTCTTCTGACATAAGTTCGGGTAGCATACTATCTTCTTTAATTTCATATGTTAAAAATGATTTGTTTTCTCTCTTGAAAATTAAATATAAGAAAATAAAAAATAAAGTTTTAAAGTTGAAGATTCTTATAATGGTTTTAAACATTTGTCTATTTAAAATTATAATATAATACAAAAGGAGTTTTATGAATTTATTTAAACCTAAGAATGTAGCTTATGCTCATTGTGACTTACCATGTGGTGTTTATGATCCAGCACAAGCAAGGATTGAAGCTGAATCAGTTCTGAACGCTTCAAAAAAATATCACGATTCTGATGATGCTAGCTTTAAACAACGATGTGTCACTATTAAAGAAGAGAGAGCTGAAGAAGTTAAGCATCATCTTTGGGTTTTATGGACAGATTATTTTAAATCTGAACATATTGAAAAGTATCCAAATCTCCACGATTTGTTTTGGAAAGCAACAAAAAAAGCTGGTGAGGCAAAGAAAACTGAAGATCCAAAAGTTGGTGAAGAGTTACTTGCACTAATAGATGAAATTGATGTAATTTTTAAAGATTCTAAATCTTAATCAAATTTCTTAAACAGGAGTCCAATTTCTTCAAGTTTGACTCCTGTTTTAATTTTGTTTACACTCCATTCAAAATTCGAATCTCTTGGAATTGAGTTTCTAACCTTAAGACTTGTTGTAGGCATAAAAGGGTAAAGCAAATTTGCACAAGAATCTATTGCAGTGAGTGCACTATATAAAATTCTTGAAGCCCTTTCTTTGTCACTTTTTAATACCTTCCATGGTTCTGTGTTATTTAAGTATGCATTTACTGTCGAAACAAATCTCATAGATTCTTGAAGTGCTGATTTAAGTTCTACTTTTTCAATTAATTTCCCAACAGATTCATAAGCTTTTTCAAACTGAGATATTAGTTCTTGATCTTCACTCGTTGCTTCTGAAAGTGATTGTAAGTCATCTATATTTTTGTTAATTAGTGTACTTACTCTTTGAACTAAATTTCCCCAAGTAGCAACAAGTTCTTCGTTGTTTCTTCTAATCATTTCATCTTCGCTTATTTCAGTGTCTGATTGTTCTGGAAGTGAAGATGCTAAGGCGTATCGTAAAGCATCTGGATTCCATTCGTCTAAGTATTCTTCTAGTGTTTTACCAACTCCTCTGCTTGAGGAAGCTTTTTCACCTTTTATAAGAATATATTGATTTGCAGGTACATTTGTTGGAAGATTTAGTGCACCATATCCCAATAAAATACACGGCCAGATAACCGCATGAAAAGGTATATTATCTTTTCCGACAAAATAGTATGACTCTGCATCTTTATTCAGCCACCAGTCTTTCCACGAGTCTTCATTATCGTTAAGTTTTGACCATTCTTTCGAAGCTGAAAGATACCCAATTACTGCTTCAAACCAAACATATATTTTTTTACCAGGACCTAATTCATCTACTGGTATGGTTATACCCCAATCAAGATCTCTAGTTATAGCTCTGTCAATTAATCCTTCGTTGACAAATGATTTTGCCCAGTTTATAACATGTGGTCTCCAACCTTCTCTTGAATCAAGATAATCTCCTAGTTCTTTTTGAAGAGAACTTAGTTTAAGAAAAAAATGTTCAGTTTCTTTAAATTCCGCTTTGTTACCCGAGATTTTGCTAACTGGATTAATAAGTTCTTCAGGGTCTAGAGTCTTGCTACAATTGTCACACTGGTCACCTCGAGCTTCTTTGTATTCACAATAAGGGCAAATACCTTCTACGTATCTATCTGGTAAAAATCTATTTTCGCTTGGATCGTACGCTTGGATAGATTTCTGTTTTTCAATATAACCTTTTTCCAATAAAGTATTAAAAATATCATGAACTACTTCAATATGAGTCTCCGTCATAGTAGTTGTATAGTTGTCCCAAGAAATATTTAATTTTTCCCAGTATCTTAAAAATTCTGCATGATACTTGTTTACTATGTCTATAGGTTTAACTCCTTCGGCATCAGCCCTTACAGTAATTGGTGTACCATGAGCATCACTACCAGACACCATTATGACTTTATTTCCAATAATCCTATGGTATCTTGCAAATATATCTGCAGGCAAATATGCACCACCAATATGACCAAGATGTCTAGAACCACTAGCATATGGCCATGCAACTGAAACTAAAATATTTTTAGACATGCATTAAGGATAGCTTATTTCTTGAATCATTAAATTTTTTTAATTTTCATGGGTAATTTTCAATAAATAAATAACACTACCTAAAAGGAAAATTTTGATTTAGCATTAATTTATGTCTAAAACTGCTTTAAAAGCTAATAATAGCAAACTTGAATGGGTTGATGTTATAGAGCATGTATACGAATCTAGAATAGATGCCGTAGGTTTAAATGAGAGGGTTGCGTCACTTGCAACTCGAAGTATAAAAAAAGAATCAAAACTTGAAGCTTTAAATATGATTGTTTCAATGTGTGACTTAACAACACTAGAGGGAGAAGACACAAAGGGAAAAATTTCACAAATGTCAGCCAAAGCTGTTAAGCCAGATCCTGGTGATAAGTCAATTCCAAGTGTTGCTGCAGTTTGTGTATATCCTTCTTTAGTAAGTATTGCAAAAGAAAAAGTTAAAAATTCAAATGTTAAAGTTGCAGCTGTGTCATCTTATTTTCCGAGTGGGCAAGTTCCGATGGATTCAAAAATATTAGATACAAAGTTTGCAATTGAAGAAGGCGCTGATGAAATTGATATTGTTATAAATAGAAAAGCTTTTCTTGAAGGAGATTACAGAAAAGTTTATGACGAAATTGTTGAATTAAAAGAAGTTTGTAAAGATGTTCATCTTAAAACAATATTAGAAGTTGGAGACTTAAGAACTTATGAAAACATAAGGAAAGCAAGTCTAATCTCCCTAGCAGCCGGGTCAGATTTTATTAAAACCTCAACTGGAAAATTAACAGTTGGTTCTTCCAGACAAGCTTGTTATGTAATGGCTAAAGCTGTTTTAGATTACGAATTATGGACAGGAGTTCAAGCAGGAATTAAAGTTGCTGGTGGTATAAGGGATGCTAAAGATGCTATTAGATACTTAGTTTTAATAAATGAAGAGATGGGAGATAACTGGTTAACTCCTGATTTGTTTAGGTTTGGTGCATCTAGTTTACTTGATGATGTATTAAAACAAATTAGAAAATTAAAGACGGGTGCCTACCAAGCTAGTTATTATTTTCCTAGAGGTTAGAACATGGTAAATTGGAAATATTCTGAATCGATTGAATCTTCTGAGATTGTAAACATTAAGAAAAAATATCAAAACTATATCGGTGGGAAATTTGTTGATCCTTCAAGTAAAAAATATTTAAATACAGTATCTCCATCTACTGAAGAAATACTTTCTAAAATTCCGTTATCCAATCAAAAAGATATTGATAGTGCTGTAAAAGCAGCAAAAACTGGATTTGAAAAATGGTCTTCAATAACTCCTCAGGAAAGATCACAGTATTTGTTTAAAATTGCTCGTTTAATACAAGAAAGATCTAGAGAGTTTGCAGTTTTAGAGTCTATTGATGGTGGTAAACCTATAAAAGAATCTAGAGATTTTGATTTACCTCAAGTAGCAGCAAACTTTTTTTATTTTGCTGGATGGGCTGATAAATTAGATATTTCATGGAGTGCAAAAGAATTAAAACCTTATGGTGTTGTTGGACAAATTATCCCATGGAATTTTCCACTATTAATGCTTGCTTGGAAAATAGCTCCAGCATTAGCTACAGGAAATACAGTAGTACTAAAACCAGCTGAAACTACATCCCTAACAGCTCTACATTTTGCAGAATTATGTCACGATGCGGGTTTACCAGCAGGTGTTGTAAATATAGTTTCAGGAGATGGCTCTACTGGTGCAAATATAGTAAACCATAAAGATATAAACAAGATTGCATTTACTGGCTCTACTCATGTAGGTAAATTAATCCAAAAATCTTTAGCAGGGAGAGATGTTGGGTTAACACTAGAATTGGGCGGAAAAGCAGCAAATATTGTTTATGAAGATGCTGCTATAGATCAAGCTGTAGAAGGTGTTGTTAATGGAATATTTTTTAATCAAGGGCATGTGTGTTGTGCAGGTAGTAGGTTGTTACTGCAAGAATCAATTCATGATCAATTTATCAAAAAACTTGAAAAGAGGATGCAAACATTAAGAGTAGGAAATCCATTGGATAAGAATACTGATATTGGAGCAATAAATTCTAAAGAACAATTAGATAAAATAACAAGCCTTGTGAATGAGGGCGTATCTGACGGTGGTGACCTTTTTCAAATAGAATGTGAGTTACCTGGAAATGGTTTTTGGTTTAGACCAAGTTTATTTACAAATGTTCAACCATCTTACAGTATTGCAAGGGAAGAAATTTTTGGTCCTGTATTAACTACTTTAACTTTTAGAACGCCAGAGGAAGCAATTGAAATTGCGAACAATACAGAATATGGCTTATCTGCTGGAGTATGGACAGAAAAAGGCTCAAAAATCTTATGGACTGCTGACAGACTTGAAGCAGGAGTTGTATGGGCAAACACTTTTAATAAATTTGATCCCTCCTCTCCATTTGGTGGATATAAAGAATCCGGATTTGGAAGAGAGGGAGGCAGGCACGGACTCTTGTCATACTTAAAGGCATCGTTATGATAGAAATTAAAAAGACATATAAAAACTATGTAGATGGCAAATATGTTCGTTCTGAATCTGGTAAAACTTATTCAGTAAAACTTGGAAATGAACATTTTGAATTACCATTAACATCAAGAAAAGATATACGCGATGCAGTTGTCTCTTCTAAATCAGGATTTAAAAAATGGAATTCAACATCACCATACACTAGAACTCAGATTCTTTATAGGTTATCTGAAATGCTAGAGGGTAATAGAAAGAGTTATTTAAGTATTCTTCAAAATTCAAGTTTTACAAAAAAATATGCAGAAAAAGATTTTGAAAATTCGATTCAAAAAATTATATGGTTTGCTGGGTTAGCAGATAAATGGGAGCAACTAGTTGGAAACTTGAATCCAGTTTCAGGAGAATATTTTAATATTTCACATCAAAATCCAATAGGAGTTGTTTTTTCATTAAACAAAAATACAATTTCATTAAGTCAATTAATTTTAAGTATTCTTCCTCCACTTACAGTTGGATGCTCTGTTATCTCACTTTCAAATGACTCTGGATTACTTGCATTAAAATTTGCAGAAGATATTAACAACTCTGATCTACCTCCTGGTGTTCTAAATATTTTGTCAGGAGATTTCACAAAATTAATTGACGACGTAAGCAAGCATGTTGAAATTAGTTTAGTAAGTATTCATGATAATTTATCTCAAGAAGCGATTAAAAAAATAGAAGTTAACGCATCAGAGTCAGTTAAAAGAGTAAAAATTAATCCATCCACTGAAGGAATTTCTTCGATTCTACCTTACTTAGAAACCAAAACAGTTTGGCATCCAAAAGGAACATAAAAACTGTCTTATTCTTTTTCTAATATTAATTTATAACTCATACCCTGTATTAGGTACTTTGTTAATTCAAAGTACCTAATATATATTAGAATCTAAAAATGCAAGAAAATAATCTGGATAATTTACCAATTCCAAAAGTATATCTGGAGTTGGAGGGTGATTTTATTGAATTCAATAAGAATGAAGAATTTTTGATTTGTAAGTTTCCAGTTCTTGATAAATTTTTTAACCCTATGGAAGTTGTACTTGGTGGTATTTTAGATGCCTATATGGACTGTACAATGGGACCACTAAGTTTTTTACTTGGAGAAATGGTTGTTACAAAAACTTTTAAAGCAAAATATATTAGACCCGTAACTGCTGGTTCAAAATTTGTCGTTTCTAAAGCTTGGAGAGAATCTATCAGCAACGAAGGATCTATATATAAAGCTGAATTATTTTTAGATAATGAAGAGCTTGCTGCTATTTCAGAAGGTTTATTTGTAGTACCTAAAAAAATTAAGTTCTAGAAAATTTAAAAGCTGAATAAATTACAATTACAATTCCTAAAACTTGTGACAAACTGATTAACTCTTTCAGGAATATATAACCAAACAATGTTGCAAAAATTGGGATAATATAAACCGTAATAGATCCAATTATTGTGCCTACTTCATCAATCAAATTGTAAAAAGATAAAAAGGCTATTCCAGTAGAACCTATACCTAATAATAAAATTGGTATCAATGAATTATCAATAGTCGGAAATGACAAGTTAGAATTTCCTATTAACAAAAAAAAAGAAAATAAACTTGCATAACGAAGTGCCATTTTTAGTGTATTGATTGGTCCATATTCCTTTATTAAAGGTTGAACAATATTTGCAGCGAATCCATAGCAAATAGAAGCTAACAACGCTAAAAAGGTTCCAACATTTAAATCGATATTTAAAGTTTCAATTCTAAATGAAAGTAAGGAAATACCTATAAATCCATAAAATAAATATGTTTTTTGTTTCTTATTAATTTTTTGTGCAAAAAATAGTACACCAAATAAACTTATAAAAATTGGTGTTGCTCCATTTATTAAACCAGCAAGATTTGATTGAATTGTTTCCTCTGCTTTAGCAAATAAATAAAATGGTAAAGTCATCCATAACATTCCTACTAGTGCTAAATTGAGGTGTTTTCTAATAGTAAATTTTTTATGATTTTTTCTTATAAGATTTATGAATATTGCACCTATAAAAATTCTATATGAAGAAATCTGTATAGGGTTTAAGTCAATCAAAGCGTATTTCATTAGTAAAAAGGAGGAGCCCCATAAAGAAGAAGTTAACAAAAGTTGAAAATAATTTTTTAGTTTCATAATCCCTTTCGGACGCAGAGTCACCATCCAACAGGGTAGAAGGATTAGTGTAGTGGTTCAAACTGACACAAAGGCGACTCTAAATTGTATTATATAGAAGTTCAAATTGTTTGGTCAGTGAGAATTATTGTTTTTTCTCTCAATTCAATTAACTTATTTATTGGTAACTCAGAATTATTATTCATCTCTCGAAGAATATTTTTTTTGTTTTCTCCTGTGGCTAAAATGTAAATATTTTCAATTGATTTCAAAAGTGCAAAAGTAGAAGTTACTCTCCATTTTGTTAAAGTATTTACTTCATTTTCAATAAATGATTTTACTTTACATTTTAATGCTTTTGTATTTGGAAAAAGTGATGCTATGTGGCCATCATCCCCAACCCCTAAAACGGCACTATTAAATTTTTTAATATTCGAAAAAACTAAATTAGTATAATTTTCTGCAGTAATTTTTGGATCTTCAAAAAATTCTAAGCTTAAGATTTTAAAATTCGTATTAGAAAAAATAGAATTTATCATCTTTTGATTTGAAAGTTCGTTATTAGTTTCTATATGACGTTCATCTATGGTCCAAAGAGTTATATTACTGAGAGAACCGTATTTTTTTGCTAACTCTTTATAAAGAAATTTTGGAGTGCTACCACCAGACAGTCCAAGAGAATAGTTATTATTCACATGAAATTCTTTGGACAATATACTTAATAATTTTAAGCTTGCCTCTTCATGCGTTTTTGTTTTTATTACTTCTAACAATCCCATGTTATTTTTGTTACTTTACTTTATTAAGTATTATCAATGTTAGTGGAAAAGAGTATTCAAATTCGTGGTAAACACCCTTTAAATGGAGATGTTTATATAAAAGGTGCTAAAAATGCTGTTCTTAAACAAATGGTATTACCAATACTTTGTGAAGGAAAGTATGTAATCAGTAATGTACCTGATATAGCTGATGTAAGTTACATGCAAGAAGTTTTGAATATTTTAGGAATTAAGTCAGAATTTCAACAAAACACTTTAAATATTGATTCTCCAACCGACATTAATTCAGAAGCTCCTTACGAAGTTGTCCAAAAAATGCGAGCATCGATTTTAGTTTTAGGACCTCTACTAGCACGAAAAGGTGAAGCAAAAATTGCTTTTCCTGGTGGTGATCAGCTTGGTCCAAGACCTGTAAAAATGCATATTGAAGCATTAGAAAAGATGGGTGCAGAATTTAATCTTGAACACGGAGTTTTAATTGCCAAAACTGATGGTTTAAAAGGTGTTGAAATTAATCTTCCCTATGCTTCAGTTGGAGCAACAGAGAATACTTTGCTTGCAGCAGTTCTAGCTTCTGGCACTACGACAATTGAAAATGCTGCAAGAGAACCTGAGGTAGTAGATCTAGTTAAAATGTTAAGGAATATGGGAGCAGATATTTCTGGAGAAGGATCCAGTGAGATTACTATAAGGGGAGTTAAAAAATTAAACTCAACTAACCACGATGTAATTGGTGACAGAGTCGTCGCGGGAACTTTTATAGCAGCATTTGTCTCAACATTTGGAAATGGAACAATTCACGGTATCAATTCATTAAATTTACCAATGGAAATGAAAAAATTTGCTGAAATTGGAGCAAGATTTACAATTACAGATAACTCTATTACTGTAGAATCAACTAAAAATTTAAACCCAATTGAAATTTCAACTTTACCTTTTCCTGGGATTGCCACAGATTTACAACCTATAATTGGTGCCTCGTTACTTCGAGCTAGTGGCACTTCTATAATTACAGAAAATGTTTATGACCAAAGATTTCAATGGATTCCAGAGGTTCAAAGAATGGGTGCTGACATACAAATAGGGTATCAACATGCAATGATAAAAGGAGTTAAAGATCTTTCAGGAGCTCCGGTTCGCTCTACTGATATTCGAACAGGTGCTAGTTTAATTATTGCTGCGTTGCAAGCAGATGGTGAGTCTGTAATTACAGGCGTTGACCATATAGAAAGAGGTTATGAAAATATAGTTTCTGTATTAAGTTCAATTGGAAGCGAGATAGAATATAATTAAGTTATGTCAGGTATAAATTTTCCAGAAGTTAAAGATCGTGATCCACAAGCTGAAATCGATATGGAACTTTTGAAAAATACAATCGAATATATCAGACCCGCTGTACAAGCTGATGGTGGCGATATTAAACTTGCATCAGTTGAAGATGGCGTTGTAAATATTGAAATGCTAGGTGCATGTCAAGGATGTCCACTCTCTATAGCTACTTTAAAAAGCGGGATTGAAAGAATTATTAAAGATAAAGTTCCAGGTGTTGCTGAAGTAATAGCAAGTTAGAACTAATCAGATATATTTGTATAAAAATTAATTCCTATTAAAAGACCTTTATCAACAAGTGGTTCAACGACATATTGAACACCATTTAATGTAAGGCTTGAACCTAATTGTTCAGGAGTTGAAATATCGTCATATAGGCCAAGTTTTGAAAGAACCGATTCTCTACCTTCCTTATCCAATGTATCATCAGCCATTGCAATTAAAATGAGAAAAAATAACTTAGTTCTTTGGGATGCAATGTCATTGCTTACAACTGGTGAGAAAAATTCAACTCCGGTAACAATATCTTCATAAACAATTAAGTTAATTGCAAATGATGTAAGAGAATTTTCACTATTACCAAACTGATAATACAAAAATTCTTGTTGCGGGCTATTCCATTTAACTTCTTCTGGGTTAATAGAGAAAAAATTTAAAGTTTCTTGATCATTAGATATTTCTGAGACTAACCTATTCCAATTTGAAACATAATCAGAAGTATTTTTCGCAAGTCCTTTTTGAAAATCAATTTCGCTTACTGTTGTCGGAACATTTTCCACTTCAGAACCAGTTGAACATAAGCTGATTAATAAAAAAATTATTGAAAGAATAAATGTTTTTTTCATTCAAATAATCCTTTTAAATTTTTTAAGTTTTTTTTCCAAATATACTTTAAAACAATTCCACCAAAAATTTCTCCAATTGGACCCCCTAAATAAAATGGGAATTTTAAAGTTTCAACCCATTGAAATTTGGTCGATTGTTTATCGACTGGAGATAAGTTGAAAACACCTTCCCCAGTAACTATCCCTTCATGAATCACAGCTATACTTTCCATTTCTTTCCACTCTGTTACAGTAATTACATCATTTAATGTAAAGGGTCCTACTTTAGTTAGAACTTTCATTTTTGTATTTAACCCAAAAGTGTTATCCGACAAAAAGTCAATTTTTTCTGCATCTTGCATCCAATTTACGTGGTTTTCCATGACTTTTACCTCATTCCAAACCACTTCTAAGGGTTTATTAATTATTATTGAAACTTCAATTCTTTTACTCATTGCTTGTTAAACAATATTAGTTCATAAGTAAAATAAATAAATATGGTAAATGAAGATTACTTTTATTTAGATCATGCTGCTACTACTCCTTTGAGAGAAGCTGCATTTGAAGCTTTTAAATATGCAGAGATAGAAGCATTTGCTAATTCATCTGGAGGACATACCCTTTCTCGAAAAGCTAAAAATCTACTTGAAGAATCAAGAGAGATAATTGCAAATTACTTTGGTGCAGCACCGAGTGAGGTAACATTTACCAGTGGAGGAACTGAAGCAGACAATTGGATAATCAAATCAAGTTTTCATTCGAAATTATCTGATAAAAGTGAACTAATTACAACCAAAATAGAGCACGAAGCTGTTTTATCTTCTGCAGAATGGGTACACGAAAATGGTAATATTGTCCATTTTGTGTCTAGTGATTCAAATGGCGTTGTAAATACTCATGAATTACTTAGTAAAGTAAATGACAACACAAAACTTGTATCTGTTATGTTTGCAAATAATGAAACAGGTGTAGTACAACCTATAAAAAATATTATTGAAGAAGTAAAAAAAATTAATGAAAACATTCTATTTCATTCAGATGTTGTACAGGCTGTGGCAACTGAAAAAATTGACTTTCATAAATATGGTATAGATAGTGCTGCAATTTCAGGCCACAAAATTGGTGCACCAAAAGGCATTGGTGTTATGTTTTTAAGTTCAAAATTTAAATTACCAAGTTACTTTCATGGAGGTAAACAAGAGTTAGAAAGAAGAGCAGGGACAGTTAATGTTTCTGGAGTTGCAGCTCTTGCAGCTGCAATCTTAGAGCTAGAAAAAAATATTACACAAGAAAAAATGAAAATTGATTTTGAAAGGAATATTTTTGAAGAAAAACTGAACTCCGAAATCGATATAGAAATTATTGGAAAAAATGCAACTAGATTATCTCATATCTCAAACATCCAGTTTAAAGATATAAATTCCGAGACTCTTATGATTGCGCTTGATTTAAAAGGACTAGGAGTTTCAAGAGGTTCAGCATGTGCAAGTGGAGCACAAAAACCTTCTCATGTTTTAAAAGCTATGAATATTTCAAAAGATGTCATTAATAATCATTTACGCTTTAGTTTTGGTTGGACAACAAAAGATGGAGACGGTTTGAGGGCAGCAAATATAGTTTTATCTTCACTCAGAGAATTGTCATGAGAGTTTTGGTGGCAATGAGTGGAGGAGTGGATTCTTCAGTTGTTGCTGGATTACTAAAATCCCAAGGTCATGAAGTTATTGGAGTTACTATGAAACTTTGGGAAGGTCCAAATGGTGAAATGCCT
>JAQCEB010000016.1 GCA_027729925.1 Actinomycetota bacterium
AATTATAAATAACACTATCTGCAATACTTTTTTCATCTTCTACAAGTAGAATTTTTTTACTCATTAGAATTCTCTAAATTCTCCAGACACTAAGAATGCGGTTAGCTCACATATATCAACAGCGTGATCACCGCCTCTTTCAAGAGTTCTTACACACGTTATTAATCTAAAAAGTCCAGTATACAAATCTTTGTTGCCAGAAATATTTGATACCTCATTAAGCATTTTATTATATAAATTATTTATTTCTTTGTCTTTATTTGCTGTTGCAAGAGCTAGCTCTATGTCTTTAGATTTTAAACTTTCCATTGCTTCTGAAGACATATCAATAACCATATATCCCATTTCAACAATAATTTTATGCAAGCTTTCAGGTATTGGAAGGTTTGAAATCTCTTTAGTTGTTTTACACAGGTAAACCGAGAGATCTCCAAGTCTTTCTAAATGTAAACTAGCTTGCAGTATAGATGTAGCTAATCTTAAATCTTTAGCAACTGGCTGCTCTGTTGCCATAAGTTCAAACCAATCTTTATCAATTTTTAAATAAGCTTTATCAACTTCTCCATCTTTTTTCTTTACAACTTCAGCTAATTCAACATCCCTAGTTTCTAAAGCTTTAACTGCTTCAGCAAGGGTTTTAATAACTAACTCACCCATGGAAAATAAATCTAATTCAAGATTCTTAATTTTAGTATCTAAACTCATCCGAACCTCCCACTAATATATTCTTCAGTTAAACTTTGAATCGGATTTGTAAACATAGTCTTTGTATCGTTATATTCTACTAACTCTCCTGTTCTTCTCCCATCCTCTGTTGCTTTAGTTGTAAAAAAAGCACAATAATCAGAGACTCTTGATGCCTGATGCATATTATGAGTAACAATTAAAATTGAAAACTCATTTACTAACAGTTGCATCAAATCCTCTATTTTTTTTGTAGCTACTGGATCAAGTGCAGAGCAGGGTTCATCCATTAATATTGTATCTGGCTCAACTGCAATTGTTCGTGCAATACAGAGTCTTTGCTGTTGGCCACCGGACAAATCTAATGCATTTTTGTCTAAATCTTTTTTTACTTCATCCCATAATGCTGCTTGTGTCAATGCTTTTTCGATACGATCATCTAGATTGTCTGTCATATTATTAACTCTTAAACCAAACGCAATATTTTCCTTTATGGATTTTGGGAATGGATTTGGTTTTTGAAAAACCATACCAATCCTTCTTCTAACCTGTACTGGATCAACATTTTGATCATATAAATTTATACCCTGATATAAAATCTCTCCGCTTACTTTTGCACTCGGAACTAAATCGTTCATTCTATTAAACGATCTGATTAATGTGCTTTTTCCGCAACCCGATGGTCCAATAAATGCAGTAATTTTATTTTTGTACATTTCCATTGAGACATTTTTCACAGCTACAAAATCTCCATAATTTACAGAAACATTTTTAACAGAAAAAACTGAATCTAGATCTATTTTTGAACTAGTTTTATTTTCCATATTTAGTGTCACTCCTTTCATCTTTTTTTACCAATCTTTTTCAAATTTATTTCTAATTATCAACGCTATAGAATTCATCGTCAGCAACATTACTAATAATAAAATAATTCCTGCTGAGGATGTATTTTTCCACTCCGCTTGAGGGTAACCTATCCAGTTATACACTTGAATAGGTATAGCAGTGAAGCCACTTAAAGGTGAGTCGGGATAATAGTTTACATATGTTAAAGCTCCCATAAAAATCAATGGTGCTGTCTCCCCAATTGCTCTTGATAGCCCAAGTACCATACCAGTAACCATCCCTGGAATTGCAGAAGGTACAACCTGTCTAAATATTGCTTGAAATTTTGTTGCACCGAGTGCAAGTGCTCCTTGTCTTATTGTGTCAGGTACAGCTTTTAGTGCTTCTCTCGAAGCAACTATAACTACAGGTAAGATTAAGAGAGTTAATGTTAACCCACCAGAAAGTACTGACCTGCCAAAACCAGCAAGTCTAACAAAAACAGCTAACCCCATTAGTCCATAAATCACTGATGGGACTCCAGCTAAATTAGTTAAATTTAATTCGATAAATCTAGTTAGTTTATTTTTTGGAGCAAATTCTTCTAGGTAAATTGCAGCACCTGTTCCTAAAGGAAAAGTTGTAAATACAACTATTATCATTAACCATAATGTCCCAACAAATGCAGGGCCAATACCTGCCTTAAGTGGATCTCTAGAGTCGAGACTAGTTAAAAAATCTTGTGGATTATTGATTTGCTGTTTAGTAACCAATCCAACTTCATAATCACTAAATAATCTGTTTGAACCAGTTGATAAGATATCAAAAATTAAAGTCATCAATGTAATAATCGCGATGCTTATAGATAAATATAAAACACACAAAAAAATAATTTCTTTTGGTGCCTTTTCTTTATTAGTTTTGGTTAAATCTTTAATGCTATTCATAAACTTTTCTGTACTTTCTAGAAATGTAGTCTGAAGCTAAATTCAAAATAAATGTCATTAAAAATAATGTGATTCCTAATGCAAATAAAGCATTATACGCAGTTGTGCCATGAGGTGTATCACCTAGTGAGACATTTACGATTGATGAAGTTATAGTGTACATTGCACTTCGTGGATCTAAATTTAGTTCTGGATATTGACCACCTGCAATAGTTACAATCATCGTTTCACCAATTGCTCTTGAAAATCCTAAAATGAATGATGCTATGATTCCAGAGATTGCTGCTGGTAACATGATTTTTAACGCTGTAATTCTTTTAGTGGAGCCGAGTGCAAATGCTCCCATTTTAAGTCCTTTTGGTACAGCATTTAAAGCATCATCTGATATAGATGCAATTGTTGGTACAATCATTATTCCAACAGCCATGCCTGCAGAAATTGCATTAAATACTCCTGTTCCAGGAATAAATTTTTGAACAATATTTGGTGTAATCCAATTTAATGCAAAATATCCGAAAACTACAGTTGGTACACCAGCTAAAAGTTCAAGAACTGGTTTAATTATTTTTCTTGTTCTTTTAGAAGCAAATTCGGAAAGATAAATTGCAGAAAATAATCCTATAGGAAATGAAATTAAACAAGCAATTGTCGCAATATATAAAGTGGAAGAAATTAGAGGCAGTACACCATATTCAGGATTTTTAAATGTAGGCGTCCATCTAGTTGCTGTAAAATATTCTTTTAATGTAACTTCAGGAGATTGGAAAAAGTTTATAGCTTCTGTTGAAAGAGTTAAGACTATTGCTATAGATATTAATATTGCACCAAAAGCAGATAATTTTATAAAATTCTTTACAAATTTTTCAATTAAAGGAACTGATTTTCTTGATAATTCTAGTTCATTACTCATAAAATAATCTCAAATTAAATCTATTGGTCAAAAGTAAACTTAAAGTAAATTTTTGATTTACTTAAGTTAAACAAAAACGCCTGTAGATTACAGGCGTTTTCATTAGTACACAAGGAGAAGTTATTTACTAAATTCTAACCAAGCATTCAGTGACTCAGATTTTTGTTCTTCTAACATTGGAACGTATCCAACTGCAGGAACTATTGCATCAATAGCTTCGAAATAAAAATCGACAAATGCTTTAACTTCTGGAAGATCTTTTGCAGATTCAGCAATATATATAAACAGTGGTCTAGCTAAAAAATAATTGCCTTCAAATGCTGCTTCTGGTGACTGACATCCATCTCCAGCATCAACTTGAACTGCATTAAGCTTATCTTTATTTTCTTCATAATAGGCTAATCCAAAGTATCCTAAACCGCCTTCAGATCCAGATACACCGTTAACTAGTACATTGTCATCTTCGGATGCTGTGTAGTCTGATCTACTTCCAGCCTCTCCAGTAACTTCTTCATTAAAAAAGTCAAATGTACCAGAATCTGTTCCAGGACCATATAAATCTAAAGCAGCATCTGGAAAACTATCTCTTACTTGATTCCAATTTGTAACGCTGCTATCAGCAGTCCAAATTAAGGTTAATTCGTCCACTGTAAGACAAGTTGCCCATGTATTTGATGTTGGAACAACGACTGATAATGCGTCTATTCCTACTTGAACTTCAAGATAATTTACTCCATTTTCCTTACATAATTCTGCTTCTGAATCTTTAATAGCTCTTGAAGCATCTGCAATCATAATTTCACCTGGACAGAATTTTTTAAATCCACCACCTGTTCCAGAAACTCCTACAGAGATATTTACTTCAGGATATAAAATTGTGAACTCTTCAGCCACAGCTTGTGTAATTGGAAAAACAGTTGATGAACCATCAATTAAAATTTCGCCTGATAGGCTTTTAGTTGCTGTTTCACTAGCTACTGTTGTATTTACCACAGCTGATTCATTTGCAACAGTATCATTTGTTGTTTCAGAGGCATCACTTCCACCACAGGCTGTAATTATTAAAGCCATGGTCAACCAAAACTTGGATTTTGAACTATTCATTAATTTCCTTTCAAATTTCATTTGTTAAGGAAAATATATAAAACTCAAGTAAAAATTAGGTAAACCTGAAATTAACTGAAAGTTAATTAAATAAGTTCAGTTTCAGAAAACCAATGTCCCCTATTGAAGGCAAGTATATAATTTTCGTAACCAAGAAAATCTTTTTTCAAATCATCAGGAACATTAAACCCCCACCAGTCATTTCTAAATTGTGACCTATGTGCATGCATTGCTGCAATTTTTGTTTCAACATATTGAGAGCCATCTATTTCAACATTGATATCCTCATGTTGACTTCCAACAGGGTTAAATCGATTAAATTCTTCTTCAGAAATTATTCCTGCTTCAAACATTTTTTCACGTCTAGCTTGAATCTTATTCTTTGACCAAGCGCTGTAGTAAAGCCTCTCAGGAATCCATAAATCTTGACCTTCCTTGAGTGGAAATTTATCAATATCACCAGCAGCAAAATATGCAGCAGTTCCAACTCGATGAGTTTGTATGTGATCTGGATGTCCATAACCACCGAAAGGATCATATGTAACTACTGCATCAGGTTTATATTTTCTAATAATATCGACTAGTTTGCCAACTGGTCCAAAATAATCTTGTCTCCAGAATGAATCCGGATGATTATTTTCCTCTGTACCCATCATGCCTGAATCTTTATAACCTAACCATTCAAATTCCTTAACTCCAAGTACAGATAAGCTAGCTTCAAGTTCTTCTCTTCGAATTTCTGAAAGCTTTGGAAATAATTCATCAGGATTCTCATAATTATGAATCTCACCAGCAGACCCATCTGTAGCTGTAGCCACAATTACTCTGTGACCTTCTTTTGCATATTTTGCTAAAGTGACACCAGTCGAGACAGTTTCATCATCTGGATGAGCATGAAATGCAAGTAATGTAGACATTACAGTTCTTCAGATTGTTTAGCTAGAGCTTTGCCTCTCTCGACGGCAGACTCATGACCTTCTGCGACTTCTTCTACTAACTCACCAAGAACTATTACTTTTTCTCCAGTGATTTGTAGCACACCACCAGAAATAGCAAAACTAGTTCGATTATCCTTATTCTCTATTGTCAACCCACCAGGTAGTAATGTAGCTACTGTTGGCTCGTGATTATCTAAAATTCCAATCTCACCATTAGGTGTTCTTGAAATAACCATTGTGGCTTCACCTGTATAATAATTTTTTTCAGGACTGACAACCTCAACGTTCATTTAAGAATTTTTTTCCAATTCTTTTGCCTTGGACATTACTTCATCTAGTCCACCAGTCATATAAAAAGCTTGTTCAGGAACTGTATCTAAGTTACCACTTAGGATAGTTTTAAAAGCTTCAACTGTATCTTTAATAGTTACAAACTTACCTTCTATACCTGTAAACTGTTCTGCAACGAACATAGGTTGAGATAAAAATCTTTGTATTCTACGTGCTCTACCAACTATTTGCTTATCTTCCTCAGATAACTCATCAATACCAAGAATTGCAATAATGTCTTGGAGATCGTTATATCTTTGAAGCACTCTTTGTACTTCTCGAGCAGTTTGATAATGATCATCACCAACAACTCCTGGATCTAAGATTCTAGATGAGGAATCGAGTGGATCAACTGCTGGATAAATTCCAAGGTCAGCAATAGATCTTGAAAGCACTGTTCTTGCATCTAAGTGAGCAAAAGCAGTATGTGGAGCTGGATCTGTAATATCGTCAGCTGGAACATACACAGCTTGAAGTGATGTAATAGATCTACCTTTTAATGAAGTGATTCTTTCTTGTAAGAATCCCATTTCATCAGCAAGTGTTGGTTGATAACCTACAGCTGAAGGCATTCTACCAAGAAGGGTGGAAACCTCTGAACCTGCTTGTGAAAATCTAAAGATATTATCAATGAACAAAAGAACATCTTGTTTTTCTTCGTCTCTAAAGTATTCTGCCATTGTTAATGCTGAAAGAGCTACCCTAAGTCTCACTCCAGGTGGTTCATCCATTTGACCGAAAACTAATGCTGTTTTATCGATAACTCCAGATTCTTGCATCTCTCGAAACAAGTCATTTCCTTCACGAGTTCTTTCTCCAACACCTGCAAACACCGATACTCCACCGTGCTGAGTAGCAACTCTGTTGATCATTTCTTGTATAAGAACTGTTTTTCCTACACCTGCGCCACCAAATAGTCCAATTTTTCCACCTTGAACGTATGGCATAAGGAGATCGATAACTTTAATTCCAGTTTCAAACATTTCGTTTTGTGCAGATACTTCTTCATAAGGAGGAGGTTTCCTATGTATTGGCCACTTTTGTTTTATACCAATGCTAGAAGTTTCAACATCAAGTGTCTCACCCCATACATTGAAAATATGTCCTAACGTCTCTTGTCCAACAGGGACTGATATAGGTGCACCGGTATCAGTTACTTGTGCTCCTCTTCTTAATCCATCTGTAGCTTGCATAGAAATTGCTCGAACTCTACCATCACCTAAATGTTGTGCGACCTCTAAAATGATAGTGCTTTTAGTACCGTCGATCTCAACATCAACTTCAAGTGCATTTGTAATCTCTGGTAGAGAGTCTTGAGGGAAAGCAACGTCAACGACTGGGCCTGCTATCTTTACAACTCTTCCTAGATTTTCACTCATTTAATATTCTCCTTATCCTGCTAAAGCTTCTGCTCCACCAACTATTTCAGAAATCTCTGTAGTAATCTCTGCTTGTCTAGCTTGATTACTTTGCCTAGACAAAATCTTAATAAGATCTTCTGCATTATCTGTTGCAGCTTTCATAGCCCTCATTCTTGAAGCATGTTCGGAAGTAGATGAGTTAAGCAATGCAGTAAAAATCGCAGCATTTGTGTAGTTAGGGATAATCTCATTTAATACTTCAGCTGCAGATGGTTCAAATGTATAGTTACCTTTAGTTTTTTCTTCTTCAGTGTTTAAATTTTCAAATGGTAATAACTGTTCAAAGACTGCTCTTTGAGTAATAGCAGATTTATATTCAGTATAAATAATTTCTATATGATGAGTTTTACCAGTATTGTACTCTTCAACTAATGGGTTCATAATTGATAAAGCGTTCTCAAACTTTGGCTCGTCAGTTACACCTTCAAAAGAACTCTTTGGGTTAATACTTCTGTAATTAAAATAACCATCAGCTTTTTTCCCAACTGTTACAACTTGAACTTCTGCTCCATCAGCAAGATATTCATTTCTTCTAGATTCTGCAATTTTTAAAATATTGGAGTTATAAGCACCTGCTAGCCCTCTATCAGAAGTTATAACAACCAAAGTTACATTTTTTTTCCCTGAATAATCCGGTGGTTTTGGTAAGCTTCCAGAATTAGCTAGTTCTCTAATAATTTCACCCAAAATTCTGGAATAATTTTTAGATGTATTTAAACGCTGCTGAGCTTTTACTATTCTTGATGAAGCAATTAACTCCATAGCCCTAGTAATTTTTTTAGTAGACTTTACACTCTTGATTCGTCGATTAATTTTACGAAGTTCAGCACTTGCCATTAGCTAGTCTTTCTTCTCCAATGTTTTGACAAATGCTTCAACAGCATCTTTTATTTCAGCTGGTAACTCACCTGTTGTTTTTATTGTGTTTAAAACTTCGGAAAATCTAGTTTTTACAAACTCAATAAGTGCTGTTTCAGCTGCTGGTATATCAGCTGGATCTACTACGTCAAGAAATCCTTCTGTGACAGCATACAATGAAAGAACTTGTTCTTCCATTGGAACTGGTTTGTACTGCGGCTGTTTAAGAAGTTCAACAACTCTCCTACCTCTATCTAGTTGGGCTTGCGATGCAGCATCTAAATCAGAGCCGAATTCTGCAAAAGCCTCTAATTCTCTAAACTGAGCTAAGTTAATTCTTAATGGTCCAGAGACTTTTTTCATAGCTTTTGTTTGTGCAGAACCACCAACCCTAGAAACTGAAGTTCCAGGATTAACAGCAGGTCTGACTCCTGAGTAAAAAAGTTCAGATTCTAGATAAATTTGTCCATCAGTAATTGAGATAACGTTAGTTGGAATAAAAGCAGAAACGTCGCCAGCTTTGGTTTCAATAATTGGTAGTCCAGTCAAGGAACCTCCGCCTAGCTCTTCACTAACTTTCGCACATCTCTCCAATAAACGAGAGTGTAAGTAAAAGACATCGCCTGGATAAGCTTCTCTGCCAGGAGGTCTGCGTAACAATAATGAAATTTGTCGATATGCAATTGCTTGTTTAGACAAGTCATCAAAAACGATTAAACCGTGCTGACCGTTATACATCCAATGTTGACCAATAGCAGATCCTGCATATGGTGCATACATCTGCAGTGCAGCTGCAGCAGATGCTGGAGCATTGACTATTACAGTTTTATGTAAGACACCGTGTTTTTCAAATTTTTCTACCACTTCTGCAACTGTTGAAGATTTTTGACCAATTGCAACATAAATACATTTAACATCGGTATCTTTTTGGTTAATTATTGTATCAACAGCTACAGCAGTTTTACCAATTTGCCTATCGCCAATAATTAGCTCTCTTTGACCTCTACCAATTGGAATCATTGAGTCAATTGCTTTAATTCCTGTTTGAAGTGGTTCTCCTACTGGTTGTCTTTCAACAACTGAAGGTGCTTGTAACTCAAGTCTTCTTCGTTCTGTAAACTCAATCGGTCCTTTACCATCAATAGGATTCCCTAGAGTATCAATTACCCTACCTAGAAATCCATCACCAACGCCTATTGATAGCACTTCCCCTGTTTGTTTAACAGGCATACCTTCTTCAATATGATTAGAATCTCCCATCAACACAACACCAATTGAATCTTCTTCAAGGTTAAGTGCTACACCAACAAGACCTCCTGGAAACTCAAGAAGCTCTGAAGCCATAACATTTTCTAAACCTTTTACTCTTGCCACACCATCAGCAATAGCTGAGACATGGCCGACTACATCATCTTTAACAGAATCTTTCCAGTCACCTAATGATGTTTTCAGTGATTCTGAAATGGATTTTGCGTCAATATTAAGATCGCTCATTCTACCTACCTTTTAGTACAGTTTTAATATCTGAAAATTTTGAAGACAGAAGACCATCAAAAGTTCTCTCTCCTACACTTACACTTAACCCACCAATTACAGATGGATTTACTTCCACACTTAACTCAACATCTGTGCCAAGTTTATTTTTTATAGCTAATTTTAATGCTTTTTGTGTGTTTTCATCTAATTCAATTGCACTGACAACTTTAGCTAAAGAAGCGCCTCGCTTATTAGCAATAAAATTAGCAACATTTGATTGAATATCAGATAAATTATCAGCATAACCTTGAGAAATTGTAAGAGTAACTAAATCTATAGTAAGTGGTAACACTCTCGAATTTAAAAGGCTTTGAACAGCTTTTATTTTATTTTCTACTGGAATACCAAAATTTCTAAAAACATCTAAAGCATCAGAGCTTTCTGAAAGTGATTTGAAAACTTGGAGGATTTCGTTTTCAACTCTCTCTGAATCTTTAGATGAAGAGATTATTTCGACTAAACCTTTTGAAAATAACTCAACTGACATTTTCTAATTTATCCCATTTCCTTTATAAAATTATCAATTAATTTTTGCTGATCATCTTTTGACATTGATGATGCAACTTTTTGAGAAATTTGTAGTGAAAGTTCTGCGACTTCACCTTTCAAATCAGAAGCCAATCTTTCTTTTTCGGCTTCAGAATCAGCTTTTGCCTTCTCAACAATAGCGCTTGCTTCACTCTTAGCTTCAGCAAGTAATTCTTCTTTAATTTTTTCAGCAGCAGCTTTGCCTTCATCAATAATTTTTTGAACTTCAGCATCAGCATTTGCAATAATTTTGTCATATTCAGCTTTTGATTTTTCAGCTTCTACTTTTGTGTTTTCAGCTTCTTGAATCTGACCTTCGATTGCAGCAGCTCTGTTTTCCAAAGTTACATTTAATGCAGGTAGTGCCCATTTCCAAATAAAGAAAAATACTACTGAAAATGCAGCAACACCAGCAACAAGTTCAGAAGTTGCAGGAAGAAGTAGATCTAAACCTGAGCTAGATTCTTCAGCCTCTGCGAACAAATTTTCTAAATTTAAAATCACTTTTTACTCCTATACCAAAAAGAATAAAACGAAACCAATTAGTGCTAGTGCTTCGGTAAATGCTATACCTAAGAACATTGTTGTTCTTACCATACCAGCAGCTTCTGGTTGTCTTGCCATCGCTTGTACAGCATTACCAGCAATGAGACCAATTCCAACACCAGGTCCAATCGCAGCTAATCCGTATCCTATTAACGCGTATGCAGCTTCCATTTTCCTCCTTATTAATTAATGCTCTGGATGCAGAGACGTTTGTATATACACAGCAGACAACAAAGTAAATATGTATGCCTGCAAAATTGAAACTATTAATTCAAATCCGTAAATTAAAAGGCCTAAAGTAAACCATGCAATACCTACAGGTGCCTTAGAAATTATATATTCTGAAACTCCAGGTTGAACAATAAAGAAGTACCCTGATGCTAATAATAAACTCAACATAACATGGCCAGCCACTAAATTTGCAAAGAGTCGGACTGCCAAACTAAATGGTCTAACAAGTAAAACAGAAATTAACTCAATTACACCAACTAGAGGTTTTAGAGCTGTTGGAACACCTGAAGGCCAAACAAGATGGGTTATGTACCCAAATCCTTGTTCTCTAACGCCAACAAACACAAATATAAAGTAAGTAACAAGACTCAAAAATAATGGTATAGCCATTCTTGAAGTAATAGGAAAATTGATAAATGGTGCTACTTCAAATAAATTTCCAAATAAAATAAACAAAAAGATCGATAATAAATATGGTGTAAACCTCTCTCCACCTCTTCCAATAACACCAACAGCAATCTCATCTTTTACCAATGAAAAAATTGTTTCTACAACTGATTGGAGTTTACCTGGAACAACTGATTTCTTTCGTAAGCCAAAAAAGACTAGTACTACAGGGATAAGTGCTGCAAGAACAATTAAAATTTCAGTTCTTGAAATTTGAGTTCCAGCAAAATTTCCAAATTCAAAAAGGTCTTTTACGTTTGCTGGTTTACAAACAACTTCATTTATAAAGTCACAAGTCTCTGCTGCGGTTATCATTTGCCCAATCTAAATCTATGTCTTTTCTCTTAATTACCATAGCCATTTCTATAAATAACATGGCTAAAAACACAATTGGCACTGTCAAAGACATTGCCAAACTATCAATAGGATAAATGTTTTTAAAAAATAAGAGAAGCCCAAAAATGAAAATTAATCTGAAGAAATAGCCAAAAAGTGCAGCAAAATAATAAAAATTTAAAGAAATTTTTGCAGCGTAAGACATTATGAATGCACCAAGATAAAACCCCATTGCAACAATTATTCCTGATATTAAAGAAGTTAAGAAAGAATCTGTAGATTTAATCAAGAATAAGATTGGAACCAATAAATAAATCGGTGCTGCTCTGAAAAGCATTCTTTTTGCTAATGCAATTTCTACATTCACTTATTCTTCTTTTCCATTTTTTCAGAGTATTTCCACATTCTTCTATACCCATCGTATATACCAACTAAAACAAAAATAATTACTGGAATTGGTTTGTATCCAATAAAATTTTGAATAATTAAACCAACAATTAGTCCACTAATAATAGATGTTGAAAAAGAAGACACAGGTCCATACTCTTCAAGTGAAAATTTAGAATTAGCCATATGGTTGAAAAGATTTTGCTAATACTTTTACTTCATTTTCTAAATTTTGCAATTTCTTTTCATCAGATCTATTTTTTAAAATTTCTGTGATGAAGAATCCAACTTTTCTAAGCTCTTCCTCTTTCATACCACAGGTTGTAACTCCAGGTGTTCCCATTCTTATTCCGGAAGTTATAAACGGTGACCTTGGATCAAAAGGTATTGCATTCCTATTTAAAGTTATACCTATGCTGTTCAATAAAATTCCTGCTTCTTTACCAGTTAAGTCATCATCTACACTTCTTGTATCAACAAGTACGATGTGGTTTGTTGTGCCACCACTAACAACTCTTAAACCTTGTTCTTTAAACGAATCAGATAAAGCAATCGCATTATTTACAATTTGTTGAGAATATTGTTGAAACTCTTCTGTTAAAGCTTCTTTAAAGCAAACTGCCTTTGCAGCAATTTGATTATTTAAAGGACCACCTTGTGCTCCAGGAAACGTGTATTTATCAATATCTTTTGCATACTCTTCCTTGCAAAGAATTAATCCACCTCTTGGACCTCTTAAAGCTTTGTGTGTTGTGGCTGTAACTACATCTGCATATTCAACAGGATTATCTAGTACTTTTCCGGCTACAAGTCCTATAAAATGAGCTGCATCGACCATGAATTTAGCACCAACTTCATCTGCAATTTCTTTAAACCTTTTAAAGTCAAGAGGTTGAGAATATGATGAGTAACCAGCAACAATAAGTTTTGGTTTATGTTCTATAGCCATTTCATAGACATTTTCCATATTGATGAGTTCAGTCTCTGGGTCAAGTCCGTATCCCACAAAATTATAAACTTGGCCAGAGAAATTTACTGGGGAACCATGTGTTAGATGTCCTCCTTGATCTAAAGACATTCCAAGTACAGTATCACCAGGTTTGATAAGTGCTAAATAAGCGGCCATATTTGCAGATGAACCCGAGTGAGGTTGAACATTGGCATGTTCTGCATTAAAAAGGTTGCAGGCACGGTCAATAGCTAGTTGCTCGATTTGATCAATTATTTCACATCCCTCGTAATATCTTCTTCCTGGTACACCTTCTGAATACTTGTTAGTCAATACTGAACCAGAAGCTTCCATGACTGCTTTAGAAGCAAAGTTTTCTGATGCAATGAGATGAATGTGTGTATTTTGTCTATTTAAATCAGCTTCAATTAATTCACTTATTTCAACATCTGCTGTTGATAGATTTTCTTGAGAAGCACCAGTTTTAGACATAATTATATATTAACAGTAACTTGGTGGCCATTTAAGTGGCCCTTCTCTTAATATTTCCCATTCATCTTTAGTAAAATCTACAATTGTTGAGCCACTACCTAGTACTGACTCACCTTCGAGATAATATGCAATCTTTGAGCCGAACTCATTTTTCGCATCTATATTGTTTAATATATTTTCATTTCCAGAAATATTTGCACTGGTAACAGCTAATGGCCCAGTATTTTTCAACAGTTCGATAGCTATGTCATTATCGGGAACTCTGATGCCAATTGTTAATGGATTGTTTGTTCCAACACCATTTGCAAATTTTGCTTTAGTTTCAACAATGATAGTTAAAGGTCCTGGCCAGTATAGTTCTACAACATCTGGAATCTTAGAAACAACACCTAATTTACTTATTTCCTCATACGAACTGATTAACAATGAAAGTGGTTTGTCTAAACTTCGCTCCTTTAATTCAAAAATTTTATCTACTGCACTTTGTGAGAAGGGGTCCACTCCTATTCCATAAACTGTTTCAGTAGGAATTCCAATAATTTTTCCTTCTTTAACTGCATTGATTGCATCGCCAATACTATTTTTTAGCAATTATGTACCTATCTCTTTCAACCAGATCTTTAACTAATTTTACCTCCGACCAGGTAGATAACCTACTTACTATATGATGAGCATGTGATTCATCAACCTCTAAGAATAGAGTTGTATTTTCAAAATTTTTATCTTCAATTTGTGTAATCAATTTATTAATGTACAGCATTCCATCTGTACCGCCGTCTAGAGCTAGTAATGGCTCAAACTCAATAACTTCTTTATCCAAAGATGAAAGTGTAGAAGTAGGAATGTATGGTAAATTGGCAACAATTACATCAAAATCTGTAGACGTAACATTTTCCAATAAATCAGATTGGTAAAGATTAATTTCTAAGTTATTGACTAAAGAGTTTTCATTAGCTAAAGACAGTGCTTCGTCAGAAATATCAATTGCATCAACAGCTGCATCGGGAAATAACTTTTTTAACATTAACGCAATACAGCCTGAACCTGTACCAACATCTATGATCTTTTGAGGGTTGCTACTTCGTTCTTTAATTAATTCAACGAGATATTCAGTTTCTGGTCTTGGTATTAAAGCTCTTGAATCTACATTAATTTGAATACTATAAAAAGGTATATATTCTTCGATGTATTGGAGTGGTTCATGATTGAGTCTTCGAGTAAGCAAGCCCGAGTATACTTCTCCATAATCTTCTTGGTTCCCTACAATCTCTTTAGCTTTTTCACGAAGTCTTGCTAATTCATGTTCTGGAAGTGACTTAAGCTCCATTAATCATCCAGATTTGCGAGTCGTGAAGCTTCATTATCAGCAACAAGTTCGTCAACAAACTCATCTAAATCTCCATCTAATACTTGGTCTAATTTTTTTAATGTAAGATTTATCCTGTGATCAGATACTCTATTGTCTTTATAGTTATAAGTCCTTATTTTGTCTGATCTCTCTCCTGAACCAACTTGTTCCTTGCGATCTTTAGCTCTCTCCGCTGCAGCTTTATCTTGTTCTGCCTTCAACAACCTAGCACGTAAAATACGCATAGCTTTTTCTTTATTTTGTAACTGAGATTTTTCATCTTGGCAAGAAACTACAAGTCCCGTTGGGATATGAGTAATTCTTACTGCTGAATCTGTAGTATTAACACTCTGCCCTCCAGGTCCACTAGAACGATATACATCAATTTTTAAATCATTTTGATCAATTTTAATATCAACTTCTTCAGCTTCTGGTAGCACAGCAACAGTTGCAATTGAGGTGTGTACTCGACCTTGTGATTCAGTTTTAGGTACTCGTTGTACTCTGTGTGCTCCAGCTTCAAACTTTAACTTTGAATAAACGCCTTTAGATTTAATAGCAAAAATTATCTTTATAAAACCTCCCATATCAGAATCTGTGATTTCAATAGGTTCTACTTTCCAACCCTTTCTTTCTGCAAATCGTGTATACATTTTATACAAATCACCAACCCAGATTGCTGCTTCTTCACCACCAGCACCAGGTCTTATTTCAACAAGCACATCTTTATCATCAGATGGATCTTTTGGCAGCAATGAAATTTTAATTTTTTGAACCAAGCTATTTCTTTTTGATTTATTTTCATCAATAATATTTTCAAACTCAATTTTCATTTCTTCATCGGATTCAATTTCTAGTAATTCTTTAGCTTCTTCAATGTCGGTGTTAGCATTTTTCCATTGGGCATATAAATTTACAATCTCGTTTAAATCACTATGTTTTTTAGCCATTTCAGCATAAGTTGATTGATCTTTTGATATGTCAATCTCTGATAATTGTTTTTCTACTTCTGCTAAAGAAACTTCAATAGAATTAAGTTTATTAAGTAATGATTTATCCATGATTTATTTCCTTAGCGTTTCTAAGAATTGTATCAAATTTATTAGTCTGTTCTGAATTTGCTATGCAGTTAGCCATTGCTAATATTGCAACTTCAATCTGTTCATTTGAAGGCACTTTAGTAGTTATTTTTTGAGTCCATATACCAGGTGATGCAAAGAATTTAGCAATTAATGACGAACTATTTTTGAAATTGAATTTCAATATTTCATAAGATATCATTGCAACTAAACCAACATGTAAAATCCTTGTAATTGCTGTTAGAAAAAGATTGAGGTTAGGAATAAACGGTAACGTTAACAAACTTACAAAAACAATTAAAAATAAAAATGAAGTTCCACATCTAATGTGTTCTTTAGGGTATTTTTTGACATCATTAAAATCTAAAGATTGTATATCCTCATATGCTGCAATTGTCATATGCTCAGCACCATGATATTCGAACAATTCCTGTGCATCTTTTGTCTTTCCAATTAGGTAAATATAGACGATTACGATTATTCCTCTTAATACTCCTTCAAGTAAACCTGTAGAAACTTGGGAATATTCTATTTGCTCAACCAAAACTCTTGGACCTGCAATCATTAAAACCAATATCCCAATTAGGGCTGTGTAAGAAAATATCTTAGACAACAAGCTCTCTTCATGTTCTTCAAATTCTGAATAGATTTTCTCAGAGAGCGTTATTGCTTTTACGCCTACATACAGTGAATCAATTAAAGCAGCTAAACCTCTTATTAAAGGTGCTCCCCAAAATTTTGTTCGCTTAATTAAAGGTATTCTTGCTTGATAATATCTTTGTAAATTATTACTTCGATCTCTAATACCTAAAGACCAACCAGTTGGACTTTGTATTAGCACACCACCAATTACAGCTTGGCCACCATAGGAAATATCTAGATCAGACATAAGTCAGAATATTAAAGAAGTTATTCTTCTTCTTGAGAAGAAGTTTCTTGTTTAGGTGCTTGTCTTGTACTTGTTGAACCGTATCGTTGTTTGAATCTCTCAACTCGTCCTGTTGAGTCAACAAGTTTTTGTTTACCAGTAAAAAATGGATGGCTTGCACTAGAAATATCAAGTTTAACCAAAGGATATTCTTTACCGTCTTCCCAGGTAATTGTTTCACTTGTCTTAATAGTTGATTTAGTTAAAAACGCAAAACCTGCGTCTTCGTCTTGGAAAACTACTTCTTTATAATCTGGATGAATACCTTGTTTCATAGTTCTACTTTACATCAAACTTTAGTTTTTGCGACATCCTTTAAGAATGCATCATTACTTTTAGTTTCTCTCAATTTATCTAATAAAAGTTCTGTTGCTGCTCCACCATCTAATGCAACAAGTACTCTTCTTAATGTCCATAATGATTGAAGTTCTTGTGGTGAAACAAGTCGTTGTTCTTCTCTTGTGCCAGAAGGAGTTACGTCTATAGCAGGGAAAACCCTTTTATCAGCTAATTGTCTATCTAACCTTAGCTCCATGTTTCCTGTACCTTTAAACTCTTCAAAAATCACTTCATCCATTTTTGAACCAGTCTCAACTAGTGCAGTTCCTAAAATTGTTAAGCTTCCGCCACCTTCTATGTTTCTTGCAGCTCCAAAGAATTGTTTTGGTGGGGTTAAAGCTGTTGAATCAACACCTCCTGATAAAATCCTTCCACTTGCTGGAGTTGCGAGGTTATGTGCACGAGCTAGTCGTGTTATGGAGTCTAGAAGTATTACAACATCTTTTCCTTCTTCAACTAATCTTTTTGCTCGCTCTATTGCTAATTTAGAAACTTGAGTATGTTCTTCTGGTGGTCTGTCAAAAGTAGAATAAACAACCTCACCATTAACTGATCTTTGCATATCTGTAACTTCTTCTGGTCTTTCATCAACTAAGACAACCATTAAATAAACTTCAGGATTATTAGTAGTTATAGAATTTGCAATCTCTTTAAGGATTGTTGTTTTTCCTGCTTTTGGAGGAGAAACTATAAGCCCTCTTTGTCCTTTACCAATTGGAGCGATAAGATCTATAATTCTTGGAACTATTTTTTCAGGTTTTCCATCTATTTCAAGTTTCAATCTTTCATCTGGAAAGAGTGGTGTTAGTGTATTGAAGTCAACTCTTCTTGCTAATAATTCAGGATCAGCATCGTTAACGGTTGTAGGTTCAATTAACG
>JAQCEB010000017.1 GCA_027729925.1 Actinomycetota bacterium
TAACGCTCTTTTATCTTCTGTTGCAGCAACAGTAAATTATTTTTATCAAGAAAGTTGGTTTGAAAAAATGAAAGTTTTTGATAAATATATTTTCAAAAATATTTAATACACAATATCTAATTTTAGTAATTTCAAATACGCTTTTCTAGTAAATGATTCGATAAATATTTACTCCAATAGAAATTATTGCACTTTTTTGATATTTTGAGATTAGCTACTAAGGAGGATATGGATTACCAGCAAGAGTGTGGTTTATAACCTCACATTATAAACAAGATTAAGGAACCAGCCCAAAATCTAGCAAGGATCAAATATGAAAAAGAGATTATTGGAGCTGGTTCTTTTTTAATTTTTCTCTTCTTGAAAAGTAAATTATAACTGGAACTAAAACAAAGTTTGGAGATACCCAATTTAACCAATCTTCAGAAAAGAAATCAATAGTAACCCAAAATGCTGTTGTGGTTGCTATTGTTGCGCTTAACATAAGTATGAGATGAAGGTTAGTTCTATCAAAGTAATTAGGTTTTTCGGTTGATCTGAATCTTAACTGATCTTTAATTCCAAAAACTAGTGATATAGTTCCAAATAAAGTAGCAGTAATCCACATAGTGTCATGACTTAGAAACAAGGTAATTGCTAGAAAGAAAAGACCCAATGCTGCAAAAAGAATAAAATATGAAAGCGCTTTATCAATTTTGTCTTTAGCTCCTTGTCTACTCCTTCCCTGCCTAAAACCTGAAAAAGCTAAGTAAAACGAAAAAATTGCTACAACAAAGAGAAATACATTAACTTCACCTAATAAACTCATTGGTAAAGCAGTCAAAAATATGGTCGTCATTCCATAAACATATATAATTCCTAATTTTTTATGGAGTTTGTTACCTTTTTTGATAAACAATAATAAATATGCAATAGATAGGGATAGAAATCCAGAAAATATATGTATGTATAAAAGTGGTTTTTCAACTGCGAGATAGGTTCCTTCAATCAAATTCATATTAGCAAATTAAACTAACTCAAAAGATTTAACAATTTTTTCAAGGCCCTCTTTAGCATCAGCAAAAAGCATTTTTGAATTGTCATTTATAAATAATGGATTTGCTATACCAGCATACCCTGGAGACATTGATCTTTTTACGATAATTACCTGTTTAGCTAAATCAACATCTAATATTGGCATTCCATAAATTGGTGATGTTTCATCTGTTCTAGCTAAAGGGTTTACAACATCATTTGCACCAAGAACAATTACAACATCTATAGAAGAAAATTCTCTGTTAATTTCTTCCAAGGTATACATGTCATCATAATCAATATCAACCTCAGCTAGAAGTACATTCATATGACCAGGCATCCTTCCGGCAACTGGATGAATTGCAAACTTCACATCAATATCTTTATCTTTTAACGTATTAGTTAATTCTTTAACAGCTGCTTGTGCTTGAGCTACAGCCATTCCATATCCAGGAACAATAACTACCGATTCTGCATAGCTTAATTGAATTGCAACATCTTCTGGAGAAGTGCTAATTGGATCTTTTTCATATTCATTATTAACTTTTGTAGAACCAAAACCCCCTTTTAGTACCTGTAAAATTGTGCGATTCATTGCTGAGCACATGAGAAGAGTAAGAATTATTCCGGACGCACCGACTAGAGCACCTGCGATTATCAAAATAATACTATTTACAATAAATCCGGCTGACATCGCTGCAATTCCAGAAAGAGAATTTAAGAATGCTATTACAACTGGCATGTCTGCACCACCAATTACTGCAACTCTTACAATCCCTCCAATTAATGAAAGTAAAATAAAATATTCAAGAGTCAATATGCTTATACCCCAACGTTCTAGAAATAAGCTATCCCAGATTCCAGGAAGTAATAATAGTGGAGGTAAAAAAGCAGTGAAAATGGTAGCGATTGTTGAGTAATTAGCATTTAATTTTCCACGAAGTTTTAAAACAGCAACAACGCTTCCTGAAAATGTAAACATACCAATAGCCATTGAAAAGATAGCTACGAAATAATCCGATAGAGGTAGGGTACTTTTTGATAGCTCAACATATGCAATTGCACCTGAAGCTCCACCGCCAAAACCATTAAATAAACCAACCAACTCTGGCATTTGTGTCATTTGAACTCGTTTTGAAATTACGACTCCAAGAAGTCCTGAAACAAAAATTGTTATATAAAAAACAGAATCATATTTTGAAAAATCAAAATTAAAAGCACTAAAGACAGCTAATCCCATAGCCAATATAGCAAAAGTATTTGCTCTATGTGCTGTTGATGGTCTACCAAAAAGCTTTAAAGCAAAAATAAATAACACAGATGAAAAGAGTAAAATTATTTCAATCATTTTTCTTAAACATTTCTAGTATGCGACCAGTTACTGAAAATCCACCAACAATGTTTATGGTTGCTAATGCTAATGCAGTTAGAACAATAATTTTAAGAAATTGAGACTCTCCTACTTCTGGGTATATAAGAATTGCTGCAATCAAGGTAATTCCAGAAATTGCATTAGAACCAGACATTAATGGAGTATGTAATGTCTGTGGAATTTTAGAAATAAGTTCGTATCCAATAAAGCTTGCTAGAAAAGTTATCAGTAATGTAAGTAAAAAAATTGTTTCCATTATGAACTCATCTCAATAAAAATTTCATCGTTGCTATTTTCTAAATATAGTTCGATTAGATTTCTCACATTCTCAGAATATAATTTTGTTGCTGCATGTTTTACATACTTCAGGATGTCTGTTTCTCCAACTATCTTTACACCATTTATCTCGACTACTTCATTTACCTTTGTGCCCTCACAGTTTCCACCTGAACTAGCAGCTAAATCTATAATCACTGAATTCTCTTTCATATTTTCAACTGTTGACTTTTCAATTAATACTGGGGCTTTCTTACCAGGAATTTGTGCAAAAGTTAAGACAATATCACTCTGAAGTATTTGGTTTTTTAAAGCTTCCTGAATTTTTTGATTTTCCTCATCAGAAACTTCCTGTGCATAAACTGTTTCTTGTTTGACTGCAGTAGCTTCTACAAACTTTGCACCTAAACTTTCAACTTGGTCTTTTGCTTCAGATCTAATATCAAATGCCCAAACTCTAGCTCCAAGTCTTTTTGCAGTTGCAATTGCTTGAAGACCGGCTACTCCAACTCCAAGTATTAAAACTTTAGAAGGTTGAATATTTCCTGCTGCTGTTGTCATCATTGGAATTACATTTGCAGTTGCATTAGCAGCTCTTAAAACTGAAGCATATCCTAATAAATTTGCTTGAGATGATAGAGCATCTAAGTTTTGTGCCCTAGAAATTCGTGGTAATTTAAAAAAGCTTAATACTTTTATTTCCGGTCTTAATTTTTTAATTTCTTCAATTTTTCCAAAGTCAAATAATCCGATTAGTACTGCTCCATCTTTTAATTCTTTTAATTTCCTCTCTTCGATGAAATCTACACAGGCAACAATATCTAATTCGTTTAAGTTTTTAATTTTTGTGACATTATCTTCATTTGGAATGGTGTAGTTAAGGTTATCAAAAATTCCTTCTTCTAAAAATAAATTTAAGTTATATTTTTGGATTGACTCAGGATGCAGTGGTGCTCTAAAGTCATTTTTGTCAGATAAGAATCCTAATTTCATACTAAATTATTTTATATTCACTAATAAGCTACTAGATATTTTTCTAATTCTCCTGCAGCAGATAAGAGATTTAGATCTTCGTTATCAATATAAAAAATATCATTTTCAAATTTTATTGATAAATACTCAAATCTGTTCAAGAATATTTGGACATCTTCAAATATATAATTTACTTTAAAATATAATTTATCATCTTGAATATAAGCCTCTTTGATAAAAGAATGATATTTTAAATAACCTAATAGTTTCTCAAGAATATCTCGCATATAAAAATCTTACTAAATAAAATAACTACATGACAATACCTTCACCTTGTATCAGTGTTTGCGTAACAGATCCTGGTAGTGATCTTTGTTATGGGTGCGGTAGAACAACACCTGAAATTGCAAAATGGTCAAAATATAGTGATGAAGAAAAAAAACAAGTAATCGAAATTAGTAGAACTAGAATGCACAGTTGGCAACTTGAGGCTTTTGATAAAGCTTATAAAGAAATTATAGAAACTGGTACTAGTCCTATAAAAAAACAAAAATTACAAAACAAAAAAGACTAAATTAATTTATTTATTTTTAGTTACTAACGGAATACTAGCTAACAATTCTTCAGGTAAATCATCTACTGACCCCTGGTGCTGGCTATATGAACTCAAGAATTCTTCTTGAATGCCCGTTTCTGGGAAGATAACATCAAAGATGTTAGGATGGTTAACAATATTTGGTGCACCACCGCCTCTCCACTGCTCTGCTGATGGATTAATTTCCCTAATTCTAGAACCGTTCGGTCCATAGCCATCTTGGGACATCATGACAACTCCATAATGCCATTCTTCTGGATTACCACCACCTAAATGGTTTTCGATGTCTAATTTGACAACAATAACACCTTTGTCAGGAACTACTACAATATCGAATTGATTAGTGACTAACTCTATTTCCCCATTTTGAAGTGATTTCCAAATTTGTGGTTCCCAACCTTCAATAACAATATTGTATTCCCATCCTGAGCCTTCTGGCATCTTTGCAAATCTGTAATTTCCTAAAGCCTTACTTCCGGTTTCTAATCCAAAGTCTTTGTCAATGTAAACATCTATAGTTTGAACAGAAAGATTTCGTGGTGATCCCCAAGGGTTTCTTACAGCACTTAATATGTCAAAATTTAATACGAGACTTCCTTCAGATACTCCTGCGGAAAAACTTTCAAAATCATAGCTCCCAGGTAAAAATACAGAATCTGTTGGATATGTGTATGTTCCTTCTCCATAGTCATCTTGAATTGGGTCTTGAATATCAATAAATAATTCTACATTTGATACTTCGGGTATAAATATTGCTAAAGGTCTTGAAGGCTCGATAAAATTGTCAAACGTATCCGAATATAACCTTAATTTAATTTTGTCACCAAAACTTAAAGCACCTAGTTCTTCTAAAGGAATTTTTACAAATAACTCATTTCCATTTGCAGATATTTCAGTAGTTTTTTCATTTAAACATTCTGTAGAGTATTTATTTTCTCTAACACTACCGTCAAATGGGAGGTCTTTTTTTAAACATGTAAAGTAATTACCATTTTTTAATAAATCCCCTTTATGAAAAATTACTTGTGTTGCTTCTATTCCAAGAAACTCTTGAGCTGAAGTCTCGTTATCTTTAAATGGTAACGACGACCTCCTCAATTTTGTCTTTGATGGACTTTCTATATAAATATCTAAATCCTCTATAGACCACGGATTCGAAGCTTGCATTGACGTTGAAGAGGATTTAATTGATAAATATAGGAAATCAATTGAAAATCTGTACATAATTTCAGATACCTTTCCATCAGCCTGAACTACTCCAGCATCTGACCAGATAGAATTATTTTTTTCACCATTTACAAGCAATACTTGGTTTTCATTTAAAACTGAATCAGATGGTTTATCAAATAGTTGGGCTGATGGTGCAATAATTGGAATGTCCAAATATGCTGGAGGTACCTCTCCTAAAGAGTTATAAACATTTTTTAGTAAATTTCGAAAAGCAGATCCGAAATAATCATCATTTCCACTTGATTGGTCGCTTCCATACCACCAAAACCAATCTGAACCTTCTGCTAAAAGCATGTAATCAAATGCTGTTGCAAGTTGTTCAGTCGAATATTTCCCAGAAAGATTGGCTTTGTCATAAAACGCTCTTGTTTTTTGTAAATAATCCCATGCATAAGCTTCCTCAGTTTCCCCAATCCATGTAGCAAAGTTTGGCTGAAACCAAGAAGCAGGAAATACACTATCTAATTTATCTATCTGATCACCATATGAGTCTAAATATTCAGTCGGAGTAACTGTTTTTAACCATTTTGTATCAGAAAATGTTTGATACATTTCACGTAAGAAATCTATGCCGTCATTTTGATAATGCTCCCATGCATTTTCGCCATCTAAAATTATCGAGACAACTAATGGCTTATCGAGTGTTTTACTAACCTCTCTTGCTGCTTCTAAAGAAGTCATAATATCTTGAACTGCCATTTTCGGAGACATTCCAGAATAAGTAAAACCAATTTGATCTGAAATTCCAATATCTCTAAAAAATATAGCAACATCTTCTTGTCTAGAAAGTTGACCGTACCAAGGTGTATATAATATTTCTGGGTTTGTTACTATACCTTTTGTATTTCTTTTAAAAGTTGGTAAGTCCAAAGATTTTGATAATACATGCTCTCCAGTTGCAATCCATTTAACTCCTTCTTTTGCAAACATACCAAGAATTTCTTGAGATACAGCTCCTTCAGCTGGCCACATACCTATTGGTCTTTGTCCTAAAAGTTCTTCCGCTAAGTCAAGACCTTGAGAGACTTGGATTGCAGCATCATTTGGTTTACTAAACCTTTCAGAAGGCAATTCTGCGCCAACATCTCCTACAGCAGCTAAATTTGTATCAAAAAGTAACGGCAAGATTGGATGCGCGTACGGTGTAGTTGTAATCTCAATTTGTCCACTTTTCCAAACTGCTGCATGAGTTGGTATTACCTTATCAATTATTAGTTTGTGCTGATTTAGTAGAGTTTCTTTATCAATTTCAGAATAGTTTCTAGCTTTTGTAACTAAATCATTTAGTGGTTTTTGAGATAAGTACTTTGGATCGGTCCAAGCTAAATTAAATAACACTTGTAAGTCTAGAAATTCCTGATTACTCCAATTTTTCCAATCCTGAGAAGTGTTTCTAAGTTCTACATATCTAGGAAATCTAGCAATAACTTTAGGATTTGTATCAAAAAACCTTGAAATAATAAATTCTTTATCTACATCATTAAGATTCTTTGAATCAATTTCCGTATAAAACCAATATAAATCTTTAGCACCATTACTAAAGTCTTCAAGCTGTCTTAAGAGAACAGGCGTTAAATTAAAGGTTGCTTTAATTTCTGGGTATTCTGTTATAAGCTCAACCATATCTAAGTAATCTTTAGTTGCGTGCACCCTCACCCATGGTCTTGTGTAATACCCATCATCATTTTTTGTATAAAAAGGTTGATGTTGATGCCACATTAACATTACATATAACTCTGGTTCGTCTTTAGTTTCTTTTTCTATTTCAACTGTTGTAATATCAGAAGATTTATTTTCTTGATTAAAATCTGTATTCGTTTGACCTGTGCACATTACAAAAATTAGTAATAGTATGAATAATTTATTTTTCATTTAAAATATTTTAGTAAATCAACTTAAGGGTTCAAGTTTAGCGGTAAAATGCCTGAGTAGTTTTGGTTGTTTAATTACCTTAAATCCTTTTAGGGTATCTTTTTTTTCTGTAAGTTTTTCTAATACTTCACCCACATAATCAAAATGGCTTTGTGTATAAGTTCTTCTTGGCGCTGCAAGTCTAACTAACTCATGTGTAGCGGGTTTATCAGGTTCTCCATTTTCTTGAGCAACTCCAAAAGCAAGGGTTCCTAATTCAACACCTCTAACCCCACCTAGCAAATATAGTTCGCAAGCAACTGAATGTCCTGGATATTCATGTGGTGGTATGTTTGGTAAAAAAGTTTTAGCATCAATATAAAGTGCATGTCCACCAGCTGGTTGGACTATTGGTATTCCATATTGAATAGCCTTATCTGCTAAATATGAAATTGATTTTGCTCTATATTCAAGATAATTTTTATCTGTGATCTCTTTTAGACCTTGAGCTAAAGCATCAAGGTCTCTTCCAGCTAGACCTCCGTAAGTAGGGAAACCCTCTGTAAGAATTAATAAGTTTCTAGCTTCTTCCGCTAGATTATCATCATTAAGTGCTAACAAGCCTCCAATATTCCCAAAGCCATCTTTTTTCAAGCTAATTGTACAGCCATCAGCTAATCGAAAAGCTTCTTTAGCAATTTCTCTGATTTCTACATTTTTATATTCTTCTTCCCTTTGTGATACAAACCAAGCATTTTCAGCAAAACGACAAGCATCTAATAACATCATTTTGTTGTATTTATTACAGAGCTCTCTAACTGCTTTTAAATTTTTCATTGATACAGGTTGTCCACCACCTGTATTATTTGTAATTGTCATTAAGACAAATGGAACTTTCTTAGCGTTATCACTTTTTAATAAATCTTCTAATTTTTCAAGATCTATATTGCCCTTAAATGGTGCTGGGGTTAATAAATCTAAACCTTCTTTGCAAAGCAGATCTACAGGTTCTGATTGAGCGAATTCAAAATTAGCACGAGTAGTGTCAAAATGACTATTACTTGGTATTATATCTCCTTGGTTAACAGCAATACTTGCTAAAATCTTTTCACTTGCTCTACCTTGATGTGTTGGAATTATATTTTTGTACCCTGTTAATTCTGAAACAACATCATGAAAACGTTGCCAAGAAAGAGATCCTGCATAAGACTCGTCTCCACGCATTATTGAAGCCCATTGTTCTGAAGACATAGATCCAGTTCCAGAATCTGTAAGCAAATCAATAGTAACTTCTTGTGATTTCAAACCAAATAGATTCCAGTCCTCTCTTTTTAGAAATTCGAGCCTTTGTTCTTTAGATGTAATTGGAAGAGCTTCAACAGATTTGATTTTAAAAGGTTCAATTATAGTTTTGAATTCCATAGCTGAATTGTAACTTAAGACAATTTAGATATCATAATATTTATGGTTAAAATTCATCAAAGTGTTGAAAGTATTTATTCTCAAAATCAATCTACACTTGAAATTTTTGAATGCCTGGATGAGTTTTCCGATACTCAAGAATTTTGTAATCACTATGGTTTTAAAATTGAAGATTCTTGTAATGCAATTTTAATAAAATCTAAAAAACCTGAAATTTTTTATGCAATGTTTTGTGTACTTGGTTCAAATAAATTAGATGTAAATCACAAAGCTAAAGAAGTAATGGGATCTAAAAAAGTTAGTTTTGCTTCTAAAGATGAAGCGGAAAAAGTAACAAATCAAATTTATGGTGGTATTAGTCCACTTGGTCTAGAAAAAAATATAAAGGTATTTATAGATCAGAATGTAATGACAAGAGAAAAAGTTTTTATTGGTGCAGGAAATAGAGTATCAAAATTTTTTTTATCTCCTGAATTACTTCAGCAATTAACTAACGGTACTATTACTGAGCTAACTTAACCCTTTTCTACAAAGACTTGCTGCTTGAGGAAATAAAGCTTGTCCATTAAATCCTGGTAAACGACCTCCTTGTAGATATGTTTTAAAACTACCTTTTATCTTTTCAAACTCTTCTGCAGAAATTGTTTTAGGTTCCAATAAAATTCTGAAACGATCAGGAAGATTATTAATTACAAATTCTTTTTGATATGAATCTAATCCATCGACATAGTTTGCTAATACGTTAATTGTTACTTCATAATTTTCTATGACTTCAATACAGTTTTCATATTCAATTTTTGATAGTGGTGTTGTTTCAACATCATAATCCGCTTTATATTGAAGATATAAAACAGAAACTATAAAAATGATAAAACTATATAGTAAAAACTTTATTGGAAATAATACAACTTTTTTTACAGGCCAAATTATTAGTTTAAATAAGCGTTTGAACATGAAATTAGTTTAGTGCGATAACAAGACACTGACAGGCGCCACCAGATTTAAGAAATTCTGAAACGTTAGCAACTTTAGGAGTTAATCCTAAATTTGCAATTGTTTCAATAACTTCTATTTCATCAGACGGAAAAATAACATTTTCGTTTATAACAACTGCATTGCATGCAAGTTGATTTGCATCATGTTCTGACACTGGGTGTAAATTAAAAATTTTATTAAAAGCAGACAAAGTTGAATCTTTAAAAGCTTCGGGATAAAATATTGCATCTCCCGATGAAAAATGCTGGAAGCATGTGTCCAGATGGTAAAACTTATCTTGAGCTAGCTCAACTATAATTGGCTCTAATTCAAATTGTTCCGCAATATAAATTAAAGCTTCTTTATCACTTCTAATGCCATATGAACCTATTAATTTATCGCCATAAACGAATGCGTCACCTCTGCCTTCAAATTTAAACTCTTTAGGAATTCTTGCAACTTGATATCCATTCTCAGAAAACCATTTTTCAAATAAGGCTTCTTCGCCTACTCTTTCTTTATATTTAAAATTTGCAATTAGAACTTTATCTTCTTTAATTATTCCTGAGTTTGCAGTAAATACTAAGTCTGGTTGATTTGGGTGTGCAGGAACTAACAAAACTTCCGCACCAGATAATTCAATAGTTGACTTTAGATTATTCCATTGTTGAGTTGCAAGTTCTAAATCAACTTCAGTACCTTCAACCATCCATGGATTAATTGAGTATTCAACTTTAAAGTACTCTGGAGAACTCATTAATACTTTTTTTGTGCTCATAAAATACAGTTTACTTTTTTATACATGATATGTATATTCTATTTGTGTCTGATTATTTAATAGAAGATATCAAAGAAAAAGATATCTATAATTGCTATTTATTAAACGAATCTAATACACCTAATGTTGGAAGTGAAACTTTCAAAAATTTTACAAATCTAATTGAAAATGCCGACTTAAAATTATGCGTTAAAGATAATAAAGTTATTGCTTTTGCTGTCTGCTTCACAGATAGTCCTAAAACTACATCATATTTGAATTCAATTAATCATATGAATTTTAAACAACTAAAAAAAATGGTAAAAAATTTTGTCTATATTGACAGAATTGCAGTAGATGATAAATATAGAAATTTAGGAATTGGGTCTGATTTATATAAAAAAATTTTTCAATATGGAAAAGCTCAAAACTTATCCGCTGTAACTGCTGAAATAAACTATAAGCCTATAGAAAATGAAACATCGTTTAAATTTCACAGAAAGCATAATTTTAAAGAAATTGCTATAAAGAAATACTCAAACAAATATGAAGTATCTTTTCAAAAAAGTAATATTAATTAATAGAGTTGATTTATGAAATTTGAGTTACCAAGAAGACATAGAAAAAGTTTTGAACAAATTACAAAAAATAAAATAGATCATAATTACAACAAAATTGAATCCATTGAAGCTTTTGATAATATAAAAAAAAGTTATATTAAATCACCAGTTACATTTGGCTCAAAAGGTGGGAGAAAAGAATCCTTGCTAGAACTCTGTATTATTGTAAGCAATCAGATTGCAAATGAGTATAAAGATTGTGATGTTGTTATAAATAAAGGTATTCCTGAAATAATAAAAGTTAAATCTTAATGCGTAAATTAATTATAGATGCAGATACTGGCTCTGATGATGCTGTAGCTTTAATACTTGCCTATAGAAACTTAGAAAAAAATCAGATTTTAGGTGTCTCAGTAGTTTCAGGAAACGTACCTTTACAACAGGCTGCACTAAATACACGTTATGTAAATGAGCTATGTGAAATCAATATTCCAATTTATAAAGGAGAAAGTAAGCCTCTTACTAGAGAGTACAAAGAAGTCTTCACATCTTCTCAAGCAAATCAAATTGCGTTAAGTTACAAAAATCTTTCCACTTCAGCTCAACACGTTCATGGCATTGACGGATTAGGTGATATTGGTTTAATCCCTGAAGAAAAAAAGTTTGAAAATGAAACAGCCCAAGAGTTTTATACAAAAGCACTGACTGAAAATGAGTCAATAGATTTAGTTACATTAGGACCACTAACAAATATTGCCTTAATGTTGGAAAATAATCCAAAGTTGCTCCATAAAATTAAACATTGTTACATTATGGGAGGTAGCTCTAACGCACTTGGGAATGTAACTAAATTTGCAGAATACAATTTTTGGGTTGATCCTGAGGCAGCAGATAAAGTTTTGAATTCGGGAATACCAATAACAATGATTGGCTGGGATCCGTCTCTTTATGATGCAATGATAGACAATAGAAAAATTGTTGAAATTGAAAAATTAAATACAAAATATTCAAAATTTACTAATGACATCCAAGTTGTCCTTAGGCAAATGATGAAAGAGATTTTTGGAGAGGACAGTTACGATTTACCAGACCCCCTTGCAATGGCTGTATACCTCGATCAAACGATTATCAGTCAAGCCATTGAAGTAAATGTAAGAGTTGATACTAGAGATGGGATGACTAGAGGAGGTTGTATACTTGATTTTCTAAATCTTGAACCTAACTCTCATAAAATAAGAGTTGTTCAAAGGTGCCACCAAGAGAAGTTTTTTGATTTGCTCAAAAAAAGTTTAAGTTAGTGCCAATAAATTCAATTACTTTTGAATTTTTATTATTACAAATAAGTGTTGCATTTAGCCCGGGCTTAATTATTGCACTAGTTGTTAATGAATCAGTTCAGAGAAACAAAATTAGTGGTATAAAAGTTGCAATAGGTGCTGCTTTTGGATGTCTCATTATTACAATTCTCTCAGCAATTCTTGTAAGTTCTCTATTCTCAAAGATTCCAACAATTTTAACTTTAATTTATTTAGGTGGAACAATATATATAATTTTCAAAGGATTTAAAACGTTTAATACAAACTCAGCTGACTTATTATCCAACTCAAGTGAAAATTTGATTTTGAGTGGATTTAAATTAAATCTTTCAAACCCGAAAATGTGGGTATTTTATTTAACGGTACTTCCCATTTTTGTATTTGATAAAGAAAAGATTTTTATTGAGTTAATTTACTTAGGTTTAATAACAGTGTTAATAAACTTATTTGCTGATGTTTCCTATGCAATATCTAGTAATTATTTTTTTAAAGATGCATCATTAAAAACAAAAACTCTTATAAATAAATTAAGTGGAATTACTTTAATTAGTATTGGTATTTATTTATTTTTTACCAGGTTTGTCTGAGGATTTTTCATCAGTATCTTTGAATAATTCAGCCACTGCTCCAATACTGCCTAACGTAGCAGAAAGATCGGCTGGTAAAAATATTTTTGTGGCCTTACCATTTGCAACTTTTTCAAGAGATTCTAAGTATTTTATTGCAATCAAATCGTTTGTAGGATTTCCTTTATGTATTGCTTCAAAAACTTTTTCAATTGCTTTAGCTTCACCTTCAGCAATTGCAATCTTTTCATATTTTTGGGCATCCGCAACTTGCTTTAAAGCTTCTGCTTCACCACTGGCATCTAGAACTTGAGATTCTTTTCTGCCTTCAGCTGTCAAAATAGCAGCTCTTTTTAATCCTTCAGCTTCTGTAACTGCGGCTCGTCTATCTCTTTCAGCTTTCATCACTTTGTTCATTGAATCTTGGACATCTTGAGGTGGATCGATTCTTTGTATTTCAACACGAACGACTCTGGTTCCCCATTTATCTGTAGCATCATCCAAAATAAGTTTTAGCTGAGTATTTATTGTTTCTCTTGATGTTAAGGCAGCATCTAATTCCAAGTCACCGACAACATTTCTTAAATTAGTTTGCGCTAACTTTGTTGCTGCTGTCATAAAATCACCAACGTTATAAACAAGTTTTCTAGGATCTGTAGGTTCATAATAAATAATTGCATCAACAGTAATAGTTACATTATCTTTTGTTATAACTTCTTGAGGCGGTACATCAATTACTTGTTCTCTCATATCAACAATAATTATTCTCTCTAAACCTGGTATCACGATGTTAAGACCTGACTTAGCTTCTCTATTATACTTTCCAAGACGTTCAACAAGACCAGTTTCAAATGGTCTAATAATCCTAAAAATTCTAAATACTACTACGCCAAGAATTCCAATTATTAATAATGTTCTTACGGCTGCAAATAAAGTTTCCATAACTTAACCCTAATAGTCTTTTGCTTTAACTACTAATTTCGTACCATCGATTTTTACAACCTCTACAAGTGACCCTGGTAAAATACGCTTTTCAGCAGCAAGAATTAGCCAATCGTCACCTAGTACATGGGAATTAATTGCTTTATAAGGATCGATCTCTTTATCAACATGAAAAGTTTTTCCAATATATTTATTTACACCTTCTGAAAACTCTTTTCTATTAATGTTTTCTTGGTTTTTTGGACCAAAAACTTTAATTGAAATATATATTCCAAAAATAGTAAAAAGAAAAAAAACCGCGATTTGTGTATTGAAATTTTCGGTGATTAATGATGTTAAACCAGCAAATAATGCGCCAATTGAAATTGGTAAAAAAACAAATCCAGAAACCATTAGCTCCGCTATTAAGAAAACTGCAGCAGCAATAAACCACATATTGCTCATATTGAAATTTTAATTCTAACTTGCTTCTTCTTCAAGCTGCTCCTCTTCAAAACGATTAAGAGCAAGTAAAAACATTATAAAAAGAATAAGGGATGCAACCATAAAAGTAATAGGTAGGACTCTAATTTCAAAAGCATTTAAACCTTCAATATCAGCAGGCTTTGGTCCTCTTGGAGCGTATAAAATAAATAAAATAGAATTAATCACTCCCCAGCCAAAAGTCGCTGCTCCAGTGATTAAAAATCCTAATCTTCTACCAAGATTTGTTGAATTAATTAAATAAACTGATCCAGTAAATACTATTAATGAACCAATAAACATCAAAATCCCAGTAACGGTTAAATTAGCAGAAAGGAGTGAGCGCATTATTTCACGCATCAGGACCCATTCCTCTTAAGTAATCAATAATTAACTCAATATCTTGCTGAGAAAGTACAGCACCAAAGCCTGGCATCTTACCCCCACCTACACCATTAACTCCATAAGCTTTACCATTTTCAGAACCTTTAATAATGAAATCTACCATATCTTGTTTTTCTTTAAATTGAATATTTGCTCTACCAGCACGCAAAGCAGGACCTAGACCACCTGAGGCAATTTTTTTAGTATAAGCTACTCCAGCAGAATATCCTGCTGTATGACATCTGGCACAATAAGCATTAAATAACCCGACTGCTCTTTGTGCTTTTTCTAAATCACCATTAAAAGTAGTATCAGCAATTTCTTCAAAAGAAACATCCCATAGTTTATTTTTTAATGCCTCTTCCAGAAAAGCTAAACCAACTTCGGCATCATTTAAAAATTTATCATATCCTTCGAATACGATGGTTTCATTAATAAGATAGCTTTCTAACTCAGATAAGTAACTACTTGCGACTTTTGAATCTTTTTTACCAAACACGGACTCTTCATTATCAGGATCTAAATTCAAAATTGATGTACCTAAAATTTCTGAAATATTTTGACTGTATGTTGATAATTCTATTTCTACTGAATCTGTTAAACCGTCTTCATCAGTATCTATTCCTCCTTCTCTATTTAAGAGTTCAGAGATATCGATCACAGCTTTTTGGATAACAGGTAAGTCTGTAGGTGATTTTTTAATATCGTCAATTAAAGCTTTTTGTTGAATTATTTCATTTTCAACCAGTAACTCTGAAGTTTCTAACCTTAGAAGTGCTCCTGAAATATTTGATTCGATGCTCTTAAGTTCTTCTTGTTGAGAAATTTGCATATGGTGTAAGTATTCAATTAAATCATCGAGTTGACCGTCGTTCATTGGACCGCCACCTTCTAATCCCCAAGCAGGCATTGGGGAATTAGCTCTACCATAAATTAACCAGTATCTAACTTCTTCATCGTCATATCTGTAAAAAACATTATTAATTGCAGGAGCAGCCCAAGTAACATTTATTCCACTTCTTTTTTCTAAATATGCTGCAGCACCACCAGAACCATCAACACCATGACAGTTTCCACAACCAAACTCTTCATATAGATGGTGTCCTCTTTCAACAGATACTTCATCAAATGCTTCAACAAATTCTTCTTGTCTATTTTGTTCACCAAGATAATACAAAGGAATCATGACAGTAAGAATTGAAGCTACAATTACTGCAACTGTTAGTGTTTTATCTAAGGTTTTTGTTTCAAGCTCGTCATCGTTTCTATATTTTGATTGGTTTGGGATGTAATCTTTTACCTTACCAGAACCTCTAAATCCAATAGCAGCAAAGAAAGCAAGAGCGCCAACTATTCCTAAAGCAATCAAGGTTATTAAAACTGAACTATTCATGTTATTCCTCTGTTGTTAAAGCTATACAGGATAAACCTTGCGGATACTTAACTGATAGTTCTGGTGCTCTTGGTGATTCTACAATTGTTCCTGTATCAATTATGAATCTTCCAGATACAACTGAAACATTAAATCTATCTAAATTTCTAGGTGCAGGGCCAGCAAAATACTCTCCTACCATATTGTATTTTGATCCGTGACACGGACATTCAAAACCCTGGGATGAATTACACCAAGGCACTCTACATCCTAAATGAACACAACGTTGGTATACAGCTACTAATCCCTCAGCAACTGTCGCTCCAGTAGAAAACTGGGATTTTGATGCAGCTGCATCGTTTAAAGGTAGGACATAAGCTCTAGCTGATGGTATAAACGCCGGAAGTACTGAACCATCTGATTGAAATATTTGGTTTTTTAGTTCTTCTACTGTGCCAGCATCTACTTTAGATCCAAATCCACCTGAAATCTTTGGCCAAAAAAAACCTAAATAAGAAATTAATTGAATACCAGCAAATGCTCCAAATGAAATTCTTAGGGCTTTTGTTAAAAATTGTCTTCTGGTAATACCTGCTTCTTCTTCAGAAATTTCCTCAAATACTTCTTTCTCTTCAAGTTTTACTATTTGATCTGATGTGACTTCTGTGACTGGTTCAATAATTGGAGAAGGTTCAGAATCACTTTTTGGTAAATCTGGTTCTAAAAAATTAGTTTTTGAATGATCATCCTTAAGAGCTTTTTTATCAACATTTTTCTTCCAATTAAAACTCTTAGGTCTCCTTCCAGTAACTACCGTCACTATTCCTACTATCCCCAAAATTCCAACTAGTGCAAAAGTTGCAAATGATAATTCAATAATATTCATTCGAAATTTATCCAATCCAGTAAATCATCAAACCATATTCCATCAATCCAAGGATAAGTCCAGTTCCATCCTGGTCCTCTGAACAAAACTCCAATTATTGTTAAAATTCCTGCACCAGCTAGAAAAAAAGTATAAAACATAATTGCAAATTTTCTTTTTGAAGGATTGGTTTCAGGATTTCTATCTATATAAGGAAAAGCCATAAACAAAACAACACCGAGTACTAGTGGAATCATAACTCCAGCTATTTGCGGATCCCAATAAGAAAGAAGTTCTTGTAGACCCAAGAAATACCATGGAGCTTTTGCTGGGTTTGGTGTTACGTTTGGGTTTGCTTCAGCTAATAAAGGTGCTTGTAAAATTGCAGATATTAAAACTAAAAATGCAGTCATGCTCATTAAAGCTACAAATTCGGGAAGCATAAGATGTGGCCAAGTGTTTACCTTATCAATAGGTTCACTAACTGATTTTTGAATTGGCTTTGCTTTTACGACTGTTAATAATCTTTGCGTAACTTTAACTTCTGGAGAGAATTCAACTGCAACAGGTTTTTCAGTATTACTAACAGGAGCAGCAACTGCTTTTTCTTCTTGAACAACTGGAGCAGCAACTGCTTTTTCTTCTTGAACAACTGGAGCAGCAACTGCTTTTTCTTCTTGAACAACTTGAGCAGATTCTTCTAT
>JAQCEB010000018.1 GCA_027729925.1 Actinomycetota bacterium
TACGAATATCAACATATGGTAATACTAATTGAACAATTGGACCAATTCCCAATACAAACAAAATTGTAACAAATCCAACATTTCCACCTAATATCCATCCTGAAATTAATGCAAATAGCTCAATTATAACTCTAGCTGTGCCAATTTTGATTCCTTTGTTTTCAAAACCAACCATTATTCCGTCTCTTGGTCCAACTCCTAAGCCAGCTCCAACATAAACAGCAGTTCCTATTCCAATAAACAAAATTCCAAAAACTATAAGTAAAAGACTTTGTAAGGTATTCGTTGAAAGTTGGAAATTTGGTATTATCAAGTCAGCAACTGAGCCAATCCAAACTAAATCTACAATTGTTCCAAAACCCGGTTTTTGTTTTAAAGGTATCCAAAGCATCATTACAATGAAGCCAGTTAAAATTATTGTTCTTCCGTAAGGTAACCCTATTGTTTTTGACAGTCCGTCGTGAAACACACCCCATGGTCCAAGCCCTAAATTAGCAATATAATTAAGTGAGATTCCAATGCCAATTGCTGTTGTTCCTAAAAATACTTGAAAAATTTTTCTAAATCTCATAAACACTAGATAAGACTAGAAGTTAATAAAAATTATTTATTACAATTTATAATATGAAAAAAAGCTTCTTACTATTTTTAATAATTTTTGTGTCTTGCTCTCAAATAGATAATAGCAATGAACTTCTTGAAGAAACTATTTCAGAAAATGAGAGTATTACTGCTACAACTGATGTTCAAGTAATAGATGAAACAACAACAACTTTGGCTATAGAGCAAGTATCTGGTTTTGAAGATGTTCACTATGAAATAAATAAAAATAAAAGCAAGGTATCTTATCTTGCTCCAAAACAATTTTTGAACTCGGGGCTTGAAATTGTTGAAGGGGTAACGAGTGAAATAATTGGTGAGTTTACATTGTCACTTGTTGAATGCGGATCTTCAAACTCATGTTTAATAATCTCAAATTTATTAGTTAGAGTTGATTTGTCAACATTAAAATCTGATAGCAGCTTAAGAGACAATTCAATAAAAACACAATGGCTCGAATCTACTATCTTTCCAGAAGCAACTTTTAAGATTGATAATTTGCAGCTACCTAATAAAGATTTTGATTCATTAATAGAAGATACTATAGTTGGTCAATTGTCAATTAGGGAAATTGTAATTGATACGCCTTTTTCTTTAACCGCTTACTATACAAACGACGAAATTCACATCACGGGATATACAGAAATCGACACTACTTGGTTTGGCTTTGATGCTCCAACTAAATTCAACGCTTGGGAAGTTCTAAATCCTATTGGAATAACAGTTGATTTAATTGCAGTCAGAAAAAACAGTTAATATTTTTAATTTCTTTCCACTTCCTGATGATATCAAAAAAAATGAAAAAAACTATGCAGCTGTTGGAATACTAATTATCAATTCTGCACAAATACTATTTATTAAACGCTCGGATCAGATGCCAACCCATAAAGGACATATTGCTTTTCCTGGTGGAAGAAGTGAAGAAAATGATAAGAACTTTTTAGATACAGCTACTAGAGAAGTCTCTGAGGAGCTATTAATTCCCCCAAATTCATTTGAACCGGTAGGTTATTTAGAACCCATAGACACAGTTGAGTATAAATATAAAGTGCATCCAGTAATATTTTCAATTGAATATCAACCAACAAGATTTGATAATAAAGAAGTGCAGTCGATTCATTTAGTTCCAATACGTAAACTAAACAATCCATTACTTTGGGAATACAAGGGTAGATACCAAGATGATTGGATTTTTAAAATTGAGGAAGAAGAACTTTGGGGAGCGAGTGCGAAAATGATAAGAAACTTACTAAATATTCAGCTTTCTAAGTAAGGTTTTTTTGATTCATCCTTGACTGCAAGATAAAGTGAAATAAAAATCAAAAAGAGAGTTACAAAAAAAATACTATTTACAAATTCACTAAGAATAAAGTAACCGGCACTAATGCCGATAATAGGTACAACATAATCTACAAGAGTTGTAAATGTTGCAGAAAATCTCTTAATCGTATATAAAAATAAAGAATAGCTCAATAAATCTATACAAATTAAAGCAAAGATTCTAAATATTGTACTATTTCCAACTCTACTAATTTCACCGTCAACAAGTAAGAAAGTAAAAATTGATAAAACCGCACCAGTCATCCATTGTGTCAACATAAAGACTTTTGAGGGTATGAATTGAGAGTATTTCCTATTTGTTATGTTACTCAATGCGAGTCCTTGAACTCCAATAAGAGAAAGTAATCCTCCAAATATTAGATTTCCTCCATTTTGAATACCTGAAACACCTGATTGAAACAAAATAAGTAGCCCAATAAACCCGAATAATACTGAAATAATTTTTAACTTAGTTATCTTTTCTTCTTTGTAAAACAAAAACACCCAAACTAGAGTAAACATGGGTATTGTTGAGATAAAAACACTATTCAAACCAGAAGAAATATAGTTTAATGCATAAATAAATGACCAACCAGGTAAATATATTGCTAGAAAGCCTGATAGAGCACCTTTTTTAAAATTATCAATTGTTATATATTGATAAAAATCATTAAACGTATATATTCCAAAAATTATTGTTACTAACAAAATTCGAGTTGTAACTAAGAAAGGTTCGTTAATGTTTTCAATAACTAGGCTTCTAGTAATCAAACCATGAAAACCATAAAGAGAGCCAATAAGAATAATATTTCTTAAAGCGGCTAATGCAGAAATTGTGTTTTCAGAACTAATAAGGCTCTCCAATAGATATATTTTTATTAGAATAGCAGATATGACAACAGTATTTTCAGGTATACAACCTACAGGCACAGTTCATCTAGGAAATTTATTAGGTGCAATTAACAATTGGTCAAAAATTTCTCAAGAAAATAATAATAACTTCTTTTGTATTGTAGACCTGCATTCTATCACTACCTTACCAAAAAAAAATGAGTTACAGAAAAGTACATTAAGTACATTCAAAGCTCTACTAGGCAGTGGGATTAATTTAAATTCATCAACAATTTATATTCAAAGTCAATTAAAAGAGCATGCTTATTTATCATGGATATTATCTAGCTTTTGCCAAGTCGGTGAGTTACAGAGAATGACTCAATTTAAAGAAAAGGCAGTATCTTTCGGTACCCACTCAGGACTATTAACGTATCCAATATTAATGGCTTCTGATATTTTACTACATAAAGCTAATGAGGTACCTGTAGGAGATGATCAAACACAACATCTAGAACTAACCAGAAACATTGCTGAAAGGTTTAATCAAACATATGGTGATTTTTTCCCTTTACCTATTAAGACTACTGGAAGCACTGCAACTAGGGTTATGTCATTAAGACACCCAGGTAATAAAATGTCTAAAAGTTCAGAAGATTTAAATGGCACTATCTATATTGATGATTCAAAAGACATGATTTTGAAAAAGTTTAAGTCATCAGTTACTGATTCTGAAAATGAAATCAAATATGATATTAGAAATAAACCAGGTGTAAGTAATTTAATAGAAATTTTTTCAGCAATTAATAACCAACCAATAGATAAAACAGAAAAAATGTTTGTTAATGTCCGTTATGGAGAATTTAAAGAAACTGTTGGTGAATCTGTTGCGACTTACATAATTCCAATTTTTGAAAAAATTAGCTCAATTAGCGATCAAGAAGTTAAAAAAATTGCAAATGAAAACTTGGCATTAGCAAAAAAATCGGCAGAGACTACAATTTCTGAGCTTAAAAATCTTATTGGGTTGATATAGAGTATGTTTTTAAAAGTTAAATCAATAAAAAATTTAGATGGATAAAGTTCTCTCAGTTCCTGACGAGTGGAAAAACCTTTTAAACGATAGTCAAATAGAAGCTATCGAAACAACCAAAGGTCCTGTTTTAATTATAGCTGGTGCTGGTTCTGGAAAAACACGTGTTCTTACTTACAGGTATGCTCACCTAGTTAAATCATATGGAGTTGATATTGAAAACATATTGGCTATTACATTCACCAATAAAGCTGCTGAAGAAATGAAATCAAGAATAAGTGACTTATTAAATCTTGAAGCTTCACCAAAATGGGTTTCTACATTTCATAGCCTTTGTGTAAAGATATTACGTATTCATGGTGATAAATTAGGTTTTAATAGAAATTTTTCTATATATGATCAATCAGATTCAAATAAAGTTGTTAGAAATTGTATGTCTGATAACAACGTTGATTTGAAACAGTATTCTCCTAAGCGATTTCAAGCACAAATTTCAAATTTAAAAAATAATATGATTAATCCAAAGGAAGCGTTAGAAATTGCTGATACATTTTTTGATGTTAAAGTAGCAGAAATTTACATCAGTTACGAAAAAAAATTAAAACAAGCTAACGCAATGGATTTTGACGATCTCCTCTTAAAAACAGTTGAACTGTTTGAAAAATTTGAAAGTGTTTTGTCTTTTTGGGCAGGTAAATTTCAATTTGTTATGGTAGATGAGTATCAAGATACAAATTTTGTCCAATACAAACTCGTTGAGCTTCTTGGGTCTAATAACAAAAATGTCTGTGTTGTAGGGGATTCAGATCAAAGTATTTATGCTTTTAGAGGAGCAGATATTAGAAATATCATAGAGTTCGAAAAAGATTTTGAAAATGCAAAAATAATACAATTAGAAAAGAACTATAGGTCAACAAAGAAAATTCTTAATTTAGCAAACCAAATTATTTCAAATAACCAAAGAACTTTAGATAAAAATCTTTGGACAGACAATGAAGAAGGATTAGATGTAGATTCAATTCAATTTAGATCAGAACGTGATGAGGCAAATTGGGTTTCTTTAGAAATAAAAAAAATTCTTGAGGAAAACAAGAATGATGAAGTTGCTGTATTTTACAGAACGAATAGCCAATCAAGGTTATTCGAAGAGGAATTAAGAAAGAATAATATCAATTATAAAGTGTTAGGAAGTGTTCGCTTTTATGACAGGAAAGAAATCAAAGATATAATTTGCTATTTAAAATTTATTCTAAATAACGATGACATGGTTTCTTTTGAAAGGATTGTAAATGTACCCAGAAGGGGCATAGGAGATTCAACAATTGGAAAAATTAGAGGTTCAATGGATATTCTTAATAAAAATTTATCACAAATTTTAAAAAATCCTGAAGAAGTTGATAATATTTCGCCACGCATAAAGAGTAAATTAAAAGAATTCTATGTTTTGATTGAAGAATTAAAGTCAGTTGCAATTCAAGGACCCTCAAAAACTATTAAAGAAATAATAAATAAAACTGGATATAAATCAGAGTTAATTAATGAAGGGACACTTGAATCACAAATGCGCCTTGAAAATATTGAAGAATTAATGAATTCGGCTTTTAATTTTGAGAATTTAAATGAATCAGAAATTGATGAACCTTTTACTGTACTTCGTGAATACTTAGAGTCAATAGCGCTTTTTGCAGATACCGATGATCTTGAAGAGTCTGATAGAGTTACACTCATGACATTGCATAATGCAAAAGGCTTAGAGTTTCCTTTTGTGTTTATGACAGGAATGGAGGAAAATTTATTTCCTCATGAGAGAAGCACTCAGGGAGGAAAAAAAGAAATAGAAGAAGAAAGAAGACTATGTTACGTTGGGATTACAAGAGCCGAGAAGAAACTATATTTAACCTATTCATGGTCAAGAACATTATGGGGTGGCACAACTTTTAACTTACCAAGCAGGTTTATTGAAGAAGGCAAAGATTTTCTGGCAAACATCGAAATAAAAGAATTGAACTCTACTGAAAAAGAAATTGGAAAGAATATTTCTATTGGATCAAAAGTTTTACATGACAAATATGGTGAAGGAAATGTTTTAGAAGTTAATGGAAATGAAATAACTGTAAATTTTAATAATGATATTGGTGTTAAGTATTTAGATATTGAATGGGCACCAATAAAATTCATATAATTTTTAACATAATTTTTTAGTTTTTGTAATCTAATATCTTGTTATTACATTATGAATCTTTTTGAATATCAAGGAAAAAAACTTTACAAGCAATATGACATTCCGACGCCTACATCTATTTTCATAAGAAGTCAATCAGAGTTAGCTAATCAAGAATCATTACTTTTTCCGGTAGTTGTAAAAGCGCAAGTTCAAGTTGGTGGAAGAGGCAAAGCTGGTGGTATAAAACTGGTATCTTCACACGATGAATTGAAAACCGCTGTTAATGAGATTTTAGGAATGGATATTAAAGGCCACAGAGTTGAAAGCTTATTAATCGAAGAAGCGTCGACAATTATAAAAGAGTATTATATTTCGTTTACCTTAGATAGGTCTGTAAAAAAATATTTAATGCTTTTAAGTGCTAAAGGTGGTATGGATATTGAAGAAGTAGCTGAAAAAAATCCAGAAGATTTAATAAAAATTTATATTTCTCCTTCCGAAGGCCTAACCGAAGAAACTATAATAAATGCAATTAAAGATGCGAATTTAGATCCAGAGTTTACAAATGAAATAAAAAATATAATCTTAAAGCTCTACAATTTATTTGTTGCTGGAGACTGTGACTTAGTTGAAGTTAATCCACTTGCAATAACAAATAATGGCGTACTAGCTTTAGATTCAAAAATTACTTTAGATATGAATGCAGAATATCGTCATGAAGAATTTAACGAATTTGAAGCAGACATACCTATCCCAGATTCAGAAGCATTTGCGAAAAGCAAAGGTTTAAACTTTATCAAATTGGATGGCAGTGTTGGAATAATTGGAAATGGTGCTGGTTTAGTTATGTCTACACTAGATGTAGTTTCTGAGCACGGTGGTAAAGCTGCAAACTTTTTAGATATTGGGGGAGGAGCTAAAGCCGAAACAGTAACAGCTGCTTTAGAAGTATTAGAGTCGGATTCGAATGTTAAAAGCGTTTTAATAAATATATTTGGTGGAATTACGAGATGCGATCTAGTTGCAGAAGGCATTGTAGAGGCAACAAAAGGAAAATTTTTAAAGTGGCCAATTATTGTTAGATTAGATGGTACCAACTCTAAGGAAGGTTTAAAAATTTTATCCCAATTTAAAAATGAAAAAATAATAATTTCAGAATCAATGGACGAAGCAGCAAAATTAGCTGTAAAGGAATCACAATAATGTCGATTTTCATTGATAAAAATACCAAAGTTGTTGTGCAAGGTTTGACCGGCAGAGAAGGGCAGTTCCATGCATTACGCAATAGAGATTATGGAACACAAGTTGTAGCAGGAACAAGGCCAGGAAAAGGCGGAGAAGAGATACAAGGAATTCCAATTTTTAATACCGTTGAAGAGGCTATTAATGCAACAGGTGCTAATACTGCAATGACATTTGTTCCTCCAGCTTTTGCCAAAGATGCTGTGTTAGAAGCAGCGATAGCAGGTTGTAATTTAATAGTTTGTATTACTGAAGGTATTCCAGCTAAAGATGAAGCTGAGATGTATGATATTTTGAAAAATACTACGAATGCAATGTTACTTGGACCAAACTGTCCAGGTCTAATATCTCCAGGAAAGTCTAATGTCGGAATTATGCCACACGAAATTACTAAAGAAGGAAATGTGGGAGTCGTTTCAAGGTCGGGTACATTAACATACCAAGCTGTTCATGAATTAACAAAGCTTAACATTGGTCAATCAACATGTATAGGTATTGGTGGTGATCCAGTCCCAGGCATGTCTTTTATCGATGTATTAGATGCTTTTGAGAAAGATGAACAAACTAATGCAATTGTAATGATTGGAGAAATTGGGGGAAGCGCCGAGGAAGAAGCTGCAGAATTTATAAAGAATAATATTTCAAAACCAGTTATATCATACATTGCAGGAGTAACTGCTCCTCCTGGAAAAAAAATGGGACATGCAGGAGCAATAGTTTCTGGCAATAAAGGTACTGCAAAAGCTAAAATTGAAGCATTAACTGAAGCTGGAGTAAAAGTAGTTAAGAATCCCACACAGATTGGTAAAGCTATAGAGGACGTAATATGAGTGAAAATCTTTCTAGAAATGAATTAATTGAAGCAATAAAAAATACTAGAAAATCATTTGATACAGATAATCCAACGATTCCTTTTATAGAAGGTGACGGAATTGGAGTTGACATTTGGCCAGCTTCACAGAAGGTATTTGATGCAGCAGTAAGTAAAGCATATTCAAACAATAGAAGAATAAATTGGTTAGAAGTTTTAGCAGGTCAAAAAGCATATGATTTTACTTCTGAATGGTTGCCTGAAGCAACTCTAGATAGTTTCGATGAATATGGAATAGGTATTAAAGGACCGCTAACTACTCCAGTTGGCGGAGGAATTAGGTCAATCAACGTATCGATCCGTCAAAAATTAGATTTGTATGTTTGCTTGAGGCCAATACGATGGTTTCAAGGGGTAGAAACACCTACAAAAAATCCTGGTGATGTAAATATTTCTCTTTTTAGAGAAAATACTGAAGATGTCTACGCTGGAAAAGAATTAGAAATGAACTCTGAACAAGTTAAAAAATTAAATAATTTTCTAAAATCTGAATTTTCATGGGATATTAGAGAAGATAGCGGTATTGGAATTAAGCCAATTTCTAAAACAGCCTCAGAGAGATTGATACGATCTGCATTAAATTATGCTGTAGAAAACAACAAAAAAAATGTTGCAATTGTCCATAAAGGTAACATTATGAAATTTACAGAAGGAGCATTTAGAGCTTGGGGTTACGATTTAGTAAAAAATGAATTTTCAGATGTTGCTGTATCTTGGGAAGACTGTAATGGTCAACCTGGAGATAAAATATTGGTTCAAGATGTAATAGCAGACGCATTTTTGCAGCAAATTCTTATAAAGCCTCAAGAATTTGAAGTAATAGCAACCACCAATCTCAATGGTGATTATGCATCTGATGCTCTTGCTGCACAAATAGGTGGAATAGGTATTAGTCCTGGTGGAAACATTAACTATGAGAATGGAAAGTCAGTATTTGAAGCAACTCACGGAACCGCACCTAAATATGCAGGTCATAATAAAGCAAATCCAGGTTCTTTAATTCTTTCAGGAGAGATGATGTTTAGATATATGGGTTGGAATGAAGCTGCAGAATTAATTATTAAATCAATGGAAAAATCAATTTTTGAAGGAAATGTTACCTATGATCTTGCAAGAGGTAGAAATGATGCTACAACACTTTCAACAGAGGATTTTGCTAAAAGTTTAGTTGAGAATATTGAAGGATTTTAATATGCAAAAAGTAACAATTGTCGGTGCTGGAAAATATGGTTCTATGACTGCATTGCGAGTTGCAGAGTATGACATAGTTGAAAAAGTAGTCATGACAGATATAGTGGAAGGATTACCTCAGGGACTAGCTTTAGATATGAATCAATCTAGATATGTTGAAAATTTTTCAACTGAAATTGTGGGAACAAATAATTATGAAGACACCAAAGACAGTGATGTTATAGTAATCACAGCTGGTTTACCTAGAAAGCCAGGAATGTCAAGAATGGACTTACTTGAAGTTAATGCGAATATTGTGACTGAAGTTACTAATAATTTACTTAAGTATTCATCAGAACCAATCATAATTGTAGTTACAAATCCACTTGACCAGATGACAGCTTTAGTTTCAAAAGTTTCTGGATTACCAAAAAACAAAGTTATAGGGCAAGCGGGTGTTTTAGATTCTTCTCGTTTTGCTTATTTTATTTCCGAAAAACTTGGTGTTCCAATGAAGGATATTTACGCACTTACATTGGGTAGTCATGGTGAAACTATGGTGCCAGCTCCATCACAGTGTACTGTTAATGGCGAACCACTTTCAAATTAATGATGAAATAGAGAGTTTAGTTGAGAAAACATCAAATGGAGGAGCAGAGATTGTTGCGCTATTAAAAACCGGTAGTGCTTATTTTGCACCTTCTTCAGCAGCAGCAACAATGGTAAGGGCAATTGTTACAGATTCCAATGAAGTGTTACCTGCTTGTTCATGGGTATCAGGAGAATATGGAATCAATGATGTTTTTCTCGGAGTCCCTACACAATTTGGAAAAAATGGAGTTAGCAATATTGTTGAGCTTGATTTAAGTGAAATAGAAAAGGACAACCTTGTTGCAGCTGCTGATGCCGTTAAAATTAAAGTTGAAGAGTTAGATAGCATAATTAATCAATAAAATCAGCCTTTTTTAAAAAAAACTCAATAATTTCAGTATTCTGAGACAACTGTTTTAAAAAAACTATAATGTCTATAAGGAGTTTTAAAAAAAACTCAATAAAGAAAGGCTAAACAGCTATGAACAAAGATCAATTAGCAAGTGTTGTTGCAGCTGAAGTAGGGCTATCACAATCCGATGCAAAAAAAGCTGTTGATGCAGTTTTTAGTGGCGTTACAAATGGCATGAAAAACGGCGATAAAGTAAGTGTTGCTGGTTTTGGTGTTTTTGAGTCAAAATACAGGGCTGCAAGACAAGGTAGAAATCCAGCTACAGGAGAAACAATCCAAATAGCTGCAAAAAATGCTCCAGCTTTTAAAGCTGCTAAGGGCTTAAAAGACGCTTTAAATTAAAAAGCTCTTTTTATCAATTTGAAAAGACGGCATTAGCCGTCTTTTCTATTTTAAGAAATAAGATTAATGTCTCCAGAAATTTTAATTTTTTCATTGAACAATAAATCTTCAGGGTGTTTTTCTCCTTGGACTAATTCATTGAATGTTTCAAAATTTAATTTAAAAATTAAATATGAATTATTTTTGTCTATGTTTTCTACTTTTATGCAATCTTTCAGTGAATATATTGCATTTTTATCTGATATTTCAAAATATATATTTTTCTTACCTATTTCTTCAGATAATTTATCTTTAAAAGTTTGAATAATATTTTCTATCAATTAATAGTAAGTGTTTTTCTTTTCACATCTTCTATGGCTTTAGTTACTTGAATTCCTCTTGGACAAGCTGATGTACAGTTAAAGGCAGTCCTGCATCTAAAAGCACCATTGACATCTTTTAGTATCTCTAAACGCTGTTTATCAGCCGTATCCCTTGAATCATAGATGAATCTATGAGCATTTACTATGGCTGCTGGTCCTATGTAGCTATCAGCAGTCCAAAATACAGGACAACTTGTAGTGCATGCTGCACATAAAATACATTTTGTTGTATCCTCAAATTTTTCTCTATCTTCTGGTGATTGAAGTCTTTCTCTTTCTCCTGGTTCGTCATCGTTAATAAGATAAGGAAGAACTTTTTTGTAAGAATCAAAAAATGGTTCCATATCTACTACTAGATCTTTAATAACAGGAAGACCTCTAATAGGTTCAATTTTAATTGGGTTACTAACTTCTTTAACTAAAACTTGACAGGCTAACATATTTTCACCATTAATAACCATCGCATCAGAACCACAAACACCGTGAGCACATGATCTTCTAAACGACAAGCTGCCATCATCAAACCATTTAACCTTATGTAATAAATCTAAAATTCTTTCATCAGGTTCTGCTTCAAGCTTATATTCTTCCCAATGACCTCTTTTGTCTGAATCCGGGTTATATCTTAAAATATTTAATGTAATATCCATTAGTACTTTCTTTCCATTGGCTCATATTTTCCTAGTTCAACATCTTTGTATTTTAGTTTGACTTCGTCCCCATTTTTAAATGCAAATGAATGCTTTAACCAATTTTTATCATCTCTTTCAACATGATCTATACGAGAATGTGCTCCACGACTTTCTTTTCTTGCTAAGGCACTAGCAACTGTTGTATCTGACATATCAAGAAGGTATTCTAATTCAATAGCTTCAAGAAGTTCAGAATTAAAAACAGATCCCTTGTCCGAAATAGTTACATTTTGATATCTCTCTCTTAGATTTTTTAAGATTTTAGTTTGATTATTTAAAGTTTCGTCCGATCTAAATATTTTTGCATTTTCTTCCATTGAGTCCTGAAGTTCTTCTCTTATTTTTGGTACTGAATATTCTGGATTATGTTCTTTTTCAAGAAGTCGTTCAATTTTGTTTACAAGCTCTTCAGCAGCATTTTCAGATAATGAGGATGGTTTAGTAGATGAGACATAATCAACCATACTTTGACCAGCTCTTTTACCAAAAACCACTATATCAAGCAGTGAATTAGTTCCTAACCTATTTGCTCCATGTACACTAACACAAGCAGATTCTCCTGCTGAATAAACACCAGGAAGAATTGAACCACTAGCATCGCTAAGTACACGTGCATAAATATCAGTCGGTATTCCTCCCATTGCATAGTGTGCTGTTGGCTGAACAGGAATAGGCTCATTTATAGGTTCTATTTTTACATAAGTTCTAACAAAATCTGTAATATCAGGAAGTTTTTGTTTAATTGTTTCTGCACCCAGATGAGTTAAATCTAAATATACGTAATCATTTTTGGGACCAGCACCATTGCCATTGTTTATTTCAGTTGCAATTGCTCTCGAAACCATATCACGAGGTGCTAAATCTTTAATAGTTGGAGCATATCTTTCCATAAATCTTTCTCCATCTTTATTCCTTAATATTCCACCTTCTCCTCTTGCTGCTTCAGATAGTAAAATCCCAAGTCTATAAATTCCAGTTGGGTGAAACTGATAAAATTCCATATCTTCTAATGGAATGCCTTTTTGATAAAGCATTCCAGGACCATCACCAGTTAAAGTGTGAGCGTTAGAACTAACTTTATAAATTTTACCAAATCCACCAGTTGCAAAAGTTACAGCTCTCGCTTCAAAAATATGAATATCACCTGTAGCTATTTCATAAGCTACAACACCTTTGCATATTCCATCATCAATCTTTATATCAAGAACTTGGAATTCATCAAAAAATGTTACGCCCATTGAAACACATTTTTGATAAAGAGTTTGCAAAATCATATGTCCGGTTCTATCAGCTGCGTAACATGCCCTAAAAGCTGGTGCTGCACCTTCTTTTATAGTATGACCTCCGAATCTTCTTTGTGCAATTTTGCCGTTTTCTAATCTACTAAATGGAAGACCCCAATGCTCGAGTTCAATTACTGAATCAATCGCTTCTTTGCAGAGAATATCTACAGCTGGTTGGTCAGCTAGATAATCAGATCCCTTAACTGTATCAAATGCATGCCAATTCCAATTGTCTTCTTCAACATTCGCAAGTGCCGCACTCATTCCACCTTGTGCCGCACCAGTATGTGATCGTGTAGGATAAAGCTTTGTTATAACAGCTAGTTTCATATGAGGAGCTGCCTCAATAGCAGCTCTTAGACCGGCACCTCCAGCACCAACAATTACACCGTCAAAAGAATGTTTTATAATTTTCATACTTCACTCACAAAAGCTATTAATACATAAGTACCTAAAATGAAAAACATTACTGAAACAAAATATAGTACAGATAATGAAATTTTTCTTAGATTTTGATTAGATATGTTATCGTGTAAAACTATCCTCAAACCATTTGTACCATGAAGTAAACTCAAAGCTAAAAGAAGCCAATCAAAAGTTCTCCAATAAGGGGTATCCCATCTAGCAGCAACAAACTCATAGTCTAAGTTCAAGGTGTCATTAAAAACATGCATAATAAACATGTGACCAGTTGCTAATAAAACTAGGAACAAACCGCTTACTCTCATAAAAAACCAAGCATAAAGTTCAAAGTTACTACCACCTGTAGGGGGCTGTCTTCTTGCCCAATCAGTTCTTTGATTTGTACTCATTTTGATTTCCAATCTGGAAGTGGTCTTGTCATACAGTCTATTACAGTTGTACCAGGAGAGCTTTTTTCGATACACAGCTCAAAGTACGAACTAATCATTTTGTAAGTTGTTGGTATAAACACTGAAATAAAAATTAAGAGTGAAACAAAGTTCAACCTTTTTTGATATTCAGAACCTCTGCTCCATAAATCAACAGTTATAATTCTTAATCCATTAATTGCATGAGCTAATACTGCTGCCATTAACCCAACTTCACCAAGCCTGAAGTAAAAGTTTTTATAAATTGCCTCAGCACCTTCATAAACTTCTGGACCTAGCAAAATTAAAGCAGTTGAAATTATATGAAGTAAAAGATAACCAAAAAGCGCTACACCTGTGACCCTATGAAAAATGTATAACCACATGCCAGTTCTACCTTTGTAAACTGAACCAGACGAAACAATTTTTTGGTTAAGCATCTTATCATTATCCTATATTACGAAAATAAATATAAATTAAATAGACAAATCCACTCTTGACTTTTACAGATAGCTGATTAAATTACATAAGTGTAATTTATAACAAGGAGTTAGGGTGGAGCAATCATCAATGGAAGAACTAATCGGAGGAATGCCTTCTTGGACAGAAGAAGCTAATTGTAAAGGCGCAGATGCTGACTTATTTTTTCCAGAAAGAGGTGCTTCTACTCGAAAAGCTAAATCTATTTGTCGTGCATGTTCCGTCCAATCAGATTGCCTTGAATATGCTATAGAAAATTCTGAAAAATTTGGAATTTGGGGTGGTCTTTCTGAAAGAGAACGCAGAAAAATAAAAAGACAAAGTTCTTCAGATTTCGATATTAGAGAAGTTGGTTAAGAGCTGTAAGCTTCTTTATAATCCTCAATACTTCTTGGTTCGATAATTTCGTCAGTTTTTATTATTTTTGTGACAATATTATTTTCATCAGTAATGTAGGTTACTCTCATCGATATTCCAACTTGGTCATTGAAACATCCAAATTTTTTAGACACTTCACCATGTGGCCAAAAATCAGCAAGGACTGGATAATCTAAATTATAATGTTTTACCCAAGCGTCATTTGTTGGACGAGCACAAACTGTAATTATTACTGTATCCGGAGTTTCAGTATTATTTGAAAAATTATCTCTTAACTCACAAACTTCTTTGTCGCAAACTGTACTAAATGGAAATGGAATAAATACAAATGATGTTTTTTTACCTAAAAAATCTTCATCCGACATACTAACTTTACTATTACTAACTAAATTAAAACTTGGTATTTTATCTCCGATATTTATAGACATTTTTTTTCTCCTTTGTAAAAATAATTTTAGTGTGCAAATTTAATTAAATTGGAGGCAATGAAGTTCTAGCTGCCCAAGCTATTGGATCTAAAATTTCTTCTAAAGATGGAATTAAGTTGGTATCAGACAGAATTTCATCAAGAGTAAATACGTTTACTGAATCACTTAAAAAATTAATAAAAGTTTTTGAGGAATCTTCGTAACTTGCAAGTTTTTGTTCTAATCCTTGACTTGATGAATTTTCAAATATAAAACTTAAGTCCATTACTAAATCGACAACACTTTTATCTAGAAAAGTAAGAAGTTCTTTACTTCTTACTTTGATAACTTCTCTATAGAAACTTAATGGTCCAAGTATTGGGTCAAAAAAAGTTTCTAAATTAAAATTTTCCATTTCTGGTATTGAGTTCATAATTTCTTGAGGATTTGTAAAATTTTCAAAATCAATTTTTGAGCTGTTATCTTGAAAACTAGAGATAAGACTAGAGTTACTCTCATTTAATTTATCAATCAAAAATTGAAATGGAGCTTCATATTTACCCATTGATAAAGCTATATATTCAATGGTCATTAAAGCCATAACTAACTCATTTTCATTTACGTCAAATTGGTTTACTCTTTTGTCAAAGTTCTGATAATTAATAGCAAGAGTATTACTTTTTGGAAGTAAAATTCCAAAATGGCTTAATCCAAAAGTGTTTTTAGCTAAAAAAGAGGTTAAATTACCAAGTTGCATTCCTAAAAGAGAAGATTGTAGATTACCAAAACCAAAGTCGATATTATTATTTGAAAGTTTTGAAAAATCAAAATGCTGAATTGAGTCAATAAACCATTCACCCCATTGTTTTTTAGAAAGTAATTTAAAATCTAAAATTTCAGAATCAGAAATATTGAGTTTTATTACTTTAAAAATTTCTTCATAGTTAACTTCTTTGTTAGAAAAGGTAAGCTGATTTTCTTCTTTATTCAAATGATTATTAATTTGTTTAGCAAGTTTCCAATTTACTTCATCATCGTTGTTACTAAATAAATTAAACAGTTGTGAAAATATGTCGTCAGACATTAAACATCAGTGGGTCTTAAATCTAATTGAAACATTAATGTTATTCTTTGCTCATTTCTAAGTATTTCAATTTCAATTTCGTCACCAGCTCTCTTTTTGCGAAGTTCTGTAATTAATCCATCTAGAGTTTTGACTTCTTTACCATCTAATTTTTTAATTATATCGCCTTGAAGCGCTCCAGCTTTTGCTATTGCAAATTGGATATTATTTGGGCTATATAATTCTTGTATAAATACTCCTGCAAAAATTCTTGCACCATCATCTGCAGTTTCAAAGTGCTGTGCACCGAGAATTCCCAAAAAAGCATGATTAATTTCACCAAAATCTATCAGATCTTCAACAATATTTAAAGCTAAATTTATTGGAACAGCAAAGCCAAGTCCTTCTGCTCCTACATCTGCTGTAGCTATGGCGGTTGTTATTCCGATAAGTTCACCATTGCTATTAATTAAAGCTCCACCACTAGACCCTCGAGTAATTGGAGCATCGGTTTGAATTAGGCCAAATAGAGTTACCGCCGAACCGTCAAAATCATTACCAACATCTAATCTTCGTTGAAGAGCTGAAACAACACCTGTCGTGACAGTTGGAGCCGCACCTAAAGTAAGGGGATGACCAATTGCTACTGCCAAATCGCCAACAACTAAATTATCACTATTTCCAATACCTATTGAAACTAAATTAGAAGAAGATATTTTTATTAATGCGATATCTGTAAGTTTGTCAGAACCAATAATTGTTGCTTCATACAATCTACCGTCTTCAAAAATTGCCCTTACTTCATTAACTCCTTCAATAACATGATGGTTTGTAATAATAAGTCCTTCATTAGAAATAACTACACCTGATCCACCACCCATTGAAATAAATTCATTATTTTCATCCAAAGTTCCTACTTGAATTTGTACAATAGTTTTTGTTGCTAATTCAGCTATAGATACAATTTCAGAAGAATCAACCCTCGGCATAACTAGCTCAGTTTGTTTTATTGTTTCTGTGATTGTTATAGGATCGGGTAATACCACTTCTTGTGATTCAAAAATACCAAAAGTGTAAAGAAAGAAGAGAACAATGCTACTTGAAACTAATGAAGATCCAATTATTAAATTTATAGAGCTTTTGTTCTTTGTAGATTTTTCTTCAATAAGATCAGAAATATATTTTTTTTGCTCAAATAATTCTTGTTGCGTAAAGTTGCTATCCATATTTACATAATAGATACCGTTAAAATGTATAAAAAGTTATTACAAATATAACTAATGCAAAATCTTTATTTGAAATTATTAATTTTTCTTCTTAAAGTAATATCTAAGTGCTTGAGGTAAAAAATTTAGAAGTTGTCTATCAGGACGTAATCTTAGTTTTAAGAGGTATTTCGCTTCAAATACCAAAAGGTAAAATTGTTGCTC
>JAQCEB010000002.1 GCA_027729925.1 Actinomycetota bacterium
TGCTTTTCTACAACCACAGCACGCTAACTACAGTCAAATACGAGAAGCTGCATTAAAGGCTGAGGAAATGGGTGTTGATGTCATTTATAATTGGGATCACTTTTATCCTCTTTATAAAGAAGACGGAACGCAATGGGCTGAAGGCGAAAGAAGAGAAGGTAAACATTTTGAATGTTGGACAATGCTTGCAAGTTGGGCTGAAGCAACCAAATCAGTGGATATAGGACCATTAGTTACTTGTAACTCTTATAGAAATCCAGAACTATTAGCTGACATGGCAAGAACGGTAGATCATATTTCAAATGGAAGGGTAATTCTAGGAATTGGATCTGGTTGGTTTGAACAAGACTATGAAGAATATGGTTATGAATTTGGTACTGCAATCTGGCGATTGAAGGAACTTGAAAAGTCTTTAGAGAGAATAGTTAAAAGAATGAAAAAATTAGATCCTCAACCAGTTAGAAAGATTCCAATTTTAATTGGTGGTGGTGGTGAAAAAGTAACACTTAAACTAGTGGCTAAATATGCGGATATTTGGCATGGTTTTGCAACAAAAACAGAAGAAAGAAGTGGTGTAGAAACTGTTGCACATAAAAATAATGTTTTAAATAATTGGTGTGAAGAAATTGGAAGAGACCCAAATGAGATTCAAAGATCTATTGGAGTTGATATTAATAGAGTGGATTTAGCTGACCAACTCGTTGAAGCAGGGGCAACTGAACTGACTTTGGCTGTTAATGGACCTTATGCCGACATTGAAAAATTAATACCTTGGCTTGAGTGGAGAGATAAATAATTTCTTCTTAAAAAAATGGATATTTTAATAATTTCAACTGGATTAATTTTCGGATTCTTTTTATTGATAAAAGGTGCTGACGAAATGGTTCAATCAGCTATTCAAATAGCCGTAAAATTTAGTATACCTAGTTCAATAATAGGTGCTATTTTTATTGGCTTTGGAACCTCAACACCAGAATTGTTTGCAAGCGCTGGTGCAGCGTTTAAAGGAGATTTAGATTTAGGTGTTGGAAATATAATTGGATCAAACATTGCAAACGCACTTCTTGTGCTTTCGGTGTTATATATTTTCCTTCCTAAAGGTTTTTCAAAAAGTTTAAAACTTAATAAGCTTAGTCCAATTTGGATGAGTATTTTTACTCTCGTGTTTGCTGGATATTATGTATTTTTCAAAAATTTTTCTAAGACTTTTGGTATTGCACTTCTGGTTTTATCTTCATATGTAATATTTTCTTTAATCAGAGAGGAAAGCATAGAACAAGAAGAATTGGTTTCTAGTGAAAGAAAAAATTTGCTAATTAGAGCTTCAGTTGCATTAGGTGCAACAATTTATGGAAGTAATTTAGTTGTTGATAATTCTGTTCAACTTGCAGAAAAATTTGGCATTTCTTCACTAATTGTTGGTTCAACATTAATTGCAGTAGGGACTAGTTTGCCTGAAGTTGCAAGTTCAATAGCAGCAGCACGATTGAGTAAACCAAGTTTGGTATTTGGAAATATCTTTGGTTCTAATTTGTTTAATATTGGCTTAGTTGGGGGTTCAATATTCATAATTAACCCAAATAATCTTAGTTCTGATATATCGATTTCAATTTATTATCTTTTGATATCTGGAACAATTTTGTTAGTACTAGCCTTTGCAAAGGTTTCCAAAAATGTAATTATTGGAATTATATTGATTTCAATTTACGTTAGTTACTTATTAAATTTGTTCTAAATTTTTATTTTTAAAAAATACTATTAATCCAATTAAAGCTAGGAGCAAGCCTCCAATTTGGTTGTAAGTTACATTGCCAATTGTTGAATCACCCATTCCAAAACGAAGGGTATCTAATATAAATCTTTGGATTCCATACCAAAATGCCCATAATCCTATCCAAGAACCTTGTCCAAAATTAAATCTTTTTTTCATGTTAATAAACAAAAAGAAAATCAAAAAAGCAAAAAGTAAATCATATAGAGCCACATGATGAAAGCTACCGCATGTAAGAAGAGGGGGGCTGCACTCTAATCCGTTATGTTGAGGAGCAACATCATAACCTGGTTTTATTTCATAAGCTAAAATAAAATTACTTGCTCTGCCTAGATGTTCTACAATAGCCAGATCCCCTATTCTGCCAATTATAGTGCCTAAAATTAACCCAGTGGCTGCATAGTCTCCATACTGTTTAAAGCTTTGTTTGTTAAAATACGATATTTTCAAAAATGCGGCGATTATACCACCTGCCATACCACCCATTATTGAATAGCTTCCTGCAAGAGTAAATACATCATCTAATCCATACCCTGGCTCTAAAATATGCGCTGGAATAGTAAAAAATCTTGCTCCAATTATTGCTCCAAAGATTGCCCATGTCAAAGCATCAGAAAACAATACTGTGTCAGCTCCGTCTTTTTCAGCAAGTTTTAATGCATGATTTGCACCAAAGTAAAATCCAAGTGCAGCAAATACTCCATGCAAAGAAAAAGCTAAAGGACCTATCTGGGTAATAGGTATTGGTGGGTATGTTATTGAAAAAAATATTTGTTCCATAATCAAAACATGCTAATTGTGAATATAATGTCAGCAACCATACTAATAAATAATAATGCAAGGTATGTATTAGAAAATACAAAATAATTAATTGGCTTAATTCTTTTTTTAAAAAGTTGAAAACTTTTTAAAAGTAAATAACAACCTAAAAATATTGAACTATAAAGATAAACAATACCTAATTGTAAAATTGGAGTTAAGAGTACCGAAGTAATTACAGTGGCACAACCATAAACTGCAATGAAGACAACAGTTCTTTTTTCTGATTCCTGCGTTGGTAACATTGGAAAATTTGCATCTTTATAGTCTTCAACATTATGCAGTGAAAGAGCCCAAAAGTGTGCAGGTGTCCAAAGAAATACTAATAAAAAAAGTAACCATGTACCGATATCTAGATTAGAACCTGTTGCAGTCCATCCAATTAATACTGGAGCTGCACCAGCGGCTCCTCCAATTACTATGTTTTGATTAGTTCTTGGTTTTAAAACTAATGTGTAAATAAATGAATAAAACAAATTTGCAGATAGAGCTATATAACTTGCCAAAATTGTAGTAAAAAAATATAGAATAAAAAAACCTAAACTCCCTGTAAAAAAAGAAAATAAATATGCACTCTTAAGTGATATTTCGCCTGTAACTAATGGCCTTGTTGACGTCCTAGACATCAATCTATCTTGTTCAACTTCAAATATTTGATTAAGAACATTAGCACTGACTGCTAGCATTGTTCCACCTATCAAAGTATAAAAAATTAAATCAATCGGGGGGAAACTATAAATTGAAACAATCATTGATGGAACTGTAGTAATTAACAATAACTCTACGACTCTAAGTTTTGAAAGTTTAAGATAACTCGTTAACAGGTTTTTTATTCGAATTTCCATATTGACATAGTACTTGTGATTACACTATATATTGTTACAACGCTATTCTTAAATACTGTTATTAATAAAATATGTTGATGAAAATATTTTTTAAGTTTAAAAATTTAAAATACCTTTTTTTAGTTTTTATCTCTGCATGTATTGACAATGCTCCATTAGATTCTTTAAGTCCAGAAGGACCGTATGCAAGATCTATTGATGAATTATTCTGGTTAACTTTTTGGATTGCTGTAATTATTTTTGTTTTGGTTCAAGGTGCACTTTTAGTTTCAGTTTTATTATTTAGAGACAAACCAAACAAACCAGAGCCAAAACAAGTCCATGGGAATACAAAACTTGAAATTATTTGGACAGTTATTCCAGTATTGATTCTTGCTTTTATTGCAGTTCCCACTGTCAGAACAATATTTGATTTAGCAAGAGAGCCTGAAGACGCCTTAAAAATTGAAGTTATAGGTCACCAATGGTGGTTTGAATACAAATATCCTGATTATGGAATTACAACTGCCAATGTTTTAGTTATACCTAGTGATAGACCCGTTAGGCTTGAAATGTGGTCAAATGATGTTCTTCATAATTATTGGGTACCTAAATTAAATGGGAAACGATATTTAGTTCCTGGCCAAAAAACATACCTTAATTTACACGCCGATAACCCTGACGAATTTTGGGCACAGTGTGGCGAGTATTGCGGATTGAGTCACTCTAAAATGCGTGGAAGGGTAATTTCTTTGAGCGAAAATGATTTCAATTTGTGGATAAATAATGAACAACAGAATGCTTTGAAACTTGAAGATGGCTCTTTAGCAGCTGAGGGTCAATCAGTTTTCTTAAATGCGGGTTGTACACAATGCCATGTTATAAATGGTGTATGGGATACTCAAGGAGATAGAATAGCACCAAACTTAACACATTTTGCGGCTAGAACAGTTTTTGCTGGAGCTGCGTTAGAAAATAATAAAGAAAATTTAACTAATTGGCTAGCTAATCCTGCAAAAATTAAACCAGGAACCTTTATGCCTAATCTAGAATTGACTGAAGCAGAAATTAATGCTTTAATTGCGTACTTAGGAACATTAAAGTGACAAAAATATTAGAACCAAAGAAACAAAATAGCATCTTTAGAAGACCTTCCTCAGAAACTGGAATATGGTCTTGGATAACTACTGTAGATCATAAAAAAATTGGAATTATGTATGGATATGCTGCTTTCTTTTTCTTATTAATAGGAGGTCTTGAAGCTCTAGTTCTTAGAATCCAACTCTCTCAGCCAGATAATAACTTTTTATCAGCTGCTGAATACAATGCTATGTTCACTATGCATGGAACAACAATGATTTTTTTAGCAATCATGCCTATAAGTGCCGCTTTCTTTAATTATTTATTGCCCTTACAAATTGGAGCTAGAGATGTTGCTTTCCCTAGGCTGAATGCTTTATCATTTTGGATATTCATATTTGGAGGAATATTTTTATACTCAACTTTTATATTTGGTACAGCTGGTGCCCCAGAGGGTGGATATTTAGATGAAGAAGTAAGTTGGTTGGGTTCAGCGCCAAATGGTGGTTGGTTTGGATATCAACCAAATGCGGGTCTAAAATATTCTCCCGGAACTGCAATGGATTTTTGGGCTTTGGGGCTACAGATTCTTGGAATAGCTTCACTAATTTCAGCTTTTAATTTTATAACAACAATTATCAATATGCGCACTAAAGGAATGAGGTTTATGAGAATGCCTGTATTTACTTGGATGACATTTGCAGTTTCGTTCCTACTTGCTTTCTCGCTTCCAATAATTGCTATTGCATTATTTTATGTAACTTTTGATAGAAATTTCGGAACTAGTTTCTTTCTAGTTGAAGGTGGAGGTGACCCAGTATTATGGCAACATTTATTTTGGTTGTTTGGTCACCCAGAGGTATATATTCTAATTCTTCCTGCATTTGGAATAGTGTCTGAAGTTCTTCCAACTTTTTCTCGTAAGCCTTTATTTGGCTATGCAGCAATAGTTTTTGCTGGATTTGGAATTGCATTTATTGGTTTCGGTGTATGGGCTCATCATATGTTTGCATCTTCAATCAGTACTGTTGCACAAGCTGGATTTGGATTATCAACTATGGTTATTGCCGTACCAACTGGCGTAAAGATATTTAACTGGCTAGGTACTATTTGGGGGGGCAAATTAAAACTTAACACTCCTATGCTATTTTCTTTGGGTTTTATAGGTATGTTTGTTATTGGTGGTTTAAGTGGGGTTACACATTCAATTGTACCTGCAGACACTCAACAAACAGATACCTACTATATTGTTGCTCATTTTCACTATGTATTATTTGGTGGAGCTATGTTTGGAATTTTTTCAGGTCTTTATTATTGGTTTCCTAAAGTGTGGGGAAAAATGTACAACGAAACTCTCGGAAAAATTCATTTTTGGCTAATGTTAATTGGCTTTAACTTAACATTTGGCCCAATGCATTGGTTAGGATTACAAGGTCAAGTCAGAAGAACTTGGGTATATGCAAAAGAAACAAACCTGCAGTTTTGGAATGTAATTGTTACTATTGGTGCGTTTATAATCGCTCTGTCAATTGTTGTATTTATGATAAATTGGATTTTCTCAAAAAGAAATGGTGAAAAAGCACCATTCGATCCTTGGGATGCAAGAACGATTGAATGGTCTATACCTTCACCAACACCGGTCTGGAATTTTTCAACAGCACCAAATGTTAAATCATTAGATGATTTTTGGCACTCTAAATATGATGAAGATGAAGAAGGCAGAGCTGTCAGAAAACCAACAGCTGATCAATTATTAATAGACTTAGAGGAAGATGGATTAAATCCTAAAGAGGAAATTATTCTTCCAAACCCATCGTATTTCCCAATTGTATTAGCTTCTGGCTTACCTCTTTTAGGTTATGCTGTAATTTTTAAATCAATTGCTTTAGCAGTCGTTGGTGTAATTTTGATACTTTCTGGAAGTTTCGGTTGGGGTACAGAACCTTTAGAAGAAGGGCATTAATCATGAGTACTGCACATGCCTACCCTCATGAGGATACTGGTGTAGAAACTAGAAAACTTGGAATGTGGGTTTTTTTATCTACAGAAATTCTTTTCTTTGGTACTTTAATTACTACTTTTATGATTTTTAAAGGTAAGGACTTTCCAGGAATTAAATTAACTGATGTTTACGACATACCATTTACTTCAATAAGCTCGTTCGTACTTCTCATGAGTTCACTAACAATGGTTCTCGCACATAACGCTTTAGAATCTGATGATCAAGAGAAGACAAGAGTTTGGTTGTTAGCTACTGCTATGCTTGGTGCTGTATTTTTAGCAGGTCAAATTTATGAATTCACTGAATTTTATCATAAGGGTTTTGAACTTGATACAAATATTTTTAGTTCATCTTTTTATGTTTTAACGGGTTTTCATGGTCTACACGTATTTATTGGAGTTGTATTGCTGCTCTCACTTTGGGGTATAGGACAAAGACAAAATGGTTTAACTCTTGAAAGCGGAATGAATTTAGAATTTGTTGCTCTATATTGGCACTTTGTTGATATAGTTTGGATAGTTCTTTTTACGGTTGTTTATTTAATTTAATATGTCAAATTCTCATTTAAGTCATCCAACACCTAAAAAATATGTACAAATAGCAATTGTTCTTGGTGTCCTAACAGCAATTGAAGTTGCTCTTTATTACACCGAAGAGATTGTTGGATCATTTACGGCCCCACTACTGGTTACATTAGCCATTGGTAAATTTGTAATTGTAGTCGGATGGTTTATGCACTTAAGATTTGAAAATAAAACAGTGAACAGGTTTTTTACAGGTGGAATGATTTTAGCTTTAATTCTATTTGCAATAGTTATGTTTGAAAGAGCATCTGCTAATTATTTTTAATTCAATCATTACCATTTCACCCACATTATGATATTTGGACGTTAATTATTTCTTTAATCATATTTTTTGAATTCAGCACAAAAAACAAATTATTAAAAGCTCAAAAAAGAAAAATTTGGTATGCAGGAGTTATTATTTTATGGATATTTACCGATTACCCACTACATGATATAGGAGAGAAATATTTATTTTCTGTTCATTCAGTTGAGCATCTTGTTTTAGCATTAGTTTCTCCTCCTTTACTTCTACTAGGTATGCATTCGGAAATGAAAAAATTGATTTCAGTTCCTCTGTTGATCAAAACTCTTAAAATATCTTCTAAGCCTGTTGTTGCTTTTTTTCTCTTTAATACCGTTATGGTAGGAATGCATTGGACAAATGTAGTTAATTTGATGGTAACAAATACAGTATTTCATTTTTTTGTGCATTCAATAATGCTTTTGATTTCACTCAACATGTGGATACCCGTTATTGGTTTTAATGATGAAATCAAATCTCTAAGCCAAGCTGGAAAAATTGGCTATATGTTTTTACAGTCATTATTACCAACAATTCCAGCAAGTTTTCTAACTTTTGGTACAGAACCAATATATTCTGCTTATTTATTACGAGAAAATATATTTAACGTTTCTATTGTGAATGACCAAACTTTAGCAGGTTTAGTTTTAAAACTGGGTGGTGGAGTAATCATATGGTTAACTATTTTGATTATTTGGCTAAATTGGTACAAAGAAGAAAAAACATTTGACGATGTCGTTAGAAATAATTCTGTAGATTACAATTAAATTAAAAATATGGACGAAAATTTATTAAATCAATTAAGTAGCTCCTCTGGGATTCCTCAACTATTGCTTTCCCGCTCTATTCAAGCAAGAGCTGAGGCTGCAGGAAGTTCTCCTACTGAAATATTGAACAGCTGGCTTGGTGGAAAAACTATAATTTCTAATACAACTGTTACAGAAGAAAAAATTGCTGACCCTGAAGCTAAAGAGGAAGTTGAAACTATAGATGTAGATTCAATTACAACAGAAGACCTTGAATTTACTGAGAATATATCAACTGAAACAGTCTCAATAAATTCTTCGGTAGTTATTGATGAAAAATTTGACCCACCAGTAAAACTTGGAATAAAAATTTCCAAATCATTAAAATTTGGATCTATTTATGGCTTAATTGTTGGCTTTATAGAAGCAATATTTATAAGTTCTTTTTTGTTTGAAGGTTTAGTTCTCGAAGCTGACACACAAAATATAATTTCTGAATTCAATGCTATTGAATTTTTGTTAGTTTTAGCACTAATGAGCTCACTATTTGGTATGTTGAATTCAATAAATATCAAAAAATTTTTTGAAACAAACTTTAATGGATATTCGATATACACATCAGACCGTGAGTCTTTAATCACTGGTTCAGGATTAGGTCTTATATTTGGTGCTATTAGTGCGTTTTATATAATAAATTCTGTTGGACAAACAATAGAACCTATTTTGCCTGATGAATCTGCAATAAACTTAATAAGTGTGGGTAGTGCATTTTGGAGAACAGTTATTTTATCGTCAATTGTTCAAGGTTTGATTTCTGTCTTATCTATGATTTTAGGAGTTCCAAAAGGACTTGAAAATGAAGAATTTATTGAAGCAGAAAAGGTAAGGAAAAGAATTGTAGGGTCTGTCTTAATACCAATAGGCTCGATTGTTTTTGGAGGCTTAATAGCTTTTGGTATCGCTCAAGTCTTTTTAAATTTCCATGAATTAGCTCCCCTATTTGCTCTAATAATCTCTGCAGCAATTTTGATTTTTGCAAGTGTTATGAGTTCGGCACCAAAAATAAAAGTCACTAAAACTGAGTTTATAATTGCTTTTACAGGAATTATTGTATTAATTATCATCATAGGTAGCGTTGCTGCAAGCCAGCATTAAATTATGAATAAAGATTTTGATAGCTTAGAGTTAATCAAAATATATTTAAAGTCAAAAAGATTTGAAGGTATAAAAAGAACTTATTCTCCTGAAAAAGTTCAAGAATTACGTAGTAAGATAAAAATCTCTTACGATATATCTAATTTAGGAGCTTTAAACCTGTGGGAACTTCTAAACCAGCCATCAAAGTGGGTTTCTGGTCTTGGCTCAGCTACTGTTCAACAAGCAATGCAATTAGAGAAGCTAGATTTTCAAATTATTTATGTTAGTGGATGGCAAATAGCAGCAGAAAGTAATTTTGGAACTAATACATATCCAGATCTCTCACTTTACCCTTCGAACAGCACTCCAGAGTTTGTTAGAAAAATAAATAATACACTTTTAAGAAAATCAGCAGAAAATAAAAAATTAAAACTACCATCAATAATCGCTGACGGAGAATCAGGGTTTGGTGGCATTTATAATGTTTTTGACTTAACAACACAATTCATAAATGCTGGAGCAGCAGGTATTCACTTTGAAGATCAATTAGCATCAGAAAAAAAATGTGGTCACGTGGGTGGTAAAGTTGTAATACCAACTTTTGAATTTATTAAAAAATTAAATGCCTCGAGGCTAGCCTCTGATGTTCTAGGTGTTCCAATAGTTCTTATAGCGAGAACCGATGCTCTTCATGCAAAGTTAGCAACTTCAGACTTTGACGATCGAGATAGAGAATATTTAAGTAAAAAAAGAACTTCTGATGGATATTTTGAAATAAAAAACAACAAAGAATTAGCAATTACTAAATCTTTAGCATATGCAGAATTTGCTGATGTTATTTGGTGTGAAACTAATGATCCAGATTTAGGGTTTGCAAAAGAATTTGCAACAGAAATAAAAAATAAATTTCCTAATAAATTTTTAGCTTATAATTGTTCCCCTTCACTTAATTGGATGGATAAGTTCACTAAAAAAGAGTTGAATAATTTTCAAGAATCTTTATTTAAAATTGGATACAACTTACAGTTTGTTTCTTTGGCTGGATTTCATTCAATGATTAGTTCGTTTTACGAACTTGGAAAAAACTTTAAAGAAAGCAACATGGAAGCAATTGCTAATTTACAAGTGAAAGAAACTCAAATGTCAAAAAGTGGGTTTACGGGCTTAAAACATCAACAAGAAGTAGGTTCTAACTATTATGAACTTGTGGGTGAAGCACTACTCGATGAAGATTCTGAACTTTTAATGAAAAAAGACTCCACAGAAAATACACAGTTTTAATACAATAGATTAATGAGTTATTTTAAAAATAAAACAATAGTCATGAGTGGTGGTTCTCGAGGTGTTGGACTAGAGATAGCAAAAGCTCTTGGAAAAGATGGTGCAAATATTGTAATTCTAGCAAAAACTACTGATCCTCACCCTTTACTTCCAGGAACTATATTTACTGCAGCTGAAGAGATTGAATCTGTAGGTGGCTCAGCGCTTCCATTGGTTTGTGATATTCGATTTGAGGAACAAGTTCAAGAAGCTATTGATAAAGCTGTGGATAAGTTTGGTGGAATAGATATATGTATAAATAATGCAAGTGCAATACACTTATCAAATACCGAAAATACTCCAATGAAAAGATACGATCTAATGCATAATATTAATGTAAGAGGAACTTTTCTACTAAGCCAAAAATGCATCCCCCATCTTAAAAATGGAAACAATCCTCATATTTTAACTCTTTCTCCGCCTTTGAACATTGATAGAAAGTGGTTTGGATTAACGTTAGCCTACACAACAGCTAAGTATGGGATGTCACTAGTAGCACATGGTTTGGCTGAAGAGTTAGGACAATATAATATAGCCTCAAATTGTATATGGCCAAGAACTTCACTAGACACTGCTGCAGTTAGAAATGTTATTGGAGCCGAACTAGTTAAAGGTTCTAGAAAAGCTACAATTTACGCAGATGCGGCATACGCTGTTCTTAAAAGAGATTCTAAAACTTGTACGGGTAACTTTTTTCTAGATCAAGATGTACTTGAAGAAGAAGGTGTGACTGATTTTGAAAAGTATGCTATTGAACCAGGTGCAACATTAGTGTCTGATTTTTTTGTTGATGATAATCCTGATGATTGGATTCAAGCTTTATAAATAATATAAACAAGGTTCCTTAATAAATGGAATATTGTTTTTCTAAAAGGTAATATTTGTTATGCGTAAAATGTTAAAAGCAGTTTTCTATGTTTTACTAATCTCTTTAGCTGCATGTGGTTCGCAAGAAGCAACTAGTAGCGAACCCGCAGTTATTAGAGTTGTAGATGATGAATTTTCACCAAAAATTATTAGAGTTGAACCTGGCACTACTGTAATTTGGGAATCTGGTGGAGCAAACAATCATAATGTAATTGCTAGTGATGGTAGTTGGCAAGCAATTTCTTCAGATTATTTTGAATACGGAATAATAACAAAAGGTGACCAATATGAACACACCTTTACCGATCCTGGTATTTATGAATACTACTGTCCATTTCATGGAACTAATGACAAAGGTATGGTTGGATTAGTAATTGTTGGAGATGTTGAGTATTCAGTTGAAGAAGCAGAAACAAAGACTGAACTAAGTAAAAATGTTTTAACAGTAAATACAAGATGCGGTCAATTCTTCAAGCGAAGGTGACTTAGTATTAGTTTACCCTGGTGTTTACAACGAAAGTGTTACTGTTACAACTGATTTTATAACTATTAGAGGTACCGATAGAAATAATGTAATTTTGGATGGAGAATTCATGTTTGAAAACGGTATACAAATTTACGATACAGATGGAGTTTCAGTAGAAAATTTATCTGTAAGGAATTTTTCTTTAAATGGCGTGTATTGGAATTCCTCACTGGGATTTAGAGGTTCTTATTTGACCGTATATAACAATGGGGACTATGGAGTTTATGCTTTTGACTCTACAGATGGAATATTTAATAATATTTATGCTTCTGGACATCCTGATAGTGGAATTTATATAGGACAATGTTTTCCATGTAATTCATTAATATACGACAGTGTTATTGAAGGAAATGCACTTGGATATTCAGGTACCAATGCTGGTGGTCATCTATATATTTATAATAATATTTGGTATGACAACATGTCTGGAATTGTACCTAACACCTTAGATTCTGAGTTAAATCCTCCAGGACGTGAAACGACAATTATAGGTAACTTAGTTCTTGATAACAATAATTACGATGCACCAACAAATCGTTTTGGGCTAGTAGCAAAAGGAAATGGAATTGTTGTACCCGGTCGAGTCGGTGATATTATTCAAAAAAATCTAGTAATTAATCATGACAAATACGGAATTGTTGCTAGTCCAATGCTAGATGCAAACCTTTACTTTTCACAAAACGTCAAAATTATCGACAACGTTGTTCTTGATTCAGGATATACTGATCTCGCTTTAGCAGGACCTTGGGGTCCAGGTAATTGTTTCGAAAACAATGTTTATCAAACTTCAACTCCTCCACTTTTGGAACAACTACATAACTGCAGTGGAATAGATTCAAACTTTATTTTATCTCGATTTCCACTACAAGGTGATTCATCTGGATTGATGCTTTTGGCTGGTTTTTTTGCCGATGCTCAAAATCAAGAAGTTGATAAAAATAGATACAAAGAATACCCATGGCCGTCAGAACAAATAAATATGAGCTTCGAAAATATTTCAGAACCATCGCCAGCTATAGATATATTTTACATACCTGATTTGGAAAATATTGATGTACCTTATCACTTATTAAAAAATAATACTTTAGAAGAAAATTTTGGATCAAAAAAGGAGATAATTATGAGTGGAGTTCCAATTTCAAGTCCAAGTATTTGGCAATTGTTGTTTCAATTGTATGGATACTTAATGCCATTCGTGCTTTATGCAGCATGGACAGCATTAGCTTTAAGTGATTTGAATTCAAAAGAAATGAGTAACTCAAAAAAATATATTTGGCTTGGAATTGTTTTTCTTGTGCCATTTTTTGGAGTACTAGCCTATCATTTAATAGGTCCAAGCTCTGTTACAAAATCAATGAAAATAGCTGCTATAGGCGGAGGACTGATAAGCTATATTTTAATTTTGATTTTAACAGCTGTAATTAGTGGGCTGGTTTAATGAAATTATCTATGTTCTTTAAATTCATGAAACAACCATGGAATCATTAAAAGAGCAGAAATTGGATCAAAATACCAAACATTGAATAAATAATTTAGTCCAATACCTAAAATAACCAAAATTGATAAATTGAGACAAAATAATGTTTCTTTTGCTTCCGCTATTAAAACTTGGTTATTAAGTTTTTTTCCAAGCTGTAATTTTTTATAAGATAAAGGACCTTCTACCAAAATTGATATTGCTGCAAGTAATACTCCAAATAAAGTGGCTTCTGGTTTAATAGTATTTAATAAATCGTATGAAGATTTAATTAAAATAAAAAATGCTAAAGCCAAGAATGAATAAGAAATAATTTTTTCAGCTTTTCTACCTACATTCTCATTTGATGATGTTACTCCCCAAATTGCGACCATAGAAGCTGTAATTTCAATTACGCTATCTAATCCAAAGCCTAGAAGAGAAGTGCTATTGTTTTTAATTCCAAGGTATAACGCAACAATTCCCTCGCCAATATTATAAATAATTGTTAACACAATTAAGTTTTTCGATTGGTTTAATGCATCATTCACAGATACTATTATAAGAACTATGCCTTTTAAACATGTACTTTGTTATGGTACTTTAAATCCTGATCTAATTTATTATGTTGATTCACTCCCAACTTCTGGTGGTGATATAAGAAGCACAAAATACAAAATTAGACCCGGGGGGACAGCTATAAATTGTGCAGAAAATATAAATAATTGGTCTCTAATGGTTTCAGTTGGAGGTAATAGCTTAGCTAATGATGCGTTAGGCAATTATCTATTAAATTACCTCGATAATTTAAGTATTAATCATGATTTAATTAATACAAATTCAAAAAACACACCTACTTGTTCAATATTTGTCGAAGATAATGGAGAAAGAACAATTGTCTCTTCTGGTTATAAAGATTCCATATGGAGTAATTTGAATAGCTTAAATCGTTTTGATTCACTTCTAATAGATAGGTACTCAATAAGTTATATTCGAGAAAACTTAAAAGATATAAAAAGAAATAATAATATTTTTTTAGTTCAAGCTGGATACGAGGAAGAGATTGATTACGAAATAGATTTTCTTGTTGTGAGCAAAAATGAAATTGAAGTTTATGAAGCAAACAAAATATTAGAAAATAATTTGGCGAAATATATTCTCTTAACCTCGTCTAATTTACCCGCAAGATTACTAGGAAAGGAAGGAGCAATTGAAATAGTACCACCTGACTTTAATTCCATAGACTCAACAGGAGCTGGAGATTGCACTGCTGCATATATCGCAGCATTTGGAAATGAGGAAATAATAGATGTTGTTAAAAAAGCTTGTGCTGCAGGCGCAATTCTAGCAGGAACTAATGAACTTCCATCAATTTCAAAAATTCAAGAAATTTCTAAACTAGTCGAAGTTAATCCACGTTAGAAATTTACAATATACTTAAAGTAGGACTAAAGTTATACCATGGCTGTTGATTATAAAGCACCTATCAAAGATATTGTTTTCGGTTATGAGGTTATAGATTCTTATAATATTTTAAATAAAATTTCTTTGTTCAAAGATTTTTCAGAAAATATTGTTATTACCACTATGGAAGAGTGTGCAAAGTTTGCAGAGGGAGTTCTAGCTCCTATTAATAGTATAGGTGATCAGATTGGTGCTGTAATAAATGATGGTGTAGTCACTATGCCTGCAGGTTACAAAGAAGCTTATAATAAATTTAAAGAAGCTGGCTGGGCTTCTATATCTTTACCTCAAGAAATTGGTGGTGGTGGAATGCCAATAGCTTTGTCTGGAGGAACATTAGAAATTTTAAGCTCTGCTAATTTAGCTTTCGGGCTTAGCGCCGGTGCTATTTCAGCAATTAATTTTCATGGAAGTGATGAACAAAAATCAAAGTTCTTACCAAAACTTGTATCAGGTGAATGGACCGGCACAATGAATTTGAGTGAACCTCAAGCTGGTTCTGATTTAGGAACTATAAAAACAAAAGCTGAACTTGCAGAAAATGGTAGTTATAAAATTACAGGAACAAAAGTTTGGATTACATTCGGTGATCACGATATGACTGAAAATATTATTCATCTTGTTTTAGCAAAATTACCAGGTTCTCCTGAAGGTACAAAAGGTATTTCAATGTTTATTGTTCCAAAAATTCTTATTAATGATGATGGTACTTTAGGTGACAAAAATAATGTTCAATGCTTGTCCATTGAGGAAAAGCTAGGTATTCATGCCAGTCCAACCTGTGTAATGGAATACGATGGTGCTATAGGTTATCTGGTAGGTGAAGAAAATAGGGGTCTGCACTATATGTTTACCATGATGAATGAAGCCAGAATTTGGGTAGGCGGTCAAGGTTTAGCAAGTGCTTCTGCTGCTGTACAAGGAGCAGCTCAATATGCTCGTGACAGAGTTCAAGGTAGACCAGTTGGTATGAGTAAGGAAGACGCAAAAAATGCATCAATAATTGAACATGCTGATGTTAGAAGAATGTTGCTTACTATAAAATCTTACGTTGATGCTATGAGATATTTAATGTTTGATAACCAATTAATGCTAGATTTAGAATATTTTGGTGAAGATGAAGTTACTAAATCTTTAGGTGAAGAGAGATGCGCAATATTAACTCCTATAACAAAAGCTTGGTTGTCAGACCTGGGTGTTGAACTTTCCTCACTTGCCATACAAGTATATGGTGGTATGGGTTATGTTGAAGAAACTGGTATTGCTCAATACTTGAGAGATGCAAGAATTGCTCCTATTTATGAAGGAACAAATGGTATTCAAGCATTAGATTTGATGTTTAGAAAACTTCCATTAGACAATGGTCAGGCTATGCAAAGATTGCTTGGCGAAGTAACAAATCAAATAGAACTAATGAAAAATGGATCTGATTTAATGGTTTCACTTGCTAAAGAACTTGAAATTCATGTAAGTAAACTTTCTGAAGTAACTATGTGGTTAGCAACTAAAATGCTTGATGGTCAGCTAGTTGATGCAAGCGCAGCAGCAACTCCTTATTTAAAGATGTTTGGCCAGGTACTTGGTGGATACTATATGGGTAAAGCTGCAGTCTTAGCTGAAAAAAAATTAAAAGACGGTGATAATGAATTTTACTCAGATAAATTGACCATATGTAAGTTTTACATACAACAACTTCTTCCAATTGCATCTGGTTACGCTTCTGCAATTACTGCAGGAAAAGAAGATCTTTTTAATATCAAAGCCGAAAATTTTTAGTGCTAGAAAATCTAAATTTAAAAAATACAAAAATTGCACTTATAGGCTCAAGCAATAATCCTGAAAAATATGGAAATAAAATTTTATTAAACTTATTGTCAAAAGGTCATCAAGTATTCCCAATAAGCAAAAAGGAAGAATACATAGCTAACCAAAAATGTTTTTCAGAGATTAAAAATTTAAACTTTATTCCAGACATTATTAATTTTGTGATTCCACCAAGCATAGGTTTTGAATTAACAATAGATCTTGTAAATCAAGGATATGATAATTTTTGGTATCAACCAGGTGCGGAAAGCAAAGAGATCTCTGATTTTTTAAGATTAAACAACAAAAATTATATCGACGACAAATGCATTATGGTAGAGTCTAAAAATTTAAATAATTAACTTTCACTATTTTTGTTAACTTCGTTTAATTCGTTAAAAGATTTTTCTAATTTGTTTACTCTAGTCGTTTTTAAAGATTCAAAAGACTGAACTGTTTGGTCTAATTTTTTAGTAACATCATCAAAAGATTCTAAGAATTTATGTATTTCATTTTTAACTTTTTCGTGTGCAATTAATATATTTTTTGTGTCATTTTGAAGATTAAAAAGTTTCATAGATTGTCTAATAGTTTCTAAATACGCCATCAAAGTTTGCGGACTTACTAATATAACTTTTTTTGAAAATGCATATTGTATAACAGGTATTTTTTGAGCCCCAATTTCTGCAGTTAGTAAGTACTGATAAAGGTTCTCAAGGGGTATATACATTAATACAAAGTCGACTGTACCTTCTTCTTGAGAAATATATCCTTCCCGCGAAGAAGTTTCATCAATTTTTAACTTAATTGACTTATCAATAAATTCTTTATTTTTCACTTTTATAGACTCAGTTAATTGTTTTCTTTTAATCTCATCAATAGTGGGGTCTTCCAGTTCTGTTCCTATTTGTGAAATTTCTAAATAATTATTTAAGGGAAACTTAGAATCCATATTTATTGTTTTATTATCTGGCAAGAAAAAAGTAAAGTCAGGTTTGGTTCCACTTTTCATTTGTTTTTGAGTAACATAATGAATCCCAGATTTGTAATCCATAATTCCCAAAAGGTCTTCTACTTGAAACTCAGCCCATTGTCCTCGGCTTTGGTTGTTATTTAGTACAGATATTAAATTCTTAGTTTGTTGGTCAACTCCTGATAATGAAGATTTAATCTCACCTGTTTTTTCAATGAAATCTTTAACAGTCTGATCAGATTTGCTGAGTAATTTATATATCTGAGACTCTTCATTTTCAATTAGCTCGCTAACAATTCCTTTAATTAGATACTCGTCTTCACTTTTATCTTTAGGTTTTGATTTTTTTAATGAAATATATAAATTAATTATTAATAAAAAGAGAATAAGAATACTTAGGATTTCCATAAAACTAATTGTAATACCTTGGAAGGACAAAAAAATTTGTAAAATTTAAACTAAATCAATTAACTTTTTAAAACTGAATTTAAAATTATCTGAAGAGTAATTATTTAATATAAAGTTTTTTGCATTAATTCCTATCTGGCTCGCATGATCATAGTTTTGATAAATGTTATTAATTTTGTTTGCCAAGTCTTTAACATTGTTACTTTCAAAAATAAAACCTGTTTGTTCGTCAATAACAATATCCTGCATGCCAGGAGCGTCAGTTACTAGTACCGGACAAGCTGTAACTTGGGATTCAAATATAACTCTTGCTAAACCTTCTGAGACTGAGGGTAATATCATTAAATTACTTTCCATATAATGCTCTAAAACCTGTTCTCTACTTCGATTTCCAAATATTTTGACTTTGTTTTCAAAGTTTAAATTTATAATTTGCTCTCTTAATTGTCTTAAATATTTAGAGTTTGGAGTAGGACCAACTATGTTAAGCTCACAATCTACATCTTGTAAATAAGATATTGCTTCTATGATATGGTGTGGTTTTTTCCTATCCGTGACGCTACCAATAAAAAGTATCCGAAATTTTTCTTTAATTTCTCTTTTTTTTGCAATGGACTCAAATATTTCAAAATCAACCCACGCAGGGAATCTAACTACTAACTTTTTGCTATTGAATGAGAGTGCTTGTTCTTCAGTTGAAGACGAAACTGCTCTAATTAGATCAGCATTATCAATTGTATATTTTGCAATTTTCTTAAATAATAATTTGTAGATTTTTGGAAATAATAATTTTTTTTCTAGTTCTAAGGTGTTAATGAAATCACCGTGAGATTCTAAAACTATTTTTACGTTTTTATTTTTATTTTTTAATCTACGAATTCCAAAAAAGCTTGTGATCGGATCTTGGAACGAAACAACATCAATGTTGTGCAGTTCAACTAATTTAGGTAGTTGGAAATAAGAAATTAAATAAATTTTAAAATAGTTAATTAACCTAAATTTATTTTTTTTATATAAAAAGAAATTAGATCCATCAATTTCACCTTCAAATTCTGATTCACTAAATGCGACAACATAAATTTTTGCTATTTCACTTAAATATTTAAACTTTTTCCTTAGATTGTCATTCAATGGTTGAGGATAATTTGTTGGTCCAAAAAAAAGTAATTTTTTCATAATTCAAGAAAATTACTTAACTCATCCAAAAGTTCTTTATCATGTGTCCATGGTATTGAGTGTCCAGCATCACTAAAATTTTTAGTTATAACATTTTTGAGTCTTGTAACTACTTCATTAGAAGTTTCTTCTGGTACTAATCTATCTTTTCCTCCAGTTATTACTAAGCATTTATTTTCTATCTGATTAATCCATTCTCTTGCATCATATGGAACAACAAATCTGCCACCATCAGCATAAATAAAATCATCTTTGGATTTATGTAAATTATTCCAAGCCCACTCTGAATACTCGTCGTTAATGGAACTAGATTTCATTAAATATGAAAATTTAGATTGAGGATTTAAATTTGGAAAAAGTCTTTCCCTTATTCTTATAAAGCTTATAAACAGTTTAAAGGGTGTTTTATCTTTATATACTGCACCACCTAGCCAACTAAAAGGTGTAATGAGCACAAGCTTATCAACAAGAGTTTTTTCTTTTTTTGCAACTGCCAAAGCTACAGCACTACCCATTGACCACCCTACTAAGTGGCATTTATTAATATTTAGAGTTTTCAGAATGCTGATTACAATATCAGCATTTTCTTCAACATTCCAACGTTTCCAACTTGAATCTGACTTGCCATGATTTCTTAAATCTATTGCAATAAAGGAGCTTTTTTTCTTTATTGCGGGTAAGATTTTAAACCAACTACCTAATGAATCAGAACCCCAGCTATGTAAGAAAATTATAGGTGTTTTTTCTTCAATATAATTTTCTCTTATTAAATACTCTTTTTCCCTAATAAAAACAGTTCTTCCTGGAATTTTTACAGGATGAAGTTGTGTAACACCTTCAGACTTACTCACTTTTGTTTCAATTAATTTTTTTATTAGTGCTGTGATAGCAAATAACTTAGTTAAATTTTTTATCATTAAATATTTATAATATTGATTTTATGGTTATATCTTTTAGTAATCTTTCCTATTTTCCATACTTTTATTCCATATTTATCTAAAACAAACTTTGAATCTACTATTACATTATCAGGTATAGATATGAGCAAGCCGCCACTAGTTTGGGCATCAGCAAAAATTTTTACTTTATCCTCAAATTCTTTTTCATATCCTATATCATCTTTAATAGCTTCCAAATTTCTTTTACTGCCTGAAGAAAATATTCCACTAGCTAAAAAATCTTCTGCATCTCCAACTACTGGTACATTATTTGCGTAAATTTCTGCTGCTAAGTTTTCATTTATTAACATCTCACTTAAGTGACCAAGTAAACCGAAACCAGTAATGTCTGTAACTCCATTTGCATTATAAAAATCTGCTACTTTTAGTCCGTTCACGTTTAATGTAGTCATTACTTTAGTTATATTTTGAATTTGATCTTGAGTTGCTAAACCTTTTTTGATTGCTGTTGCAATAATTCCAGATCCAAGAGGCTTAGTTAAATATAAGCTATCATTTTCCTGAATATCAGATTTTTTGTAAATTCTTTTACCAACTAAACCAGTTACAGCAAAACCATATTTTGGTTCTTTATCATCAATACTATGACCGCCAATAATGGTGCACCCGGCCTCTTCCATTATTGATGAACCACCTTTTATAACCTCTGATAAAATTTCAAAACTAAGTTCTTCTCTTGGCCAACTAACCATTTGCAAAGCAGTTAAAGGTTTTCCTCCCATTGCATAAATATCAGATAATGCGTTAGCTGCCGCTATTCTTCCCCAATCAAAAGGGTTATCTACAATCGGTGTAAAGTAATCAATTGTTTGAATTAGTTGCTGTCCATTTTCTAGTTGTACGATACCCCCATCGTCTGGAGTATCAAGTCCAACTAGAATATTGGGATTATTTTGATGTGCTATATGCTTCAGAACCTGAGCAAGCTCTCTTTGTGAGAGTTTACAAGCTCAACCAGACCCATGAGAGTATTCTGTTAACCTCACCAATCCTCCGATCTTATTTCTTATCTCTTTCTTTGATTACTCTTTCTTCAAAAGTCTTTTTGATTTGATTAATTAATTCATGTTTTGGTAATTCAATATCATCAATACGAGAAATACAATGTCCGTGTTTTGCAGTAGATAAAATAAAAGCTCCTTGGATTGTGTTTAATTTATCTATATGAATCAATCCTTCCTTGACGGGCAAAATTCCTTCTCTACCAAAATCTAGTAAATATTGCCGAGTTATTGAATCTAAAATTCCTAACTCAAGCTTTGGAACAAAAATTTGGTCATCTGATATCCATCCAAATGTAAAAGTCGGTCCCTCTAGGACTTCACCACTCTTACCTATTAGTAGCGCATCTGTATACCCATTCATTTCTGCTTTTCGTGTGTGGCTAATATTCATCCCATACGATGTAGATTTTGTTCCAAGGTTGAATGCTTCATCTTGACTATAATCGCCAGAACTATGCCAAAACGCTTTTTGGGTTTCTAATGTAAAATATTCAGGAATATTTACTGGAGGTTGATGGAAACAAAATACATTGTACCCATCTTTACTATCTCTTAAAATAAGAGTTCTAACATATCCATTTTCAAATGAATTAGCAACTTTATAAATATTTTTTTTAATTTCATCAAAATCTATATTTTCAAAGAATACTTTTTTAGCTGATCTTTGAAATCTCTCAAGATGTCGTTCAACACCGAAGGGATAACCTTGATGTATTTTTATCGCTTCAAATATGCCATCACCTCTCAAAACAGCTAGATCTTCAATGGAAATACTGAAGTCTGATTTAGATACTTCGATGCCATTTTTTAAATACAAATTAACCCCTGTCCCTTATATATGTATTTGTAATAGGCATTCTCCTATCTTTACCAAAAGCTTTTTCTGTTAACTTTACCCCAGGTGCAACTTGTTTTCTTTTATATTCATTCCTATCAACTTTTTCTAACACTCCATAAACTATCTCTTCATCAATACCCTCAGATATTATTTTTTCAGAAGAGCTATCTTCTTCAATGTAAAGATTTAAAATTTTGTCTAGTAATTCATAATCAGGAAGTGAGTCTTTATCAAGTTGATTTGGTCTTAACTCTGCACTGGGTTCTTTTGAAATAGAGTTTTGAGGAATTACTTTTGAAATAGAGTTTCTGTAATTTGAAAGATTATACACCTCCGTTTTGTATACATCTTTTAAAAGAGCAAATCCACCAGCTAAATCACCATACAATGTTGAATAACCAACAGCCATTTCCGATTTATTGCCTGTTGAAACTACCATAGCACCAGTCTGATTTGATAAAGCCATTAATAGATTCCCTCTAATTCTTGATTGAATATTTTCATCGGTAACAGAGATGATTTTTTCATTAAATTGCTTTGTTAAAATTTCCCTATATTTCTCGACTAACTCTTCGATTTCAATTACTTTCAGCTCTATTCCTAAATTAGTTGCTAATGAACTAGCATCTATTAAAGAATCTGGTGAATTAAATTTTGTTGGCATAGCAACACATGTTACATTTTCTGAACCTAATGCATCAACAGCAATTGTTGCAGTTAAAGCAGAATCAATACCTCCAGAAAGCCCGATTAAAACTTTTTTAAATTTATTTTTTTTAACATAATCACGTAAACCTAATTTAAGAGCAGTATAAACTTCTTCATTTTTGGATAGTTCTTTGTAATTTTTCGTTGTATTAAGGTTTAGAGTTTTTTCCCTAATTTTTAAATTTGTATTTTTAGATTCATTTTTTACATCTAGTTCAAGTTCAATATGAAAAATTTCTTCCTGAAATTGATTACTTTGATGAATAATTTCACCATTCTTGTTAACAATAAACGATCCGCCATCAAATACAAGCTCATCTTGACCACCAACAGTGTTTAGGTAAATTATTGGAACTCCTAATAGCTTTGCTTGTTCTACAACTAAATTTTTTCTATTTGTGGACTTATTTATATCAAAGGGAGAAGCATTAATATTGATAATCAAAGATGCTCCGTTTTTTACTTGTAAAGAGGCTGGTCCATCGTTAATCCAAATATCTTCGCAAATACTAATTCCAACTGCAATGTTTTCATACCAAAATAATTTTCCTGGGTCATTTCCTTTTGAAAAATATCTAGCTTCGTCAAAAACTGAATAGTTTGGCAGAAAACACTTATGGTATATACCTTTGACGTCACCATTTTGTACAATTGCTGCTGCGTTTGCTATACCTCTGCTTTTTAAATCAGTTTTATTAACATCTTTCGTTCTATCAACAAAACCGATAATTGCACTTGATTCACTTGAAAACTCAGCAATCTCCTCAAGTACTGAATAATTTTTACCCAAAAAGCTTTCTCTTAACAACAAATCTTCTGGAGGATACCCTGTTAAGCAAAGTTCTGGAAAAATTACGATATCAGATTCTACGCTTTCTGCAATTTCAATGGTATTTAATATAGTTTCTTTATTTTGCTGAATCGCACCAACAGGAAATGATAATTGTGCTCCAGTTATACGAATTTTTTTTTGTTCCACTTATTAATTGTATCGTCTAAAAGTCTTTAAGAAGTAACGTTAATTTCTATATCTTTAGAGTCTTCAACCCAGTTAGTGATTCTTTTAAGTGATGGCATTCTATCAACAATGTTCTTCTTATTGTTAATTCTTTGCATGAGATCATGTAGGGATTCTGGATTTCTTCGACGTAATTCGGCAACAGTTTCAACACCTGCTGCCTCTAGAAGGTCAGCATAGTCACGTCCTAAGTTTTTTATTTTCATCAGCTCTGCTCTTCTAGCCCAATGTAATAATTTAGGAGAACTTATACCAGTTTCACGAGTCAATAAAGCTCTGCCAGAACGAGTAGAGGCAATTTGTAGGAAAGTTTTTGTAGTTCTGACTCTAGCTCTCCTGAGCTTGGTTGCCTCTGTGTGGGTCATCCCATTTATAGAATCAATTGAATGCATGTTAAAATTTTACAAAAAAATTTTTTTAAACAAACTATTTTTTTGAAGAGTTTTTCCCACTCTAAAAATCTTTTTCTTCATTGTAATCAGTAGGACCCAAAAAATTAAAATTCACTTTTTTAAAATTAATTTCTGATGAAACAAAATAATGAATCATATCAAAATCATCATCTGAAGTAATATTTTCAGTTTCTTCATCATTAGTTAAAAGTTCTAATTTACTCCAATATTGTCTTGGAATTGAAATTGGATAGTTTAATTTATATCTATACTGTGAAATCAATACATCTTCAGAAGTTTCTTTAAAAATTTTAATTACTTCTTCATTTACCTCAGGTTGATCTCCTAAAAAGACTATTAAATTTTTGATTTCTTTAATGCTTTGAAAGTAATATAGTGCTGTTCTTAGAGAAGATATAATTCCCTCTTCCCAGTTTTCATTAATTAATATTGTTGAATTATAAAAGTTAATATTATCACTAAGAACTTCATTGTCAGAACCTAAAACTACTGCTAATTCATCAAAATGTGGTTGAACTTTGTCGATTATTACTTGTAGAAGAGGTTTGTCTTTTACTTCGGCTAGAAGCTTTGGAAACCCCATTCTAGTTGATTCCCCAGCCGCAAGAATTACTGCAGCATTCATATAAAAACTGATGAGGCGATTGAAGATCCAAAAAATACTGATACCAAAAGAAGTAAAACTTCAATACTTCTTAAACTATAAACTTGTTTTAATCCTGATCCAAGAGTTGCTAAGCCATACACACCTACAATTAGGAGTAACAAAAACTGTATTAGAAATGAATTTGAAAATAAAGAAATTCCAAATAAAAAACTTGGTACTGATGAAAAACAAAAAATTATCAACACTTCAGAATATTTAGGAAGTTTTCGAAAAAGATATTTAAGTAGTACAAACATTACAGCTGTCACAAGTAATCCTGAAATAATTGAATTAAGAAGAGTAGTAATAAGAGTACTTGTCTCATTATATTGGGAACTTAAAAGTTCAAATTCAACAATTAGTTGTCTAATTAAAGACATTTCTTGATTAGGTAAATCTTGTGATATAAGAGCAACATTAGCGTTTAAAAAATCAACTGTACTTTGAAATAATTTACCTATACCTAAAGTACTTAAAATCGTAGTAGCCAAATAAATTGCAACACCTTTTTGAATACTTGATTGATTATTGATTAAATCAAAATAAATATTCTTATCTAATTTAAGAATCTTTATAAAGATATTTTTTTCATTCATTTTATCTTTTTCTATTTAAAATCTATCTTATGACTATAACAAAAATATTTTCATATCTTGTGGTGATTACAATGACAATTGTAATCATCTGGGCCCAGAATCAAATACCAATAACAGAATCATCAATTCCAGAACTTCCATGGGGTGTAGTCTCTTTAATTGATCTATATTCTGGATTTATTTTTATTAGCATTTGGATAGTTTTTAAAGAAAATCTATCTACTGCACTTATATGGACATTTTTTATGATGATTTTAGGAAATCTAACAACAGCAATTTATGTTTTATATAGTTATAAAAAAGCTGAAGGCGATATGAAGAAATTTTTTCTAGGTAAAAATATTTAATCTTTTTTCAAGTTATCTAAAAGTATTAAAGACACATCACGAACTTTAACTTGATCACCATATCCAAGTTCTTTAACTCCATCGTCCATCATAATAAAACAAAATGGGCAAGCTACTGCAACTTCATCTGCCCCAGTATCAATAGCTTCTTGTGATCTTTCAATATTAATTTTTTTTCCAACTGACTCTTCCATCCACATTCTGCCCCCACCAGCACCGCAACAAAAACTTTTGGTTCCCTGTCTTTTCATTTCTCTTATTTCGACTCCACCTATTGACCCAACTATCTCTCTTGGTGCTGTATAAATATCATTTTGTCTTCCTAAGTAACAAGAATCGTGATATGTAATTTTGTGAGGCTTGTCACTTGAGCCAACCTCAATACGTCCGGATTGAACTAATTCTGTTAATAGCTGACTGTGATGAATAACTTCAAACTCTCCTCCAAGCTGAGGATACTCATTTGCAATAGTATTAAAACAATGAGGACATTGGGTAATGATTTTTTCAACTTTTAGATTATTCATATTTTCTATGTTCTGAATAGCAAGTTGCTGAAAAAGATATTCATTCCCGGTTCTTCGAGCTGAATCGCCTGTACATACCTCTTTTGGACCTAAAACAGCAAATGAAACACCTGCCCGTTTTAATAAAGTTGCTACAGCTTTTGTAACTGGTATATTTCTATCATCAAAAGCTCCAGCACAACCAACCCAATATAAATAGTCATATTCATCACAATTACTTTCATTAATAATTGGAATTTCAAAATCTAAATCTTCTGACCACTTTAATCTATCATTTTGTGAAGCACCCCATGGGTTAGCTGAGTTTTCCATCGCAACATAGGCTTTTCCAAGCTCTGTAGGAAAATCTGAAGCCATTAATGCCAAATGTCTCCTCATGTCTAAAATTTTGTCTAGAATTTCAATATTTACAGGACATATTTCGTCACATGCCTTACAAGAAGTACAAGCCCAAATTTCTTCGCTAGTAATTCTTTCAAATACATTTGATGAATTTACCTTTAAGACTGGTGGTGTCAATACAGTCGATGTAACTTGTGGAATTCCAGAATCAGCCATTACTTGACCAAGCTTTAAAATTATTTCTCGAGGGTCTAATGACTTTCCAGTTTGATTTGCAGGACAAACTGATGTACATCTACCACAAACAGTACATGCATCTAAATCCATAAGTTGCTTCCAAGTAAAGTCTTCAATACCTTCAACACCGACAGTGTCAATGTCAGCCATCTCAAGTAAGTTACCAATATCTTTCATTGCACCTTTAGGTCTATCTTTTGGTGAAAAAAACATATTTAATGGAGATGTAATCATGTGTCTTAATTTTGATAAAGGAAGTGCTATCAAAAATACTAAAAACAAAACAACATGAAGTATCCAAGAAATTCTGTGAAAAATTTCAGGATTTTGAATTGGAATTGTCTTTGCAAAAAAATAACCGACAAATGACCATTTTTCATAACTTGGAAAATTTTCCAAAGCTATTCTTCCAGCTTCTGTAGTGACTCCTGTAATTCCAAGAAGAATAAGTAGTGATAAAGTTAAGTAATCATCTAGATTAGTTTTTGTTTTAATTCTAAATTCTGTTCCGAATATTCTTCTAGTTAATGCCCAAACTAAACCAAATAAAAACGCTAAAGTAGCAAGCTCTAATATAAAAGAGTAAACGATGTAAGTTTGACCTTGAAGAAATTTTAAACTTGGAGGCATCAAGTGATGGATTTCTAAAGTTACTGTACCTGCAAATAACCCGATAAATCCTACATAAATCAAAGAATGCATTAAACCTGCTGCTTTGAATCTCAACAGTGTTTTCATTGTTAAACCGCTTAAAAGATTGGATAATCTAGTAGCAGTCTTTACTTTTCTGACTTCAGACTTTCCTCGATTCCAGTTTTTTACTCTTAAAGAAAATAAATAACCTGAAATAAATATCGTTGCTGAGCTTAGAACATAAAAAATATATTGTATGATCTTTGGAATATTTACAAAAACTTCTCTTCCATCTATTATTTCTCCTTCAGGAAAAATATAACTAGCTACCCACAAGAATATTGTTCCTAAAGAAGCTCCAGCTGAAAAAAGTAAAACATAATCGTTTGATTTATGTTTTAAAAATAATTTATTCACTCTCTAGCTCTTTTGATATTTCTATTGATCTATTTGTTGCTTTATTAATTGCGTTATAGATTATCTTATCAAAAGAATCTAACTCTAGCGAATTTAAACCTGCTTCCGTTGTACCTTTCGGTGATTTAACTTTACTTACCAATGCACTAAAACTTTCATTATCGCTTATTAAACCTGGCAATGATTTAACAAGCTCTTTAACTACTAGTTCTGAATTCTCCTCACTCAAACCAAGTTCTGAACCGACTTTTACTAATTGAGATGAAAGTTCATAAAACCAAGCTGGACCACTTCCAGATAAGGCTGTTATTAACGGGAATATACTTTCATCAAACTCTTTTACAGTACCTAGCTTCTGTAGATTTTTCTCTATAAAATTTAGATAATCGCCTTCATAGTTTTTTGTATATGGAATAAATCCATTGTTATTTTCAATTAATAAATTTGGCATAACACGTATAACTTTATTTGATAGAGTTCTACTTATATGGTCAATGCTTAAGCCAGCAACAGGTGAGCAAATTAAAACATCCTCTCTTACTTTTGATTTATTACTTTGCAAAAATTCATTTACAACTTGGGGTTTTATACATAAGAGTAAAATTCCAGAATCTATTATGTCGATATCAGTTTTAACTTCTATATTGTAATTATTTTCAATTTGCTTAGCCAACTGTATATTTGTCTCATAACAAAAATAATTTTTGAAATCAGAAGAATTTGTATTAAGAAACCCGTTTAAAAAAGCTTTTCCTAAGTTGCCTAATCCTATTATGTGAATATTTAGCTCTTTCATTACTACATAATATCAGGTAAAAAAATCAAATAATTTTAGAAATAATAAAAAATATTTCACATAAAAAATAAGTTGTGATATATTTATATTAAATCTAAGTTAAATTACTTAGATTACTTATATAAATAAACATAGAAAAGGATAAAAATGAGTAGCACATTAACAGCTTCACAAGTAAAACCTGGTGTGCGTAGATCAAAAAAATACACTTCAGGTCGAATTTGTGCATTTGAATCATGCGAAACAGTAATAAGCATGTATAACAAGAAAAAATATTGTTTTCTACATGCCCCAATCTCCTATCCAAGGATCAGAGGGCATTTGCCTAGAGAACAAGAGTTGAATTAAATAAACTTTATTAGAAAGGAAAATAATGGGAAAAGCAGTAGGAATTGATCTTGGAACAACAAATAGTGTTGTTGCTGTTTTAGAAGGCGGTGAGCCAACAGTAATTGCAAATGCAGAAGGAAACAGAACAACTCCATCTATAGTTGCATTCAAAGGTCAAGAGGTACTAGTAGGAGAACTAGCTAAAAGACAAGCTATAACTAATCCAAGTAATACAGTGAGATCTATTAAAAGAGAGATTGGTACTAATTGGAAAGAAACATTCGAAGGTAAAGAATATACTCCACAAGAAATCTCAGCAAGAATTTTACAAAAACTAAAAAGAGATGCTGAGTCGTATATTGGAGAAGAAATAACTGAAGCTGTAATTACAGTACCAGCATATTTTAACGATGCAGAAAGACAAGCAACCAAAGAAGCAGGACAAATAGCTGGGCTGAATGTTCTGAGAATCATCAACGAACCAACCGCAGCTTCATTAGCTTATGGATTAGAAAACAACGAAGATCAAAAAATCTTAGTATTTGACCTTGGTGGTGGTACTTTTGATGTTTCAGTTTTAGAAATATCTGAAGGTGTTTTCGAAGTTAAATCTACATCTGGTGATTCAAAACTCGGTGGAGATGATTGGGATCAAAGAATAATGGATTGGCTTATCGAAAAATTTAAATCATCTACAGGTATTGATTTATCAAATGACAAAATGGCTGTTCAAAGAATTAAAGAAAGTTCTGAAAAAGCAAAAATTGAACTTTCATCAACGAGTGAAACTGAAATAAATTTGCCATTCATAACAGCTAATGATTCTGGGCCACAACATTTATTGCAAAAGCTAACAAGATCTGAATTTGAAAAAATTACATCTGATTTAGTTGAAAGAACCAAAGAACCCGTTAAAAAGGCATTGTCTGATGCTGGTTTGAAGTTTTCAGAGCTTGACCACATAATTTTAGTAGGTGGATCAACAAGAATGCCAGCAGTCCAAGCACTAGTTAAAACTCTTACAGGTAAAGACCCTCATAAAGGTGTAAATCCTGATGAAGTGGTTGCAGCTGGTGCAGCTATTCAAGCTGGTGTTCTAAAAGGTGATGTCAAGGACGTACTATTACTTGATGTAACTCCTTTAACGTTAGGTGTCGAAACAAAAGGTGGAATAATGACAAAAATGATTGAAAGAAACACCACTATTCCAACTAAACGTTCTGAAACTTTTACGACTGCTGAAGATAATCAAACACAAGTAGAAATACATGTTCTTCAAGGAGAAAGGGAAATGGCTTCTGGGAATAAATCATTAGGTAAATTTACCTTGACTGATATACCTGCTGCTAGACAAGGTACTCCACAAATCGAAGTTACATTTGATATTGATGCAAACGGTATTGTAAATGTAAATGCTAAAGATCTAGGCACTGGCAAAGAACAGGCAATTACTATTACTGGTGGTACTGCTTTAGAAAAAGATGAAATTGATCGTATGATTAAAGATGCAGAACAGCATGCAAATGAAGATGCTAAGAAAAAAGAGCTTGTAGAAACAAGAAACTTAGCCGAAGGAATGATTACTTCAACTGAAAAAATGTTAGAAGAAAATTCTGAAAAAGCATCTGATGAAGAAAAAACAGCTATAAACAATGCAAAAGATGAACTTAAAAAAGTTATAGAAAATGAAGATTCTAGTATAGAAGTTATTAGATCCTCCATTGAAGAACTTACTAAAGCAAGTCAAAGTTTTGCAGAAAAACTTTATGCAGAATCCCAGAACTCAAATCAAAATGATGAATCTTCAACTGATGACGATGTTGTTGAAGGTGAAGTTATAGAAGATGAGTAAAAAGAAGAATTTTGAAAACTCCGAAGTAGATAATTCTACTTCGGAGCATCCAGATAACGAAACAACTGCTGAAGAATTAGTTGATGAAGAATTAGTTATTGAGGATTCAACAGAAGAGTCAACAATTCCTCTTTCTCAATATGAAAAAATTAAAGATGACTATCTTAGACTTGCAGCAGATTTTGATAACTTTCGCAAAAGAACAGAAAAAGAAAAAGAGTCTATTACTAAAACAACTATTAGTTTATTTATTAGCAAACTACTTCCTTTAATAGATAATTTTGAAATTGCAACATCACAAGAAAATGTACATGATGAAACTAAAACATTGCAGCTACTTCTTGAAACAGTTTTAAAAGAATTAAATGTTACTGAAGTTGGTGTAGTTGGAGAAGAATTTGATCCTGCTATTCATGAAGCTGTAGAACATACTGGGGAAGGCGAAAAACAAAAAATTGATGTTGTTCTTAGAAAAGGCTATCTCTATCAATCTTACCTAATTAGACCTGCAATGGTGAAGGTTATAAGTGAGTAGAGACTGGCTAGAAAAAGATTTTTATGCTGTCTTGGGTGTATCGAAAGAGGCATCAACAGAAGATATAAAAAAAGCATACAAAAAACTCGCTAGAGAAAACCATCCCGATTTAAATCCGGGTGATCCGGAAGCTGAAAAAAGATTCAAGGAAATTTCTGAAGCAAGTTCTGTGCTCTCTGATTCAGCAAAAAGACAAGAATATGATCAGATTAGAGCAATGGGTGCTTCTGGTTTTGGTGGTTTTGGTGGTCAAGGTTTTAATGTTGAAGACTTAGGTGATATATTTGGCAACTTAGGAGATATATTTGGTTTTGGTAGTAGTGGTGGTAGAAGAAAAGGACAAACTTACCAAACCAATATCAATATTTCATTTGAAGATGCAGCAGCTGGTGTTGAAACAATTGTTCCGCTTCGCAAGGAAGTAATGTGTAGCGATTGTAAAGGTACAGGAGCAGAAAATGGCACTGCATTTCATAGATGTAATATTTGTGGAGGTTCTGGACAAACAGCCTCTAATCAAGGTTTCTTTTCTTTTGCACAAACATGTTCAGCGTGCAAAGGCCAAGGTAATGTAATCGACAAACAATGTAGGACTTGTAGAAGCACTGGTTCAGTTGTTGAAAATGAGACAATTAAGGTAAAAGTACCAGCAGGTGTTGATAACGGTACGGTGATACGTTTAAGAGGCAGAGGTGGCTCAGGAGGTCCAGGAGCTCCAGATGGGGATTTACTTGTACAGATAGGAGTTTCACCCCATAAATTCTTTAAAAGAAAAAATAGTGATTTAGTTTTAGATGTTCCACTTATGTTCACAGAGGCAGCACTTGGTGCGAGCATAAAAATTCCAACTTTAACAAAAACAGTAAACCTTAAAATTCCACCTGGTACTCCGAGTGGCAAGATGTTTAAAATTAAAGGTGAAGGAATTTCTCCTCAAGGAAGAAGGTCAGGAGATTTATATGTAAAGGTATACATCTCTCCACCTACAAATTTATCTCGTTCAGCAAAAAAACATTTAGAAAAATATAGAGACCAATTCGAGTCAGGCGAATCTCCAAGGGATTACCTTTATGAATAAAGAAAACTCAAAAGCTATATATTTTATCTCTGTTGCATCAGATTTATCAGGTATTCACCCTCAAACGATCCGAACTTATGAAGAAAAAGGGTTAATTAAACCTTTTAGGACTGGTGGTGGTACAAGAAGGTACTCTCAATCAGATATTGATAAACTCGTTCAAATTCAAAATTTATCTCAAAGAGGAATAAATTTAGAAGGTATCAAAATAATTTATGAAATGAAAGAGCGAATAGACAATCTTCAGAACAAGATTATTGACCTTGAGAATGAAATTTCAAATCAAGGAATTCAATCTAGGAAAAAAGAAAAAGACATTCACCAAAGTTACAAAAAAGAAATTGTAAAAAAATCTGATAAATCAATTAGAAGATAGTTCATTAAACTTAATAGAGCATAAAAAAATAGAAGTTAAACTTAAATCATTATGAAGTCATTGATATTAATAATTCAGATAGCAGACATAGCTTTACATATTATTTCTAATCAAGCTGAAATTTTAAGAATACTTGCAAATTTAATTATCATTGCCTGGGTTTTTAAGTTTTACAATGGTAATAGTAAAAATATTAATTGGACAATTCTTGGAATTTATTTAATTTTTAATTTTTCATTTCTGTTCATAAGAGGTGTATCAAACAATGGTGACCCCCGCATATTTTTCTGGGTAGCTGTACTTTTAACTACTTTGTTTAGTTCCTTAATAATTAATAGAAAAGTTTAATTTTGATACTTATCAATAAAGCTTTCTATTTTATTTTCTAAAATAGGCAGAGTTATTCCCCCATCACAGAGAACTTCATCGTGAAATAATCTTATATCGAATTTATCGCCTAAACTGTCTTCAGCTTTCTTTCTTAATTCTTGAATCTTTAATTGACCCATTTTATAAGAACATGCTTGTCCTGGCCATGCAATGTATCTATCAGTTTCAATATTTGCATTAATCTCTTCAATTGGAGAATTTGATCTAAAAAAATTAACAGCTTGTTCTCTAGACCAACCCATTCCGTGTATACCAGTATCTAGAACTAATCTACATGCTCTCCAAGCATCATTTCCAAGTCTTCCAAGTTGTTGAACATCACTTGAATAAAGCCCCATTTCATTTGCTAACTGTTCAGCATATAATCCCCACCCCTCGACAAATGCTGTAGATGCAGTATATTTTTGAAATTCTGGAACATCTTTTAATTCAACTGCAATTGTTCTATCTAAATGGTGACCTGGAATTGCTTCGTGGAAAGCAACTGACTCTGCTTCAAATACACTTTTAGTCTCAGCTTTATATGTATTTAAAAAATATGTGCCATCTCTTGAGCCATCAGGTAATGGTGGAAAATAATAAGCGGGAGGTGCATGTTTTTCAGACTCTGCCGGTACAGGCAACACTTTGCATGGTGATTTTGGAAATACTGTAAACCAATCACCAAGCGGTTTATAAGCTCTTTCAATAGTATCTTCAGCTAATTTAATCATTTCTTCTTTACTTTGATATCTCATTGATGGGTCTGTTTGCATTTTTATCAAAACTTCTTCAGGAGTTAGAACACCATCAAATACTTTTTCTCCTATTTCAAAAAATTCCTTTTTCAATCTTGATATTTCATTCATTCCAATTTCATGAACTTCTTTAACAGTTATATTTTTATGACCTGTAAATTTCCTTAAACTTCTTAAATAAATTTCATCTCCCCCCTCTATCCACATAATGCCAGGTTTTGTATCAGGTCTTCCTTGAGGTAAATGCTCATTATTTAACATTTCCAAGTAGTTCAATACACTAGGTCTCACAGAATTTTCTAGGATAATTTTTGCTTTTTCTCTCCATTTTGAAATAAAGTCATTCTTAATTTGAGGAGAAAAACTAACTAGAAGTAGTGGGTCTGAGTCAAGACTTGTGTTTAGATAGCTTTCTAATTGATCAATGGTTCTCAATAAGTTTCTTTCGGTTGCGACTTTATTATTGTTTAATCCAATTTTTTGAACTTCTGATATTTGAACAAATAATTGTTTGTATAACTCTATCCTTTTTAGAAGTAAATCAGCTGAATCCTCATCTTGAATAAAAATCTGTTGATTGATGTCAATTAAATATTTTTGAAAGCCTACAACACCTGCTGAATACTCCCAACCTTTATCAGCTAAATTATCAAAACTTGATGAAAGAGAGAATTCTAACATACCTGCTGTAACTTTTTCTCTATTGTTAAGTGTTGAAAAGTCAATATTATCTAATCTAGATTTAAAACCTTCTAAACTTTTTTGCTCACTCTCAAAGTGTTCCTGTGTAAGCACCTCTATTTTGTCAAAATATTCTTTATATCCTCTCATAACTCCAGATGTTGGTGAACTGTCTAAAGTAGCTTGAAAATAGTCTTTCGCTAATTTTTCTAATTCTCTATTTATCATTTATTTCCTTTTTTAATGTAATGAGCTCTTTTTCAATTTTATCTAATTTTTCACCTAATTCATTTATTGTGATTTCATTGTCATTAAAACTAGAAATAAAGTGTGAAGAAACTGCTGCGGTAATTGTTGCAATAAAACCTATACCCATAATCATCAATGCGCTAGCTATTATCCTGCCAAGAGTTGAAACTGGTGTTATATCACCATAACCAACAGTAGTAATTGTAACTAATGCCCACCAAAGCCCATCGCTATAACTTTCAACATGAGGTTCTGAAATATAAAACATAAACCCAAAAAATAGAATGATGCCAATAGTTGTATAAACAATAAAACGTAACCCTTTTGAATTAAAAATTGACTTTACTGTTGATGCAAACCTGCCGAGCAAAGCTGCAAGCCTAAAAAATCTTAAACTGTTAAGTAATCTTGGTAAACGAGCAAATCTCAAGAAACCGGAAGATGCTAAACCTTCAGGAACTATTGGAAATGAAAAAATTATTATAAAAAGTTCAAGTTTATGAGTTTTTATAAAATGAAACTTGTCTTCAACGAAAAATAGCAAAACTACATACTCAAATAGAAATACAATCCAAATAACCCAATTCAATAAAATTGCCAATGCGTTTAAATTTTGCTGTGTGTATTCAATAACTAATACTGGAATCAACATTAAAACAGATACCATGACTGGTATTTGAAAAAACTTATCTGCTTTTTGGTAGCTTGACTTCTCCATAAGACATTATAAAACTTAGCTTCTTAGTTTAAAGAAAATAATATAAAATAAATATGTGAACAGGGTTATTTTTTTTATTTTATTTATTGGAATTATAGTTTTCCCTTTATCAAGTAATTTAAATCTAGACAGTATTGTTTTAGAAAGTAAGTTAATGAAAAACTTTGAGAATAAGTCCTCATCACCAACAACTACTATAAAAACTTTTGAAATTAAATTAACAGAACAAGAAAAAATAGAGTTAAAAAAAATTAATGAGAAATTAAACAATACAATTTTATTTTCTTATTTTTCAAATACAATCCAGTTTGAAAATGACTTGATAAATATCGAAAAAAAAGTTAATGAATTTAATGCTTTTTACAAGTATGAACAATTTGTACTTAAAAATAATGGAATTAAAGGGCTATATCTAAATGGATATCACTTTCTAGTTAAAGATAAAATCGAACCTATTATTAAAATTCTTGAATCAACAAATGTTAATACAATTGTTTTAGATGTTAAAACTGATAACGGTCATCTCTTATATGAAAGCAACATAAAAGAAGTTGAAACTTTAAATAACATAAGAAAAAAATATAATGCTGATGATCTAAACGCATTTAAAAAAAACTATGGAGTCTACTTAATTGGCAGAGTTGTGGCATTTCAAGACCCTATCTTTGCACAAAAATATCCTTCGTCAGCTATTTTAGATATAACTAATGGATTACCATATTCACAAGATGGTCAATATTTTCTTGATCCTAGTGATGACTTTGCAAGAGAGTATATTAAAAAAGTTGCAGTTGAAGCTTGTGATCTAGGCTTTGATGAGATACAACTCGATTATATTCGTTACCCTGACACTAACAATACAAATTTACAATTTGACCAAGAGAGCACATCAGAAACTAGAACTAATAATATAAACTCATTACTTTCTCAAATTCGAGAAGAGCTGCATGCTAAAGGGTGTCTTTTATCTGCAGATATATTCGGTTATGTTCTTATAGCAAAGAATGATAATGGCATTGGTCAATTTCTTGAGTCACTAGTTGAAAATGTAGATTTTATATCACCTATGGTATACCCTTCACATTACTCTAAAGGATCATATGGTTTTAGTAATCCTAATAGCTATCCATATGAGGTAATTACTGCATCTTTAAATGATGGACTAAAAAGAGGAACCGAAATTTTAAAACTTCGACCTTATTTACAAGGTTTTTGGCATACTGACGAACAAGTAAGACTTAATATAAAAGCGGCTGAAGATTTAGGAATTGGATGGCTTCTTTGGAATAATGTAAGTAATTATAATTTAGAATATTTTGCTACACTCAACTCATGAGTATAAAAAAAGATTTTAAAGAATCACTCAGTAAACTTTACAATGAGCTGTGTGATATAAGTGCTTGGATGTATGAAAATCCAGAATTAGGGTTTGAAGAATACAAAACTTCAAAATACTTAGTTGATTACATAAACAAGTACACTACAAATACTGTTTTTCCTACTCATGATCTTGAAACAGCATTTGAAGTTACTTTTGGTGAAACTGGACCTTTAACTGTAATTTGTGTTGAATATGATGCGTTGCCAGAAATAGGGCATGCATGTGGTCATAATATTATTGCTACAGCTGCAATAGGTGCTGGATTAGCACTAAGAAATTATGTAAACGATCTTGGTATTAGAGTGAAATTACTCGGAACACCAGCTGAAGAAGGTGGTGGTGGAAAAATAGTATTACTTGATAGGGGTGCTTTTGAAGATGCTTCTTGTTCAATGATGATACATCCAGGTATTGAAAATGTTGTTAATCCAACCTTTACTACTATCCAACAATATACAGTTGAGTATTTTGGAAAAGACGCACATGCTGCAGGTGCACCGGAAGAAGGTATAAATGCTCTTGATGCACAAATTCAATTATTTGTTAATGCTTCTACTTATAGGCAACAAATGTTTCAAACTAATAGAATGCATGGTGTAATTCGTGATGGTGGGTTTAAGCCAAATATAATTCCTTCTTATACCCGTTCCGAATGGTATTTGAGATCTCTTAATAAAGAAGGTTTAAAAAAAATAGAAAGTGATTTTTACAATTTTGTTAATGCTGCTGCTATGGCTACTAAATGTAAAGTAAAAATATCTTCACCTGACTATATATATCAAGAAATTAATAACAATCAAACTATGTATGAGTTGTATCAAGAAAACTCTAAAGAAGTTGGCCGAGATATGATTCTTCAAAAAGATGCTGTTAGGCCTGGACTTGGTTCAACAGATATGGGTAATATTTCTCAGGCATTTCCATCAATACACCCAATGTTAGCAATTGATGGGAACGGAGCTGTAAACCATCAGCCTGAATATGCTGCGGCTACTTTATCCGAATCTGGAAAAAAAGCAATATATGATGGTGCTTATGCAATGGGTGCTACCATTATCGACTTAGCTGAGAAAAACCTTTGGAGTAAACTTTAATATTAAAGAATTTGACTTAAGAAAAGTTTAGTTCTATCACTTTTTGGATTAGTAAAGAACTCATCTGGAGTATTTTCTTCAACTAACTGGCCGTCATCAAACAACATTACTCTATCAGCAACTTCCTTAGCAAAACCCATTTCGTGAGTTACAACAATCATAGTCATTCCAGACTTTGCTAGCTCTTTCATTACATCGAGCACTTCTTTAATCATTTCAGGATCAAGTGCAGAAGTAGGTTCATCAAATAACATAATCTTTGGTTCCATAGCCAACGCTCTAGCAATAGCAACTCTTTGTTGTTGTCCTCCAGATAATTGTCCTGGAAACTTATCGGCCTGTTCTGGAATTCCTACTCTATTTAATAGCTCCATAGCTTTTGCTTCTGCTTCTGATTTACTTTTCTTCCTTACCCAAATAGGAGCTAATGTAATATTTTGCATAACAGTAAGGTGTGGAAAGAGATTAAAGCTTTGAAAAACCATTCCAACTTCTGATCTAATTGCTTCAATATTTTTGATGTCATTTGATAATTGAATTCCATCAACAATAATTTCTCCATCTTGATGTTGTTCTAATCTATTAATGCAACGAATAAAAGTTGACTTACCAGAACCTGATGGCCCACAAATCACTAATACTTCGCCTTCTCCGACTTCCATAGTTACACCTTTTAAGGCTTGAAAATCTCCGTACCATTTTTTTACGTCTTTTGCGGATATTATGCTCATAATATTTATCTCTCTCCCAATCCTAATCGTTTTTCAATTTTCATGCTTCTTCGAGAAAAGCTATAAGTAAAAACCCAATAAAGTATTGCACAGAATACAATGTTTTCCAATACAGTACCTAAAAAGTTAGCCCCTTGCGATTGAGCAGGTATAACTTTAATTCCAACAAACAGTAAGTCAAATAGACCAACAATTGCAACTAAACTGGTGTCTTTAAATAAACTGATTACTTGACTTACTAATGTCGGTATTACAGCTCGTAATGCTTGGGGTAATACAATTAAACTAATTCTTTGAATCGTATTTAAGCCGACTGCATCAGCAGCTTCAAACTGACCTTTATTAATTGACTGTAATCCTCCTCTAACATTCTCAGCCAGATAAGCTGAACTAAAAATTGCTGTTACAGCTATTGCTCTTACAACTTCATCAAACTCAACACCGCGAGGAAGAAACAAAGACAGCATGACACTACCAAAAAATAACCATGTTATAAATGGAACTGATCTAACCAACTCAATAAATGTTGTACAAATAATTCTAACTATTGGTAATTTTGAAGTTCTGCCTAGAGCTAATAAGACTCCGAGTGGTGATGAGAGTAGAACGCCAAAATAAGCAATTATCCAAGTAAGAGCAAACCCTCCATAAATTGAAGAGCCAGGAACCTCAATAAGAGTTTCTGAAGTTCCACCTCTCATTAAAAATAATATTATTGAAATGGACAATGTCCATACAATCAATAAATTTTTAGAATTCTCTTTGGTGTTAGAAATGTATGGCGATAATGATGTGAGTATAAAATAAAGAAAAAATATTATTTTTAATTGTCTTAAAATTGGTAAAAATAAAGATACTAAAAATAAAGCTAGAGTTAAATAAAAAAAGTATTTTTGGTATTTTTTATTTTTTTCTTGATTAAATATAAACAAAGAAATGTATCCTAAGACTAAACCTACAGCTACCATCGGTAAGTCAATTGAATAAATAGAAACTAGACTAAAATCTGGTTTTCTATAAATCCATGTTACAACGAGTAATGGAAGTAAAAACCAAAAAGCTGGGATAGCTCTTTTAAGTGCAATTACTTGTTTTGAATTAAAAGATTTACCTAGATAATAAAAACCAATTAAAACAAAATATAATACAGTCCATGGAATCGTTGTTGAACTCGCAACAGGTAAATACTGATCTTGAACTCTAACATTTGTACTATCAAAAACTACAGTAGGAACTTTAATAAACCAAATAGAAGCTATAAGAAATCCAAGATATGCAAAACTTAATAAATCTCTTAATACCGTTTTATCTGAAAACTTAAACTTTATAAATATAACGGTAACTAACAAAATTGTCACATAACCCAAAAAAAGTAACCTTGTATTGAATTGCAAAACTTCCTCTTGAATTCCCTGAACTTTGTCTGTAGTTACAGATGTAGGTGTTATTAAGATAAGTAAAAATAACACAACAAATACTTTAATTAACTTGTCCATAGCATTATTAATTGTTATCCGAATATTTTTTGAATTGTAACCCCAGGTTAATCCAAACATTACTATTACAAGCCCAACAGTTATCCAAACTCTAATAAAGTCAGACTCTGGATAAGCTTGTACCATATAAAGTTGTAAATTATAAGTAATAGCTGTCCACTGTCTTTCAGGTGAAATAATAAAACTTATTATTCCACGAAATAAAGCTACAAGGGCGAAGATTGAAGCGAATGTTAAAACCACAGAACTATAGCTTGAAAACAAATTTTCTTTTAGCCACCTCTTCACAACTCCATAATCAACTTTTGTATTTGCTTCAATCATTATCTCTCCACAATCTTTAACTTTTTGTTATAAAAATTAACAATAGATGACAGGGTCAAGCTAACAAAGGAATAAAAAGCCATCCAAATTAAAAAGACTGCGATGGTTTGACCTTCTTGGTTATACAGAGTTTGACCTACTGAAACAATCTCTGGAAACGCTACAGCGATACCTAATGAAGTATTTTTTGCTAAGTTTAAATATTGATTACCCATTGGAGGAAGCATTATTCTGAGAGCTTGAGGCAGAACAATTAGACGAAGTAAGGTGCTTCGCTTAAGACCTAATGATAGACCTGCTTCACTTTGTCCTTTTGCAACAGCCATAATTCCAGATCTAACTACTTCTGATATAAATACAGAAGTATACAAAACAACACCAACCCAAGTTGCAAAGTAGCCAACAGTCATAACTTTTCCAACATCCTGTGAATAATTCGTAAAAGTAGATGATCCAGCTTGTATAGCCTCTGGATAGCTGACAGAAAATGGAGCTCCTGAATAATTCCAATCAAGTTTATTTTGTATACCTTGAAAAAACTGTGGTAGCCCCCAATTTGATTTAAAAAATGCTTCGTTTCCAAGTAAAAAGTCTGAGATTGCAACACCTAGAGGCAAAAACATACCAACTATCAAAGTCAACAATAATAGCACAGTTATAACTAGCTTAAATATATCGTCATCAGTTAAAACGCCCCTGTTCTCAGCACTCCTTGTTCTCTTAACTTCACTAGAAATATATCGAACTGCATAAAAGGAACCAACAGAAATAAATAAAACTTGTATACCAATACGGGGAAACACATCAAATAAATTTCCAACAATTGAAGCCGCATACCCAAATATACCAACTAGTTTATAAGCACCCGCCCAACCTAAAATGTTTGAAATTATTAAGAAAATTAAAGAATATATAGTTGGATAAGCTTCTCGTCCATATTTTTCTAAAACAGAAACTCTCCACTTAAATACTTTTCTGGTGAAATAAAGCGATAGAATAAACCAAAATCCAAATAACCAACTTGATTCTCCTGGGTCTAACCAGGGAAATGCTATTCCTTTAGCGCTGATATGAATAAAATGTTGACCTCTGTCTGCTTCTTCAAGTCTTGGAAAAGAAATGAGAACAGCCTGCCAAAAGAAAATTTGAACTAAAAGTGGTATATTTCTAACTATCTCTACAAGACCAGTGGTCGATTTCTCAACAATCCAATTTTTAGACAATCTTGCAATACCCATAATTGTTCCAAATATTGTTGCAAAAAATATACCTGAAACAGTAATTCTTAACATATTCGCTATACCTATTTGAATAGCTTCTAAACCAGATTCTGGATAGGTTTTAAAACCTTCTGAAACCTGTATTCCTGGAGTTGTACCTAAAAATCTCCAAGAAAATGGAAGATTTGTTGCAGCTAGATTAGCAACAGCTTGTGAGAAAAACCCTCTTAAAGAGTTGAAGACTAAAAATAAAACGAATAATTGAAAAGCCCATTTAAGGAACCTTACATCTCTCCAAAATGCAAAATTAAATTTATTTTTATTCATTTTTATTAATTGATATTACCATTTGCAAACTCTCTAATCTAGTGTACTTTTTAAAATTTAAAAAAAGAAAGGGGCATTAGAGCCCCTTTCCTTAAAACAAAATGTTTTATTATCTTGCTGGAGGTGAGTAGATTAATCCACCATCTGTCCAACTAGCATTTGCTGATCCTTCTCTATAAAGTCCAACTGGATTTAAGTTTTTAGAATAAATCTCATCGTAGTTTCCTACTTGTTTAATGACATTATAGAAAGCATCGGCTGATAGGCCCATAACAGTTTGTAACTGTCCATCGTTTTTACCTGTGAGACGACCCATTTCTGGATTCGCATCATAATCAAATGAATCAACATTTGATCTACCAACTCCGTACTCATCAGCAATAAATGTAGCGTAAACTACCCAATTGACGATGTCACCCCATTGGCTATCATTTGAACGATATACAGGACCTAATGGTTCTTTTGAGATAGGTGTTGATGGGAAAATTGACCAATCATTTAATGCACCTTCTGAAGCTCTATTACCTACAAGAGCAGAACCGTCGGTTGTGACGATATCACATGCACCAGCTTTGAATTTCTCCATAGCTTCTGCGAATGTTTCAACTGTTTCAAGAACAATGCTTGCACCAACAAGTCTTGCTCCTTCAGTTATGTTTTTCTCTGTTGTTGTACCAGCATTTGTACACACTTTAAGACCATCAATGTCTTTAAGTGTTGAAGATGCAGATAATCCATCAGAATTTCTACCCATTAACTGTTGTCCGTCAAAATAGGTAGTTGGTCCAAAGTCAAGACCAAGTTCTGTGTCTCGGCTTTGAGTCCAAGTTGTGTTTCTGATTAATACATCTACTTCTCCTGATGATAAAGCAGTAAATCTTTCAGCAGCGGTAAGCGCTGTAAATTCAACTTTACTGTAATCTCCAAAAACTGCTGCAGCTATTGCATAACAATAATCTGCATCAATTCCTGTTACAGAACCATCAGCTTGTGTTTCAGAGAAAGCAACTGCAGTACCAGAAACTCCACACTTAAGGAATCCTCTTTCTTTTACTGTGTCGAGTGTAGTCTTTGCTACAACCTCTTCAACAGCTGCTTCTTCTGCTGTATCAGTAGCACAAGCTACTGCCACTAACGCAAGTACAAGTAGAGAAACGATTGCTTTTTTATTCAATGTTTATCTCCTTTTAATTAAAAGTAGACAGCCCCAAATGAAGCTGACATGATTTAACTTTAATATAATTAGCTTTTTGTTTCAAAATAATTATTTCAATTTCTATAAAAGTATTGCAAAATTGAAATAATTCGCTAAGAATTTACAATTAGAAAGTTGTTCGGATTAATAAAAACTAACATTATTATCATATGTTGTATCTAAGGAGTTAAATTGTCCACTACCGTAGTTCTTGGTGCCCAGTGGGGTGATGAAGGTAAGGGGAAAGTCACAGATTTTTTTGCATCTTCAGCAGATATGGTTGTTCGTTTTCAAGGTGGTAACAATGCTGGTCATACAATAGTAGTTGGTGAAGAAAAAATAGCTTTATCATTAACTCCTTCAGGTGTTTTATACGGAGAATGTATCCCTGTGATTGGATCGGGTTGCGTAATAGATTTAGACTTCCTAAAAAAAGAATTAGAAATGTTAAATTCTAAAAATATCAAAACTGATAGATTGGCAATTTCATCTAATGCACATGTTGTTATGCCCTATCACAAAATTCTTGATGTACTTATAGAAGAAAGCTTGGGTGAAAATAAAATTGGTACAACAAAAAAAGGGATTGGCCCATGCTATGCAGATAAAATTCAAAGACGTGGAATTAGAATTCAAGATTTATTAGATGAAGAAAAATTTTCATCTAAAGTTAAAGCTAATGTTGAAGAAAAGAACAAACTCTTAACAAATATTTATAATCATGAGCCTCTTGATGCAAATCAAATAATTGAAGAACTACAGTCCTTCAAAGGTCTTGTTTCAAAACATATTCAAGAAACTTCATTACTTATAAGTACCGCCATAAAAGAAGGAAAAAATGTCTTATTTGAAGGTGCTCAAGGTGCACTTCTTGATATTGACCATGGGACGTATCCATATGTAACAAGTTCTAATACTTCTTCTGGCAATGCAGCCACTGGTTCTGGTGTTGGTCCACTAAATATAAATCGTGTTGTTGGCGTAACAAAAGCTTATATTTCAAGAGTTGGAAGTGGTCCTTTTATAACTGAACAAAAAAATGAAATTGGAGATTATTTAATTGAAAATGGAAAAGAATTTGGAGTTGTAACAGGTAGAAGAAGAAGGTGTGGTTGGCTTGATTTAGTATCTCTCAAATATTCAGTGCGAGTTAACTCCTTGAGTGAACTTTTTATTACAAAACTCGACATACTTTCAGGACTTGAAGAAATCAAGCTAGCAACTAGTTATAAATATGATGAAAAAATATATGAAGACTATCCATATGAACAAAAAATACTTTATGATGGTGAACCTGTATATATGACTCTTCCTGGTTGGAAAGAAGACATTTCTGAAATTAAAAAATTTGATGAATTACCTTTAAACGCTCAAAATTATTTAAAAATCATCGAAGATTTTATAGAGGTTCCTATAACATTTATATCCGTTGGGCCTGAAAGAAATCAAAATATTATATTAGATAATGATTGATAGGTACTTAATTCCTGAAGTAGATCAAATTTGGTCTGATCAAAACAAGATTAATACATGGAAAAAAATTCAATTTTACTATGTAGAAACCCTTGAAGAAGAAAATATAGCACCAAAAGGTGTGTCGGAAAAAATTAAAAATTCAGATGTTTTAAAAGAAGAAGTAGAAGCAAGAGAAGCTATTACAAATCATGACTTGGCATCATTTATAGATGTTTTACAAGAAAAGGTTGGCGAAGGTTCCAATTGGATTCATTATGGGTTAACTAGTTCTGACATCGTTGACACCGCAAATAGTCTTTTAATAAATGAATCAATAGTTCTTGTTGAAAAATTTGTTAATGATCTTTTGTTAGTTTTAAAGACAAGAGCTATGCAAGAAAAAGATACAAAAATAATTGGAAGAACTCATGGAGTGTTTGCTGAAGAAACTTTTCTTGGAAATATTTTTGGAAACTGGTATTTAGAAATTAAACGTGGTCTAGAAAGAATATCTAAGTCAAAAGAAGGAATTAGTTTCGGAAAAATGAGTGGACCAGTTGGAAACTATACTGTTGTTTCAGAAGAAGTTGAAAGTAAAACTCTTAAAAAACTTGGTTTACATCAGGAAATATTTGCTAGCCAAATAGTTGGAAGAGATAGATATGCTGAAGTTCTTAGTTCGATCGCAATTCTTGGAAGTACTTTTGATAGAATTGCGACAAATTTAAGAAACTACCAAAGATCTGAAATATCTGAGATGTTTGAATCATTTAAAGAAGGTCAAAAAGGCTCATCCGCTATGCCACATAAAAAAAATCCCATTGGTAGTGAGAGAATTTCTGGTTTATCAAGAATCTTAAGAGGTAATATAATTTCTGGTCTTGAAAACATGGTTCTTTGGAATGAAAGAGATATTTCTAATTCATCTGTCGAGAGAATTATTTTTCCTGATAGTTTCCATATCATTTCATTCATTTCAAAAGAACTTAAAAATATTATTGAAAACATCCATATAGATTATGAGAAAATCAACTCAAATCTAGAAATTGCACAAAATAAATTAATTAGTCAAAGAGTACTTTCGTTTTTGGTCTCACAAGGAATAGACAGAGATTCAGCATACGGAGAAATTCAAAAAGCACTTTTTGCAAATACAAGTTACGATGAATTGTTATTAAAAGTTAAAGAAAAATTTAATTTGGACGTTCCTAATTTTCAAATTGAAACAATAAAAAACTTTGATGATGAAAATTTTTCAAAAAAATTAAATTAGATTTTGAAATTTAATAAAAAATTTAAAGAAATTATTAAAGAGTTAAAATCTTTATCTCCTGATAATGAGAACGTATTTGACTCAGTTATTGCACCGGTGCTGTTTGTACTTTTATCTAATCTTTTTGATCTCAACACAGCAATAGTTATAACCGGTATTGTAATTTTCGGATTTTTAGTTTTAAGATTTTTACAAAAACAAAACACAAAATATGTTTTTTATGGGGCACTCGGCTCATTAATTGCATTAGTATTTGCTAAATATCAGGGCTCTGCATCTGGTTTTTTTATTCCTGGAATAGTTAGAGATGGGGTTATTTCAATAGTTGGCATTTTTTCAATATTTCTTGGTAAACCTTTTACTATTTACTCTTCAAAAGCTTTTAGAAAATGGCCAGAAGAGTGGTATTTGCATCCGCAAGTTAAACCTGCATATGTTTTAGTGGCTTATATTTGGACAGTTTATTTATTTTTGAAGGCAGCTTTACAAATTTATTTTTTTCAAAATCCTGAAATTCTTGTTTTAATAAAATTGACTACTTCAAATCAGACTACTTTATTGTTATTAGTAATAACTTATTTAATCGGTCAAAAAAAACTACAAAGTCTAGGAGGTCCTAGTGTCGAAGAATTTCAAAATAATGCAGCTCCTCCTTGGTCAAGCCAACAAGAGGGTTTTTAGGTAAGATAAAAGTATGTTAGAAATAAATAATTCAGAAATAACTAATCTGGCTGTTCTATCTCTAATACTCTTATCTTTTTATGTCTTTTTAAAATGGTTTACTTTTCCTATTTTAAAAAAACTTGCAAAAAAAACTTCTACCCTTATAGATGATTTATTACTTGATAAAAAATTTGTTCACAGGATTTCGTTTGTTTTTGTATTTATTCTTTTCAAAATTATTACAGTCACATCAGGGTATCAATTAAATATTTTTTTAAATCCAATTTTTCAAAGAATATTTAATGCGTTTTTTGCACTAACAATTGGTCTAACAATTCTCGAAATATTAACTGTTGTAAATAAGATATCGGAAAAAATAGATTTCCTAAGGGATAAGCCGATAAAAGGCTACATACAAATAATTAAAATAATAATTACATCATTTGTCCTAATTATTATTTTTGCATTACTAACTGGCCAATCAGTTGGATACTATATAAGTGGCTTAGGTGCCTTGACAGCTGTATTGCTCCTAATTTTCCAAGATACTATTTTATCATTTGTTGCTTCTGTTCAAATTAGTCAAAATGACATTATAAAAGTTGGTGACTGGATTGAAGTTAAAGAGTTTGGTGCAGATGGTGATGTAGTTGATATAGCTTTACATACTGTAAAAGTCCAAAATTGGGATAAAACAATTACAACTATTCCCACTTCCAAAATTGTAAATACTTCTGTCAAAAATTGGCGTGCCATGTCTGATTATGGCGGAAGAAGAATTAAAAGAGCAATCAATATTGATATATCAAGTATTAAGTTTTTAAGTGACGCTGAATTAGCAAATCTAGAGTTACTACCCCCATTAAAAAACTATTTACTTATAAAGAGAGAAGAGCTAAAAGAATACAATATAAAAATTAATGACGTTGATTCTGGATTAGAAAAAAGAAAACTTACAAATATTGGAACTTATCGCGCTTATATAGAAAATTATTTGAAACAAAATAAAAATTTAAATACTGAATCTATGACTTTCTTAATTAGACAACTACCTTCAAGCCCTGAAGGTGTGCCTCTAGAAATATATACATTTACAAATACAACAGAATGGGTAGCATATGAAAAAATTCAATCTGATATATTTGATCATTTATTTGCTATTCTTCCAAAATTTGGACTAAGAGCTTATCAAAATGGGCTATTAGAAGCTGTAGCTATGAAAAATTTACCTTTTCATCAGCTCGAAGATTGAATTTTCTAATAATGTAGATTAATACAGATAAGAGCACAATAAAGAGATTTAAATAATTACCAAACATTGTATATAAAGTTAAACCAGTCATTCCAGATATTTTTTCTATAGAAGTAATAGTTTCAAACAACCTAGTTTGACCTAAGATTTCTCCGTCGTTCGAAATAAAAGCAGATTTTCCTGTAATTGCAGCATGAACAATTGGTCTATTATTTGAAATAGCATTTGCACGAGACATTAAAATAAACTGATCAGACATAGCACTTAAACCATAGCTTGCTTGGTTTGTCAAAACTACAACTATTTCGGCTCCATTCTTAACACCATTTCTAATATATCTCTGAAAAGCACCCTCGAATGAAATGACTGTTGAGATTTTAGAATTTTCCAGTTGAAAAATTTTTTCTTCAGTGCCTCTTATCATGTCTCTTGGAACAAGGGAAAGTGGGGGGATCCAATCTAAATATTTTCTAAATGGTATATATTCTCCAAATGGTACGGGGTGTTGTTTTAAGTACTGATCGACAATCAAGCCTTGCTTATTGATAAAAACTCCATAATTTTCAAAATTTTTACTACCTATTGGTCTATCTCCACCAATAATAAAAAATGAATTCAGTCTTTCTGCTTCATTTCTAATATTATTCAATACATCAGAATGCAAAACAGGGTCGTTTTTAAATCCTGTCGAGCTTTCTGGCCAAACTACTAAATCCACTTTCTCATTAATTAATTTAGTTTGCTGTAAGTGGCTTTCATAAATCAACTGCCTCTCATTTTCACAATAGTTTTTTGCTCCAGGACAGGGACTATTGCCTTGAACAATAGCAATAGTTGTTTGATTAGTTTTGCTTAAAACTGGAGTCTGGATATTTGCAAACACTGAAATAATTATTAAAAAAGTAAAAACTATAAGATAACTTTTTATAAAAATTTTTTCTTTATAAAAAACAAATGCTAAACAAATAGAACTAATTATTAATGATACGCCTAATGTTCCAAATGCTCTGAATAAAGGTATTAAAAACTTATAATCTACAAAAACTGTCCCAGGTAAACCCCAAGGAAATCCATTGAAAGGAAAATATAATCTCATTAAATCAAAAGCACTAATAACAGATATTGAATACAAATATTTATTGTTTTTGTTATTTAATGCCTTCTTAAGAAAATGTCCAAACAAACCATATATTATTCCCATTAATATAAGTAGCGGTATCCAAGCTTCGTAACCAATAGATTGAATCCCGAATAAAATTACCCCATACGAGATAAAAGCAAAGATAGCTCCCGTATAAAATGGTTTATTTTTTATAGCTAAGGTCCAAAAAAGAATCGTTAAACTAGGAAAAATTAAATATTCATAACTAAATGGAGGAAAACTCAAAAAATATAAAATCCCTGCAATCAATGAATAAAGAAGACTCATATGCTCATATAGTAGTTAGTGATACCTTGATTGAAAATTAAATTATATTTTTCAAAATGACAAATAAACCTGAAAATATTGAAAAATAAGTAACGGTTAATGAAATGATACTATCAGACACCTTTGAGAAAAGTTTATTTGATAAAGAAAAACCAATAAGTACAAAAGGTATAAAAATAAAAAATAGATATAGATGATCTAAGCTTAATTTTCCAGTAGCAAGCAATAAAACAAGGGTTATTATGATACCAAATGAAAAGACACTATTAAGTGATGGTCGGAATTCTTCTGACTTAGTATTTCTATATAGTAGCGCAACCGGAGGTCCTCCGACCGCAGCAGTCATTCCAAAAATACCAGAAAATGTACCCGCCAAAAAAGAATTTGTTTTATTTCTCTTTATTACCCATCCAAAGTAAGAAGCTACACCACCCATTAACACAATAAACCCAACAGATAAAGATAAATATTTTGTACTCAAGTTTAGTAACAACAAGGTTCCAATTGGTCCTCCAACTAACCTTCCTAAAATTAAAGGTCGTACAAGCTTAAGATTGACTTTTTCTTTTTCTCTATAAAAAACTCTAATAGCTAGTGGTAAAGCAAGTAAAGAAAGTAGCTGCGGAACTAATTCTGGATTTATTTGAACAACTATTGGTGATGAAATAACAGCAAAACCAAAACCTAAAACTCCTTGTATTGCTGAACTTAAAAAAAATAATAAACCAAGAAATAAAATTTGAGAAAAACCTAAATCAAAAGGAAAACTCAACTAATAGCTTCTTCTATCAACCTGAGTATCTCACCATCTTCTGCGTGTCTTCCAAGTGATTTTTTTGAAAAAATGAGATTTCCATTGAGATAAAGTTCAAACACACCACCACCACTAGGTATTAGAGTTATTGGACTTGCTTCCTTTCCGTACTTTTCTAAAATATCTTCGAGCGTACTAACTGCACGCGGTGTGTAGTTTCAAACTACACAAAATTCAAGTTTGATTTCCATAATTAGATAGTATCATAAAAAAACTGGAGGAGATGAATGTTCGATTATTCAAATTTAACTAAAACTGAACTTGAAAATAATTTAAATATAACACTAAATGCTTGCGAACAAATAATTAATGACATCAAGAAGGATTCAGAACCAAAGCTAGAAAAATTTGATCTCTTAGAGAGAGAGGTAAATTATTTATTTGGAAGAGTTCCTTTTATGGCTAATGTCCATCCAAATCAAGAAATAAGAGAATTTGGCCATCAAGCAGAGTCGAAAGTCAGAAATTTTATTTTAGACTCAATGAAAGATGTTGATTTATATGAAAAGTTTAATGAAATAAAATCAGATAATTTTGATTTTGAGGAAAAAGAATTTTATAAAGATTTACAAAATGATTTTATTGATGTTGGACACAATTTAAGTGAAAATGATAAATCATTATTGTCAGAAATAGACAAAAAACTTATAGAACTTGAAATAAAGTTTTCTGAAAATATTGCAAAAGATAAAACAAAATTAAAATTCAAAAAGCACCAGCTAGATGGATTAAGTGAAGGTGAGTTAAGCAACTTAACATTAGAAGATAATCAATATATTGTGACAATGGCTTATCCAGATGTAAATGCAGTTATTGAGAACTGTAAAATTCGAGACACTAGAGAAACTGTTTGGAAAGCATTCAATAATAGAGCTTCTAATGAAAACTCCCCCATTTTAAAAGAAGCAATTATGTTAAGAAACAATAAGGCAAAACTTTTTGGTTTCTCAACTTGGGCTCAGTATCGATTACAGCATCGAATGGCTAAAAATCCTGAGAACGTTCAAAAAATGTACAATAATTTAATTCCAAAGTTACAAAAATCAGCAGAGAGAGAGAAAGAAGAAATTGTTTCAGATAATATTAAAGTTTCTGAGATAGCACCGTGGGATATAAGATACTTTATATCTAAAAAAAGAAGTTCATTAAGCAAAATCGATAGCAGTGAACTCAAAAAATTCTTTTATATACATGATGTTAAAAAAGAAATGTTTTCAATCTGTGAAGAAGTATTCGATATTGAAATAAAACAAGAAGATGCTTCAACTGCTTGGCATAAAGATGTAGAACTTTGGTCTATAAATGAAGACGGTGAAAAGATAGCTTTTTTCTATCTTGATCTTTATCCAAGAGAAGGGAAGTACACCCATGCTGCTGTTTTTGATTTAGCGTCTGGTGGTTTAGAGTCTCAACATTTGCCTATGTCTTCAATGGTAGCTAATTTTCCAAATCCTAATACTGGAGATGGATTGATGACATTTGATGAGGTAGAAACTTTATTTCACGAGTTTGGACATATTTTGCATAATGGTATTGGAAAGTCCAAAATTTCGAGATATGTCGGTGCAAGCGTTGAATGGGATTTTGTTGAAGCACCTAGTCAAATCATGGAGCACTGGGTATGGAAAATTGAGTGTCTTTCACGATTTGCAAAAAATGTTGAAACAGGAGAAATGCTTTCAGAGGAAATTTGTACAAAATTAAAAAACTCAAAAAATATCGGAGTTAGTTTATTAACACTAAGACAAGTATCTTTTGGATTAGCTGATCAACATCTTCATGGAAGCGACTATACGGATTCACTAGAAGAGGTTGAAAGCCAATCTCAAAAGGTGACAACCATTGAGTATCCGGGTGATGTTATGCATTTAAGTTCCTTCGGACACCTACTTGGTGGTTACGATGCAGCATATTATGGATACTTATGGGCTGATATCATAGGCGACGACTTATTTAGCAGATTTGAAAATGAAGGTATTTTATCTAATAGTGTTGGTAAGGATTACAAAAATAAAATTCTTAAACCTGGTGGAACAAAACCTGCAGAAGAACTGGTGAAAGATTTTCTCGGTAGAGATTGGAATGACGAAGCTTTTTTAATTCAAAAAAACTTGTTATTTTAATTTTGACCTCTATAATTGAAATGTTAAGCTTGTGAATATATTCACAAAGTATTAAAAAGGAAAAAAATAAATGACAGACGGACTAAAAGCAAGTCAAATTAAAGGCGGTATAAGGCCATCTAAAAGTTTTGACCAAGGCAGAGTTTGCAAAGATGATTCATGCAAAACTCAATTAAGCATATATAACAAGAGAGATTATTGTTTCAACCATGCTCCAGTAAAATATCCTAGAGTAAGAGGCAGAATCCTTCAAGAAACTGCTTAAGTATTAAAATCTCCCCCAGAGATTTCAAAAAGCCCCTATTTAATTAGGGGCTTTTTTATAAACTTAGCAATGTTAAAGTGGCGATATGGAGCTTAAATTTAAAGTACCTGAAATTTCTTGTGGTCATTGTAAACAGACTATTGAGTCTACTATTGGCTCACTAGATTATGTACAAAAAGTCGATGTTGACATTGAAAATAAATTAGTTTCTGTTGATTCTAACCAGGTAGTTGATCTTTCTGATTTTGAAAAATTATTAGATGATCATGGATACACCATTGAACCAACAGAATAATACATTAATACTTGATATTGATGGAATGACCTGTGCTGCTTGTGCAGCACGTATTGAACGCGTTTTACAAAAAACAGACAAAATAGAAAATGTCACAGTTAGTTTTCCCCTAAAAACTGCTCAAATTAATTTAAAAAATAATGAAGATTTAGAATTTGAAGAAATAATAAAGAAAATTAATTCTATTGGTTACAAAGCAAAAATTTCCTCTAATTTAGATAAAGAAAGCACAACAAAGTTTTTAGTATTTAAACCTGTAATGTCTTTACTTCTTACTTTTATAATGAGGTATTTAATAGGCACAAATGCTGAGGTTTTGGCATACTTTATTGGTTTTTCAATTGTTTTGTATTTAGGAAAAGACTTTCATATTTCAGCATTTAAAAAAATAAGATATTTTGATTTTAATATGGATACCCTGGTCTCGATAGGTAGCTTAAGTGCACTAATAATCTCCTTATTTCCAAATAACATAATGTTTCTTGATACAGGAGCTTTTATAATTTCATTTATTTTAATTGGTAAATCTGTAGAAGAAAAAGTAATTGAAGATGCTGTTCAATCTTCAAAAAATCTTAAAAATAAGTTACCTGCTTCGATAATTGTTTTACGAAATAAGGAATCACTTGAAGTTCCTACTTCAGAAACAAAAGAAGGTGATATCTTCGAAGTTTTAGCTGGAGAAATTATTCCTTTAGACGGGATACTGGTTGAAGGAACTGCATCAGTAGATGAAAGTTTAATTACCGGCGAATCAATTCCTGTAACACGTTCCGTTGGAGAGAAGTTGTTAGGTGGAAGTATAAACTTGAACAGTGTTATAAAAATAAAAGTAGACAACCCATATAGTGAGTCAGCTTATAACATAATCGAGCAACTAATTAATGAAGCTCAGTTGACAAAACCAAAAATTCAAAAAACTTTGGATAAAATAACACAATTTTTTGTACCTTTTGTATTAATACTTAGCTTATTAACTTTATTATTTAGATTTATAATTTCTGACTTTGGAATAATTGAATCAATAGAAAACGCTATTTCAGTTTTAGTTATTGCTTGCCCCTGTGCTCTAGGTTTAGCAACTCCTATTGTTTTATATAGAACAGCAGCTGAAAGTAAGAAAAAAGGATTTATTTTTAAAGACTTTGATGCACTTCAAAAGTTAACAAAAATTGAGACCATTATTTTTGATAAAACAGGAACTCTCTCATCAGGAATTTTTTTAATTGAAAATATTCTTCCAAAAAATTCAGAATTAAGTTCTGATGAAGTTTTGCAATATGTAGCTAGCCTTGAAAAAAACTCTCAACATCCAATAGCTAGGAGTCTTGTTTATGCTGCTGAATTAAAAAATTTAAGTTTTTTTGAAACTAAAAATGTTATTGAACACCCTGGAGTTGGAATTGAAGGAATGGTTGGTAATAATAAAGTTTCTGTTTCAAAAAACATCAACTCCGAGAGAAACGCTTTAAAGGTGACAATCGATGATTATAATTTTGATATTTTTCTAAAAGAAGAGACCTCTATTTCAACGCAGTTTATAAATGAAATAATTAATTTAAAGAAAGTAATAATTCTTTCTGGTGACAAAAAAATTAATGTGGAAAGCTTTGCTAAAGAGTTAAATATAGATGAATTTTATTATGAAAAATCCCCATCAGAAAAATTTGAGTTTATAAAAAACAAACAAATTTCATCCCCAGTAGTTTTTATTGGTGATGGAATTAATGACTCTCCTTCACTAAAACAAGCAGATATAGGAGTTTCAACTACAACTAGTTCTCAGATTGCACAAGTTTCTGGAGATATATTAATTCATAACGGCGGATTAGATACTTTATCATCAGTATTTAAAATTTCTAATTCCTCTAATAAAAAAATAAATCAAAACTTGTTTTTAGCTTTCATTTACAATATTTCAATGATTCCAATAGCAGTGGCTGGATTAATTTCTCCAAGTCTGGCTGCACTTGCTATGGCTCTTTCCAGTATCTCGGTTGTTTTAAACTCTTCAAGAAAACTTCAATAATTTATATCTAATAAATTTATTAAAATATTACTCTTTCAATATGGAAGATGTAGTTTGGTATAGAAAACCCCTCCTCTCTGAGCCTGTTGCAATTCTTGCATTTGAAGGATGGAGTGATGCTGGTAACACTGCAACTGGTTGTGTAGAAAATATTAGTTGCACATATGATGTTGAACCTTTTGCTGAGTTAGATTCAGATTCTTTCTACAACTATCAAATGAGAAGACCCATTGTTGAAGTAAAAGATTTTGGTGAAAGAGAGTTTCATTGGCCACAAACTTCCTTCTATTCAATAGAAGATTACAAATTGAAGAAAGATTTAATTTTAGTTTTTGGAGAAGAACCTTCCATGCGCTGGAAAGAATATGCAAAAAACATTAAAGACGTTCTAGTTGAGCTCGGAGTAAAAAGAGCTATAACTTTAGGGGCTTTCTTTGGGCAGGTAGCTCATACATTGCCTGTACCTATTTTTGGAGTTAGCACTGATCCAACATTTCACTCAAGATTTAATATACTCAATCCAAATTATTCTGGACCAACTGGTATAACTAGTGTTGTTGGACAAACTTTAAGTGAAAACGAAATTGAAACAACTGGGCTTTGGGCTGCAGTTCCACATTATTTAAGTAGTGGAGGTTATCCAAAAGGTATGAGTGCATTGATTAATAAAACCTCTGAAATACTTAAAATTGATTTAGATGATTCAGGAATTCAAACTGAAGGACAGCAGTTCGAATTAAAAATCAATAAAGCTATGGAAAATTCTCAAGATTTAGCTGAATATGTATCTAGGTTAGAAGAATCAGAAGTCAATCTTGAAAATAACTTTTCAGAGGATAATTTAGTTCAACAAATTGAAGATTTCTTAAGTGAAGAAAGAGATAATTAATTAAACGTTCTTCTTCTTATGTCTATTTGATTTACGACGCTTGCGGTATTTATGTTTAGACATTTTTTTGCGTCTTTTTTTAATCAAAGATCCCATATTTAAAGTTTTTTCTTCCTTTTTTCCTAACTGCGAAATTCTAACTGATTTTTACTCTTAAATGAAAATTCTTTTATAAAATTATTTTTTCAAACAATTTTAAAGCTTGAATTAGAGCTTCTTCACCCTTATCGCTTTTTGGTGACTTACGCTTAGCCCACAAACCCCAGGTTATCATCGACAAAATTTCAAAATAATTAAACTTCTCTTTTTGATCTTGATTAACTAGCCCTAGTTCGATTAAAGCTGCTTTTTTAAGCTCAATGTTTTTCTCTAATTCGTTTTGCCAAAACAAATCAGCAAAATCAAAATACGGATCTCCTTGAGATGAATACTCCCAATCAATTAAATAAGTATTATCTTCAAAAATTACAAAATTACCACAGTAAAGGTCCTGGTGACACGGTCTTTGTTCTAAACCTAAATTATTTAATATATTAACTATTTTCCTACCAACAAATAATGCATCTTTTTCTATCCTATTTGAGATATCAGCTAAATTTTCAAATACTTTATAGGGTGAAAAATTATCTAAAAATGTAATTTCTGAACTATGTAGTTTTCTTAAAACTTCAATTGCATTTTTTCTTAATTCGTTATTTTCAAAATCTTTTTCAGTGTATGTATAAATATCATAATATTTTGAAATCTTAATCCCATTTTCAACATCAAATAGTATATGAGGTAGAGTCAGTCCGCATTGTTCAGCTAAAATTGTGTTTTGTTTTTCCGCATTTCTATCTATCTCATCTGGATTGTTTCCAGGAATTCTCAAAACAAATTCTTTACTATCGATTTTTACAATGTAACTTGTATTTGTTATTCCATCTAATGGAAGAATTACATAATCGTTAACATTTTTATTAGAAGAAATATTGTATTTTAAAAATATTGCAACAATTTGTTCTCTTGTTTGAATGTTCATTATCATAATATAAGTTATGAATGACCCTTTTGCACTTGATTTAACAATTAATCTCCTATTACTTGGAGTTGGTGCAGCTATGGTTGCTGGTAACTTAACAGCTTTATATAAAGACAACTCCGAAACCAAAAAATTATATTTTTCAAGAACTATTTTCTTAACTATAGTTGGAATCATCATTACGGTTTGGTCAATTGCTTCAATAATTAACTGATATTTTCTAAAAATAGGTTATTATATTCAAAGAACTAAAGGTAGTAAATGCTCTCAGATATTGACATTAAAAATTCTCTAAAAGAAGGTGATATTGAGGTTTCTCCAATGGAAGATTCATTTATTCAACCTTCAAGTATTGATTTAAGAGTTGGTGCAGACTTTAGAGTTTTTGAAAATCATAAGTATTCACATATCGATCCAAAATCTGAACAAAATGATCTTACTAAACTAGTAACAGCAACTCTCGAAGATCCATTTGTGTTACATCCAGGTGAATTTGTTCTTGGAACAACTTTTGAGAAAGTATCACTCTCAAATAAAATAGTAGCCAGACTAGAAGGAAAAAGTTCTTTAGGAAGAATTGGATTGTTGATTCACTCAACTGCTGGATTTGTTGATCCAGGTTTTTCAGGATACCTAACATTAGAACTCTCTAATGTTGCTAACTTACCAATAAAAATTTATCCTGAAATGAAAATTGGTCAAATTTCTTTTTACTATTTAAACACACCTTCAGAGTCAGAGTATGGTTCAAGTTTTTATGGGAGTAAGTATCAGGGTCAAGTAGGTCCAACTCCAAGTAGAAGTCATAACGATTTCAAATAATCATGTTCCCCGGTATTGGCACTGTTATTAATTCTGGTTCCGTACTCTTAATTGGATTGATATCAAGAGTTTTTATTAAAAAAGAGATTAAAAATTTCGAAAATAATTTATTGCCCTTAGGTTTGCTAGTTTTAACTCTTGGAATTAGAGAAACCTTAAAAGGTTCTGATTTTATAATCATATTATTTTCTGTACTTATTGGTGCTATTGTAGGAAGCTTATTAAAAATTGAAGAAAAAATTGAACATTTTGGTGAATATTTACACACAAAATTTGAAAGTGAAGATGTAGATAAAGGTAAATTTATTGATAGTTATCTAACTGCAACATTAATAGTAATAACGGGTCCTTTAGCAATCATTGGTCCATTTTTTGATGTTGTTGAAAGCAATGTTGAACTCTTATTAATTAAATCTGCTCTTGATTGTTTTTTAGTTCTATTTTTAACATCTAGTGGTGGTAAAGGTGCTGTATATTCTGGTGTTTCAATATTAATTTATCAAGGTTTTTTTACATTATGTGCGTTTGGAGTTGGTGAAGTGGTTAATGAAACTATTTCAAATTCTATTGCTGGAGTTGGTGGTGTGTTATTAATTGGTGTTGGCATAAACCTACTAGGGCTAAAAAAAATACCGGTAGGAAACTACATTTTAAGCTTGTTTATTCCTATATTCCTAACATTTTAAATGTTCTGGTTGCACCTTTAACACCTTCAAATATTTCTATAATTTTGGCTGATTCGTCTTCAAATGAACCAGTAATTTTTTGTGGCTCTTTAATGTTAAAACATCTGTTTCCAAAATCTATATCAACAGGAACATACGGTATTTCCAAGCCTTTAGCTAAATAATAAAATCCACTTCTAAATTTTTCTACAGCTTCAACTCCTCCTTCCGGAGCAATAACTAAAATATAATTTTCTAAATTTTTAAACTCCTCAACTGCTGCTTGAATTAAACCTTTAGAATTTACCCTATATACAGGAATGCCTCCTAATTTTTTTAATATAATTTTTTGTAACCACCAAAGCGGCCAGGGGATTCCTTGTCTATCTAAATTGTTTGAAATAGTAAATAAACTTGGTAAACGGGTAAAAATCCATGCGGCTCCAAAAAAATTAATTTTTAAATCTAATGCAAGTACTGCAAGCAACCCGTACCATGCATCCCTCATTGCTGTATGGGGTACTCCTATTAGAATTATTTTTTTTAAATTTGGAATCTCACCTTTAACTTCCCACCTGAATATTTTGATTAATAACCTACCAACTGGACCAAGAAACCTTCTTTTTTTCTGAGCAACATTTTCAGGTACAAAAATCATAATTCAGAAATATGTTTTGCTATTTGAACAGCATTTAGTGCTGCTCCTTTAAGTAAATTATCAGAAACAACCCAAAAATTTATGATTTTATTGCTTGATAATCCTTTTCTCAATCTAGAAACTAAAACTTCATTTCTTCCTTCTGCATCTAGAGGCGTAGGGAGAGATTTATCCCAGTACTCAACTCCTTCAAAACTGTTTAAAACATTAATTGCCTCTTTAATATCTATTGTATTTTCAAAAACTGCAGAACAAAATGTGCCATGTCCTGTAACAACGCCTACTCTGGCATTTGAAGGCTCTACTATTAAATCATCAATATCTAAAATTTTTCTTGATTCATTACAAAATTTCATTTCTTCATCTGAATATCCATTATCCAAAAGATTGCCAGCTAAAGGAATTACATTTCTCGCTATTGGATTCGTATAATATCCTTCTGTATAATCTGGTTTTAAGTTGTCACCCATTTCAATTTCTCTTTGTAAAGAAAGTATTCCATTTGAACCAGAACCAGAAACTGCTTGATATGCGACAGGTGTAATGGCTTTTAAATTGTATTGATCATGAAGAGGCTTTAAAGCCATAACTAGGCCCATTGTGGTGCAATTTGGATTAGATATTAATTTTGTATCTTTAGTAATAATATTTTGATTAACACCATAAACAACAAGTGGAACACTTTCATTCATTCTAAATGCAGATGAATTATCAACTACAAATGAGCCGTTTTCGATAAATATATTAGCGAATTCCTTTGATCGCTCACCACCAGCAGAAAATAGTGCAATATTATAACTTTCAATATTTTCTTTATTTAACTCTTTTACTGTTAATTCAGATTGATTAATTTTTAATTTTTTCCCAGCTGATTTACTTGATGCAAAAAATGTATATTCAACATCGCTACTAAAAAATTGTTGGCAAAGATTTATAATGTTTTGTCCAACTAATCCAGTTGCGCCAACAATTGCAATTTTCATTCTAAGATATAAATTCTTTATGTAAAGACTCTAAGGCTTTTTTAGTATCTTTCCTGTTGATAACACAGGAAACTCTAATTGGTGAAGTCGAGATCATTGAAATATTAATTGAGTTTTTACCTAATGTGTTAAACATTCTTGAAGCAACTCCAGACTCAGATTTCATTCCGGCTCCAATAATAGAAACCCTAGCAACGTTTTCATCAATGTCATAGCCTTCGGCATTAAGGTCTTTAGAAACTTTGCTTAGAATTTCTTCTACATCAGATTTTTGATCTACTGGTGCGGTAAATGAAATATCTGTTATTGACTTTTTAGAAACATTCTGAACGATCATATCGACGTTTATACCGCTTTCAGATAACGCACCAAAAAACTTGCCTGCTATGCCTGGTTGATCTGGAACTCCATATAAAGTAAATTTTATTTCTTTATCGTTGTGTGTTACACCACTTACAATTGCTTCTTCCATTGTTTTCTCTGTTACTAAAGTTCCTTTATTATTCGTAAAAGTAGATTTTACGATTATTGGTATATTATACCTTCTACCAAATTCTACAGACCTAGCCATTAGTACGCCTGCTCCCGATGATGCCATTTCAAGCATTTCATCGTACGAAATTTCTTCTATAAGCTTTGCATCATTAACTACTCTTGGATCAGCGGTAAATACACCATCAACGTCTGTAAATATTTCACATCTTTCTGCACCTAGAGCAGCGGCCAATGCTACAGCAGTCGCATCAGAACCACCTCTTCCTAAAGTTGTTATCTCTCTTGTGTCTCGGTTAAAACCTTGAAACCCAGCTACAATTACAATATTTCCTGAACTTAAACCTTCTCTTACTCTCTCACCAGTTATTTCTTCTATTTCTGCCTTCCCGTGCCTTGAGCTGGTTATTATTCCGGCTTGTGATCCTGTAAGAGAAATTGATTTATACCCTAAACTATTTAAGTGAATTGAGAGCAGCGACATCGTAATTCTCTCACCTGCAGAAAGTAACATATCCATTTCTCTAGGTGATGGTTTTGATGAAAGTTCATGAGCTAAATTGATTAGTTCATCAGTGCTTGAACCCATTGCAGATGGAACAACAACAACATCATTGCCTTTATTTTTACAATCAATAATTCTTTGTGCAACAACTTGTAATGACTCTGTATTAGCCACACTGGTTCCACCAAATTTTTGTACTATTAAACTCATTGGAAACATTCTAATTAATTAATTACAGAAGAAAAGAGCCTAGTACTCTAGATTTAATGAGTATTGATTTACATATCCATTCAGAAAATTCAGATGGAACAGAATCCGTAAAAGATATTGTAGAACAAAGTAAAAACCTACAATTAGAAGCAATCTCCATAACAGATCATGAGTATTTATCAAAAGTTCCGAAGAATGCAGGCATAAAGATAATTTCAGGTGTAGAAATAAGTGCAAGTTGGCAAAAATTAGAAAATGAAAATAAGTTTGCTGGAATTCATTTATTGGTTTACTTTATCGAAGAAAAATCTGAACTTAATTTTGAATTAAAAAATATTAGAGAACAAAAAAATTTGAGAAATTTTGAAATATTAAATCAACTTGAAAAGCAAGAAATTTATATCGATAAGTCTGAATTAAAAAAATTAAAAACCAAAGTTCCCGGTCGACCCCATATAGCAAAAGCCATGGTTCAAAAAGGATATGTTGATAGTATCAACGAAGCCTTTTTGAATTATTTGGGTAATGGTAAATCATCTTATATAAACACTCATCAAATTTCTATAGAAAAACTATTCGAACTTTGTAAAAGTTCAAAAGTATTAATTTTTTTAGCTCATCCACACACAATTGTAAGTAATGAATCATTTAGTAAAAATGAAAACTGGATTGACACCAAATTTAAAGATCTATTAGTACAATTGAAAAACTTTGGACTCAATGGAATCGAAACCTATTACCCAGGATATAATCACAGTACTGTTGATAAATTAAGAAATATTGCATCAGAATATAGTCTTCTCATTTCAGGAGGTAGTGATTTCCACGGAACTATTAAACCAAATAATTTGCTTGGCATAGGTTATGAAAATAATCCATTAAAAATACCTAAAGAAGTACTATCAAAAATAGAAGAAGCTTATGCAAAATTATAAAAAAGTAATTGGTTCAATTTCTATTGTCACCGTTTCATATTTAATGAGTAGGGTTCTCGGTTTTTATAGAGAAATTATGCTCGCAAAATGGACCGGTTTGTCAGAAGCAACAGATATTCTCGATTTAGCTTTTGTAATTCCTGATTTTCTTTTTTATTTATCTGCGGGTGGATATTTAGCTATTACATTAATCCCACTATTGAATAAACAACAAGAGGACAAGGTTAATAAATATTACCTTTCATTATTATACGGTCTTACAATTATTTTTATTATCTTAACCCTTTCTACTTATTTTTTAAGATATCAAATAGCAAATTTTTTAAATGTTAAAAATATAGAATTCTTTATAGAAATTTTTACCCCAGTTGTTTTTAGCCAGCTTTTCTTTTTTATTGGTGCAATTTTGATGGCTTTTCAATATTTTAAAGAAAACTTTCTTTATCCATCATTAGCTCCAGTTATTTACAATTGTTCAATAATATTCTTTGGTTGGATTAATTCGACATCACCAGAAGAGACAGTTAAAGGCTTTGCAATAGGTACATTAGTTGGTTCAATATTGGGCCATTTGATTATTCAATTAATTGGAGTGATTAAATCAGGTTTAATTATTCAATATTTTCTTCCAAATGTAAAATATTTAAAAGAATATCTTTTTATATCTTTACCTTTAATAGTTGGTCAATCAATTGCAGTTATAGACGAACAGTTATTTAGGTACTTTGGTTCACTATTAGATACTGGAAGTATTGCATCGTTTAGATATGCAAGAAGAATAGCTTTATTACCAGTAGGAATTATTGCACAAGCTATAGGTGTTGCCAGTTATCCATTTTTGTCGAAATTATTCAAGAATAATAAATATGATGAGTTAAAAATTTTAGTAAGAAAACAACTTGTTTATCTATTAGTTCTTAATGGTGCACTTATGGTATTTGGATTAGTAAATTCAGAATCAATTATTAAAATTGTTTACCAAAGAGGTAATTTTACAGCAATTGAAACAAATACTGTGAGTTCAATTTTCTTTATTATCTGTTTTGCAATTTTGCCTTGGTCAATTAATCAAATATTAACAAGAACTTTCTATGTTCAAGAAGAATTTTGGTTTCCAGTTGTTAGCGGCACATTAGTTACGCTTTTAACAATTTTGTATATGAGTCAAATAAAAAATCCTAGTACTTTAAAATTTGCTCTAACTATAGTCTTCTCACTGTATGTGTATACTTTTATACTTTTGCTGAAACTAGGTATTGATAGAGAGAAGCTATTAAATAAAGAGTTGTTTAATGATTTTATTAAGTCTTTATTAATATTTTCTACATCGTATTTTACTGTTGAAAAAATAGACTTTAGTAATGAAATAACTTCAATGTCATTGTCGATATTAGCAATAGCCATTATTGTTTTTGTCTTAGTTAAGTTGCTAAAATTTAAATATATTAATCTATCAAGTAGAGAATAATGCAAAAATTTCCAGTCAAAAAGGGTCTGTCAAATGCAGAAGAGCTTCATGAAGAAATCAATGAATATATTGATGTTTTAATGGGACATATTACTCCCCCAATTGCAGATGGTGTAGATACTTTATTTGAAGTTAGTAGTACATACCTTGCAAGGGCAAAGGAAATTGAAATAAAATTATTAGAGAGAGAAAGAGCTTCAAAAATAGATACATCTGATGAATTAAAAAAATTCAGAACTGGAGAATTGAGAAGTTTTATTGAGCTCTGCAAAAGTGCTCAAAACCAAGGCTCTAGAAGAATTACTGTAGCTTTGAGTGATCTAAACCTTAAAGAAAGTTAGTCTCGATTTTCAATTCCAAATATATTTTCTAAATTATCTTGATAACTGTTTTGATTTTGTGATTCCTTAATTAAATCTTTCTGAGCTTTAATTTGAATTTTAACAATTATGCCAAGTTGCTTTTCTATTTCAACTTCAACAAATTCTTTTATATCTTGAGATTTATTTAATTCGGTAATTAAAAATTCGTTACTCTCATCTATTAAAAAACTCAACGAATTATCTTCAATTTCAGGTTTTACCAAGGTCAAATACGAATACTTTCTCGGTGTTAATTGAGTTTTGGCTTCTTTTAAAATAATCGGCCAAATTACATCAAAATTTTCTAAGCTACTTTTATTTTTTTCTTCTTTTACTGTTTTTTCTTTTTTTTTGCTTTCAGGTACTTTTTTTGATTCAACACTCAAAGCTTCGGTTTGTGGTTGCTGAGTATTAATTTTAATATTTTCACCTTCTAGTAAATCAATTCTTCTAGATAACGACTTAACGTCAAATGCAAACTCAGGCTTTATTAATTTTATAACAAATAATTCAAGCTTTAATTCTTGTGAAGGTGCGTTTTTTATATTTTGATTAATGTCGTCAAGCAAATCAAGTATTCTTGCCAATTGCTTAGCTGTAATGCTTTCATTCAACTGATTAACTAGCTTCAACTCATCTTTAGTTAAATTAAAAATATTTTCGTCATTTGGAAGATACTTAACATAAAAAATGTTCCTAAATAAATTAGTTATCGAAGAAAGTATATCTTTAGGCTGTAAACCTTTTTTATAATTTTCTTTTAGAACTTTTAAAGCCTTTGAGGTGTCTTGTTCAAACATAGAATTGACAATTTCTAACATATTTTCTGTAGATACCCTACCTAGAATGCTGTAAACATCTTCTGTAGTTGCTTTAGATCCGAATGTTGAAAAAGTCTGTTCAAAAAGATTAATTGCATCTCGAAGAGAGCCGTCACTATTGTTCGAAATTAATTCCAGAACATCATTTTGCAATGTTATGTTTTCCTTTTTGGCAATAGTAGATAAAGTCGTAGTAATTTCTTTATTGTCTATTTTTTTAAAAACTATGTGTGTTGTTCTGCTCTTAATTGTTTCCAAAACTCTCTCGGGTTCTGTAGTTGCGAGAATAAATATTACATGTTCGGGAGGTTCTTCAAGTGTTTTTAGAAAAGCATTAGATGCAGCATTGGACAGCATGTGAACTTCATCTAAGATAATAACTCTTTTTTTTCCTGGACTACTAGCAATAAAGTTTATATTTTCATTTAATTCACGAATATCATCTACTTTATTATGTGATGCAGCATCAATTTCAGAAATATCAAAAGTTGGATCGCAGCCAAGTTCAATAGCAATAATTCTTGCTAATGATGTTTTACCAACTCCTCGAGGACCAGAAAATAAATATGCATGACTTAAATTATTTTTTATAATTTGCTGTTTTATAAGCTTTACAGCATCGTCCTGTCCTATAAGATCATCAATCTTTGATGGTCTGTATTTTCTATATAAAGCTTCTTGCATACTTGTAAATGTTAATATGATACCTTTCTATATTGCACTATACAATTAAACTAAGTCAAGTGAGAATAGGTGTTGACTTAGATGGAGTTGTAGCTGACTTTACTACTGGCTGGACAACTCAATACTATAAAGACTTCGGAAAACAGATTAATGAATCTGATATTACAGAATGGGGTCTAGCTAGTCCTTTAACTCATTTTAAAAAAGAAATCGATTTTTGGAATTGGGCTAAAGATATTAATGGAAATTCTATTTTTAGACATCTTCCAGTTTACGAAGATTCAGTTGAAGCTCTAATGGAGCAGATACACTTTGGTAATGAAATTATTATATTGTCATCTAAACCTTGGTGGTCAATAAATGACACGTTACTTTGGTTAGGTGAAAATAAAATACCTACTAAAGAAATACATTTTACAGAAGATAAATGGAAAATTGATTGTGATGTGTATATTGACGATGCTCCACATCAACTTAAAAGTTTTACAAAAAAAACAAATGAAAAGCTAATAATTCGTTTTGTCAGAAGTTACAACAGACCTATCGAGGGAGTTTTGGATTTACATCATTGGAAAGATTTAACCTCTTTACTTGAATCTCAAAAACTGTAAAGTAAATTTATGAATGATTCTTTCGTATTAAGAGATAGAATTTGGAGAGAACAGAATGAAAGAGTTTCCCTCTCTTCTATAGCAACATTTGCTGATTCAACAGAAGGAAGAATAAATCACGAAGAAAAAGATTTATTCAGAACTGAATTTGAAAGAGACAGAGACAGAATTTTACACTCAAAAGCATTTAGAAGGCTTAAACACAAAACCCAGGTATTTATTAATCCAGATGGTGATCATTTTATAACTAGAATGTCTCATACTTTGCAAGTTACTCAAATTGGAAGGTCAATTGCAAAAGCACTTGGATTAAATCCTGACTTAACTGAAGCAATTTGTCTTGGACACGATGTTGGGCACTCGCCGTTTGGACATACTGGTGAAGATGTCTTGAATGAAATGCTAGACAATGGATGGAGTCACTCAGAAAACTCTGTAAAAATTTTTAAACACATAGAACCTAAAAATTTAACTATAGAAACACTAAATGGGATTGAGAAACATCCTTGGAAATATACCGAACCTCCAAAAACTCCAGAGGGTATGGTTTGTAGATTTGCTGACAGAATTGCTTATCTTTCTCATGATGTTGAAGATGCAGTTAGAGCTGGTGTTTTAAAAGAGTCAGACATTCCAAAAGATATTACTGATGTTCTTGGTGAGCCAGGTAAAAATTGGATTAATTCACTTATTTCTGGAGTTTTTAAAGGTTCTAGCAATTCTGAAATAGCAATGGATTCAGAAATTCTAGATACTATGAATCGATTAAGAGACTTTATGTTCAAAAATGTTTACCTCAGAGAAGAAACAATGAAACAAAGAACGGATGCAAAAAGAATTGTTGAATTTTTAGTAAATTACTTTACAAAACGACCCCAAGATTTACCTGATTTTTATATTCAAGACCAAACTGATATACAGAATGCTGTAGATTATGTTGCAGGAATGACCGATCGTTATGCAATTGCAACATATGAAAAACTTAATTAAATTTAGGGTCTCTTTTTTCTAAAAATGCTAACACGCCTTCTTTCAAGTCATCAGAAATCAAAAAACTAGTATTCCATAACCTGACGTACTCTAGAGCCTGTTCAGTTGTTAAATCCTCGCCTTTATCTAGTACTTGCTTTACACCTCTAATAACATTTGTTGAGTTTTGAGAAATTTCTTCGGCTAAAAGTTGTCCCGCTTCAAATAAATCTTCTTTACTTTCATAAGTTGAATTAACAAATCTAATCTTTTCAGCATATACTCCGTCAAATACTTTTCCAGTAAACGCTAGCTCTCTAACGTCACCTTTTGAAACTATCTTTGGCATTCGTTGTAGGATTCCAACATCGGCAACAAGACCTAGTTTGGACTCTCCAATAGAAAATTTTGCATCTTTTGTAGAGAGCCGAATATCACATGCTGAAATAAGGTTTGTTGCCCCGCCTAAACAATACCCATGTGCTAAAGCAATAACAGGAACTTCACTTTTAGAAAATTCTGTAAATGCATCTTGCATCTTTTTAATAGAGTTCATTAGTTTTTTTCTCTCTTTAGTGTTGGAAGTTAAATCTTCATTTATCTCAAAATTTGTCATAAATGTTGTTATATCTATACCGGAAGAAAAAGAATCTCCTTTTCCAGCAATAACTATACAATTTACTTCTTCTGTTTCATTTAATTCTTTAATAGCCTTTGGGAGACCAAACCAAATATCAAGATCTAGGGCGTTTTTTTTATCAGGTCTATTAATCCAAATATAACCAACTTGATTTTTAATTTCTTTAATTAATTTCTCATCCATCTTATCTATATTAGTAAGATTGTTAGATGGATGTATTTGAAGCTCTATACACTACTCGAGCGATGAGAAGTTAGTGAAGAAAAAATACCTGAAGAAATTATTCAACAAATGGTCGATGCAGCAATTCGTGCTCCAAGTGGTTCAAATCGACAAGGGTGGAAGTTTATTGTTGTTACTGATAATGATGTTAAAAATCAATTAGGAGATGCTTATAGAGAAGCGTGGAACTTTTATGTAAAAGAATTTTATGGTGGAAGTTCAGATATGGGAGCATCGAATGTTGGAGATACCGAAAAAGCTCAACAAGTAAATAGAATTAGCAAATCTGCTGCATGGCTTTCTGAAAACTTTCATAAAGTACCCGCACAATTTGTAGTTTTATCTCGAAATGATCCTACTGGTTCATCAATTTATCCAGCTATTTGGAGCATTATGTTAGCTGGTAGAGCACACGGTATCGGAACATGTTTGACTACAGTTTTGGGAATGTTTCAACAAGAAAAAGCATTTGAAATACTTGATATTCCTAGCGACAAAGGTTGGACTATCAATGCAGTAATCACAGCAGGATATCCTTTAGGAAAATGGGGCGTTGCTGACAGAAACCCTTTAGATCAAGTTACTTATTTAAATAAATGGGGAAATGAAACAAATTGGAATGTAAATGAACCCCTTTGGAATTATTAAAAAATTTTTTTAGCTCTAAGGATTAAAATTTATCCCCGAAGTATTAATACTATTTAATATTCTTTCTTTTTTTACTTGCTGCGTTCCAGCTTTTAAATCAATGTCTCTACAAATAGATTCTTTAATATTTACGTCACTAGATGTACAATTTTTTTCTGTTTCAGAAAAATTTTCTCCACAGCTAAGGAGAAAAATTAGGAAGAAAAATAAAAATTTTTTCATAACATCAGTTTAGTAAAGAATTGTTTCGGAGCACGCCCGGAGGGAGTCGAACCCCCAACCTTCTGATCCGTAGTCAGATGCTCTATCCAATTAAGCTACGGGCGCGTGGCGGAGAGGGAGGGATTCGAACCCTCGAGGGAATTGCTTCCCCACTCGCTTAGCAGGCGAGCACTTTAGGCCACTCAGTCACCTCTCCAAGCTGGCGGAGGGAGTGGGATTCGAACCCACGGTATGGAATACATACATTAGTTTTCAAGACTAACGCCTTCGTCCGCTCGGCCATCCCTCCAGATGGTCTTGTGCGGAGGGAGAGGGATTCGAACCCTCGAAGGGGATGAACCCTTACACGCTTTCCAAGCGTGCGCACTAGGCCAGACTATGCGATCCCTCCGTATAAGTCTGAGATTCTATTGTAGCTATCTCTTACTTTCAAAGAAAGAGGATAATATAGCTTCAGATTCATGTGTAAGAATATTATCCTTAATCTCTACAAAATGATTCAATCTAGGATCTTGAGGAATATTGTATAAAGAATATGCAGCACCAGCTTTTAAATTTGGAGCGGCATAAATTAATGTCTTAATTCTTGAAAGCACAATAGCACCAGCGCACATAGAATCTGGTTCAAGTGTCACAGCAAGGGTGGTGCCTTCGAGTCTCCAGGTTCCTAATTTTTTTGCTGCTTCTTGTAACACTAAAATCTCAGCATGTGCGACAGGATTTTGATCAACCTCTCGTCTATTGTGATTCGAACAAATTAGTTCATCATTTGCATCAAAGATTGCAGCTCCGACTGGAATCTCATTTAAATCAAGTGCCTTTTTAGATTCTAGTAACGCAACTTCCATCTTTTCTTCATCAGATTTATACTTCATAATATTCATATTACTCGGAGAGGTCGCATAGTCCGGTCTAGTGCGCGACACTCGAAATGTCGTGAGTCATTTGGCTCCGTGGGTTCGAATCCCACCCTCTCCGCTGATAACTTTTTTTAACAAGTAAAATTGCTTGATGTTTGAGTTTTTTATTTTTGCATTCGTTACTGCAATAACACCGGGTCCTAATAACTCTATGCTTATGGCTTCTTCTCTCAAATTTGGCAAAAAGGCTTCTATTCCACATTTTCTAGGTATTTGGCTAGGATTTACATTTTTATTTTTTGTTGGTGGTTTTGCACTCTCATTTATTCCGATAAAAATTTTTGATTATCTACAATATGTTGGTTATGCAGTAATAACTTATATAGCATTCAAAGTTGCAACCACTACTACTTCTATTAGTAAAGAAAAAATTGAAAAGCCATTTACTTTTATTCAAGCATGTTTATTTCAATGGATAAACCCTAAAGGAGTGGTGATGGCAGTGTCAGGTCTGACTGCGTTTAATATTACCAGCAATCAAGGAGCACTCGTATATTTTGCGATACTACCATTCTGCGTTGGTGCTTGGCTTTTTTTGGGCGAGAGCTTGCAAAATACTTTAAAGAAAAGTGCTCTTTTTGCGAGGGTGGTATATGTATCTTTAGGGTTAAGTATGGTGGCTAGTTTATTATTAGCTTAATTTTTCAATACCCAAAATATTGGAAAGAGACTCAGAAAACTTTACAGTTCCGTCTTCTTGCTGGTTGTTTTCGATTAAAGCAATAAGAATTCTGCCTACAGCGATTGCAGTACCATTAAGTGTGTGAATAATTTGAGTGTTTCCATCTTTTTTAGATCGAATATTTAATCTCCTAGCTTGATAGTCGGTAGTGTTTGAACACGAAGTAACCTCTCTGTATGTGTTTTGACTTGGTATCCAAGCTTCAATATCATACTTTTTAGAAGCAGAAGCTCCTAAATCTCCTGAACAAACATCCACGACCCTGTATGGTATTTCTAGCTCTTGTAATATTTCTTCTTCGACAGATAAAATAAATTCATGTTCCTCAATTGATTTTTCAGGATCGCAAAATGAAAACATCTCAACTTTATCAAATTGGTGAACCCTAAAAATACCTGAAGTGTCTTTACCATATGTTCCTGCTTCTCTTCTAAAACAAGTTGAAAATCCTGCATATCTTATTGGAAGATTTTCTAATGATAAAATTTCATCACTTTTTAATGCAGCTAGTGGAACTTCAGAAGTACCTACAAGATAAAGGTCATCATTTGGTATTTGATATACCTGTTCAGCATCATCTGGAAAAAAGCCTGTACCATAAAGTGCTTTTTCTCTTACTAAAACAGGTGGTACTGTTGGGATAAACCCTTTATCGGATAACTTGTTTAATGCCCAACTTACTAAACTAAATTCAATCTTTACAAGATCTCCGAATAAATATGAAAACCTTGAGCCTGAAACATCTGCAGCTTTTTGGACATCTATTAACCCTAGTTTTTCAGCAATTTGTAAATGATCTTTAGGATTATCTATTTTTTTTATATTTCCAACTTTTTTTATTTCTAAATTATCTTCATCCGTTTTACCAACTGGTGATGAATCAGAAATTAAATTCGGAAGTTTTATCCACTCATCAAAAAATCTTCGATCTTTTTCTTCAACTTTATCAAAAAGTGATTTAACTTCTTCACTTAAGCTTGCAGCTTTTTCTAACATTTTTGCTTTTTCATCTACAGAGGCTGAAGCAATTAGTTTGCCGATCTCTTTTTGTTCAGCTCTTTTTTGTTCAGCTTCAAATCTAATAGATTTTCTTTCTTCGTTAAGCTCTTCTAATTTAGATATGTCAATTTTTAAATTTCTCTTGGTTAAGCTAAGTTCTAATAAATCTATATTTTCTTTTAATAAATTAGGGTCTAACATAATTAACTTTCTGGAGGAATGAAACCAAATACTTCAAACAAGTTGTCATTTAAGTTTTCTTCCTTTTCTAATTCTTCTAATTTGATAAACCACTCATGTACAACACCAGGTTCAATATCAATTGCATCACTATAAAAAATTCTACTCTCTTGTGGTCCAATTGAGTTTATTTTTGCTTGTTGCTCGTGAACTGTGTCACCAAATTCATCTGTTACTAAAACTAATATAACAACATCATATGCATCTACATTACCTTCATTGGTTAACACTATTTGAAGTTCCACTTTATCATTTTGAAGAACCGAATACCCTTCTTCAGTACGAGCTAATGGGTTTGGTTTAAATTCTGCTCCTGAAATTGCTAAGTTTCTTCTTAAAAATAAACCCCCTGAACCCGACTGTGCTTTATCTACTAATAAGTCAGCAAATCGATATGAGTTATCTTCAATTCCTACATATTCAATTGTGTATAAAACAGGTAAAAAAGTTCCTTCATCTGATGAGTTTTGCTTAATCAAAAATAAAAATTCATCATATGCCCTGTCTCCGACAGAAAAATCAGCAATACTTTGTGCGATAGACTCTTGTATTTTTTCTGAATTTGGATTATCGATTAATGAGATTATTGAGACCTCAAATAATTCAATACCTTTTAACCAGTGGATTGTTGCTATGTGAAGAAGTTCTTGTTCTTTTGTAGTAGTTTTAGAGTCAATGTTGTTTATTAAATTGTAAGCCTCCTTTGAATTTGTAATTATTTGATCTAATGTCAATTCGAAATCTTCTCTACTGACCTCAGAAAAATCTAAAACTGTTTTAAACTTTTCTGACGCATCGTTATGCAAAGATGAAACAAGTCCAGCTTTTTCTAGAAAACTATTAAATTCTTGTTGCTCAGTAAATTTTTGATAGTAACTAGATACAAATATAGACAAGGCTCCTGCGAGTATTGCAATCAATAAATAGCTAAATGTTTTTTTCATAATTCTACCGTGGGCGAGGAGGGATTCGAACCCTCACGAGCAATGCTCACAGAAACCTGAATCCTGCGTGTCTCCCAGTTTCACCACCCGCCCAATATTTTAGTTCTTTATATAGTCTAAGAAAACAAATACATTTCACAACTAAGATTATTGTTGAATGAATAGTTTTAAATTAGTTTGGTCAGTAAAAAGTGTATGTGGTCCAAAACGAAAGAAAAATGAGGACTCAATCTACCCCGTGAAGTCAGGTAAAGGTAGCCTACCTTTTAAAGCTGGTGTTTTTGATGGTATGGGTGGTCATAAAAAAGGTGAGGTTGCAAGTTCTATTGCAGCAAAAGTTATGAACCTTGATTTTGAAAATATAGAAGACTATGTGGTTAAAGCTAATGAAGAAATCTTGAATTATCAAAAAAATAATATTGATTCTGAAGGCATGGGTACAACTATGACTGCTATAGAGATTGATATCAATGGAGTATTAAAGATTGCTCATGTAGGTGATTCTAGGTGCTATGTTCTCTCCAATAGACAACTTATACAATTGACAGAAGATGAAAATGTTCCAGGATTTCAAAATGTCTTGCTTCAAGCACTTGGGACAAAAAAAAATTTAGATATACAACGAAAAGATTTTAAATTAAGTAAAGGAAGTGTTGTGTTCTTATGTACTGATGGTTTATACAATGAATTTGGAGAGGAATATCTAAAAAAGAAGTTACTAGAAGGAATAAGTGCAGATACTTTAATTAGTGAAGTGTTATTACAACAACCAAAAGATAATGTATCGGCAATTATCATTAATATGGTTTAAAAATGAAAATTGGTCAAATAATAAAAGATAGGTATGAAATATTAGAAGTCCTCGGTGAAGGAGGAATGGCGTTTGTTTACAAAGCCAAAGATACCCAACTAAAAAGATTTGTGGCAATTAAAACCTTAAAGCCTAACTATGTTAATCAAGATACTTTTGTTGAAAGATTTAGAAGGGAAGCTCAAACTGCTGCAAACTTAAATCATCCAAATATTGTCCAAATTTTTGACTGGGGCATCGATGATGAGCCTTATTTCGTTATGGAATATATTGAAGGAAATACACTTACCTCTATAATTGCAAAAAATAGAACTATTAGTTTGAGTGATATTTTATTTATTGGGTCACAAGTTTCTAGCGGTCTTCATGCTGCTCACTTAAAAGGTCTCGTGCACAGAGATATTAAACCTGGAAATATAATGATTACACCTGATGGAAAAGTAAAAGTTACAGATTTTGGTATTGTCTCTTTACAAAACGAAGAAAGTGATATTACAAAAACAGGTTCAATTTTAGGCACAGCCAGTTACATTTCTCCAGAACAAGCACAAGGAAAACCAGTATCTATTGAATCTGACCTTTACTCACTTGGGACAGTATTATATGAGTTAATTGCTGGAAAACCTCCTTTCTCTGGTGACTCACCTATTGCGACCGCAACTAAGCATTTAACTGATAAGCCTGAAAAACTCTCATCTTTTAGAAGAGATATCCCAAAGGGAATTGAAAATGCTGTAATGAAGCTTCTTGAAAAAGCAACTTATGATAGATACCGATCCGCTGAAGATTTAAGAGCAACTTTGCTTCAGCAAAGAAAAAATCTTCAGGCTGAACAAACAAGGGAAAATCTTGTTGACTTAACTAATCCTAAAATAAAACTTAGATTTACTTTGCCTGCTCTGATTATTTCAATTGCGCTGGTAGCTGGAACTATTTGGACTTTAGGAAGAGTCTTTGAAGGGTTACCCGCAGATGGAGGCGCTCCAACAGTTATTGAGATTCCAGATTTAACAGGAAGTGAACAAGCACAAGCATTGTTAGATCTTCAAAACCTAGGATTTAAAGTTGGTATTGAAAATGCAGCAGATCCTGTTGTTCCCTCTGGTGCAGTTATCAGAACTCAGCCTCCAGCAAATACAGTTACTAATCCTGACACACTTGTAACAATTATTGTATCTGTAGGACCTGAAGCTTTTCCAATTCCATATGTATTAGACCTTGAAACAGAAAGAGCTATCTATGTAATTGAAGAGAGTGGCTTTACAATTGGTCAAACTCTTGAAGTAAATGACGATACTGTTCCCAGGGGTTTCGTAATTTCTCAAAATCCAGTTGCTGGCACAAAAATGGGTCCTGATTCAACAGTAGATCTAGTTATTTCTGCTGGTCCAAGCTTGATTGTCATTAGTGATCTATCTAGAAAATCACCAGAAGATGCAATACAAATTCTTGAAACCTTAGGTTTCGAATATGAAATTATTGAAGAATACTCTGAAAATGTTGATGTTGGTTTAGTTTCGCATACCTTACCCGGTAGGGGTGAAATTGCGACTTTAGACCAAGTAATTCAAGTAATTGTGTCTTTGGGATTAAAAATAGAAGTTCCAAATGTTATTGGATTTACTTATCAAGAAGCTTCAAATATACTACAAGAAGCTGGATTGTTGCCGTCTGCAAGTGGTGATACTAGTGGTCGAGTAAGTAGTCAAACTCCAAAAGAAGGAGAGTTTCTTGATCCAGAAGGTTTTGTTGAGCTCACCTTTGGAGGATAAAACTAAGTTTTTCAAAAAGACAGTTCTCTCATGGTATAAATCGAATAAAAGAGAGTTTAGCTGGAGAAACACTAAAGATCCTTGGAAGATTTTGCTAATAGAAGTAATTGCTCAACAAACTCAACTAGAAAGAGCAAACCAATATTATAAAAAATTTATTAAAGCTTTCCCCACACCAAAGCATATGGCTTCATCAAAATATATTGAAGTACAAAAACTGTGGTCTGGACTTGGATACAACAATAGGGCTAGAAGGTTATTTGAAGCTTCAAAAATAATTAACGAGAAAGGTTTTAATAATCTCTACCCAGATTTTGAAATTCTGCCTGGGGTTGGAGAGTATACAAAAAATGCTTTGCTTTCATTTGCTTATGGTGAAAAGGTGTTAACAAAAGATACTAATATAAATAGAATATTTGAAAGATTTTTTGGTACTGATTTAGAAAATTATTCAATAAATGAACTGCAGAAAATTTTATTAAAAAATATTAGTTCTAGAGATTTAAATCAAGCATTGATGGATTTAGGTTCCACTATTTGCTCTAGTAGGCATCCTCAGTGCAGTATTTGTCCTCTAGAAGAAACCTGTAATAAATATATAGTCAAGAGTAAAACGTTGAAAGTTGGGAAGTTTAAAGGTTCAAATAGAGAAATTAGAGGCCAGATTGTCAGATATCTAATTCAAC